>NZ_CP108568.1:4603333-4915416 GCF_036010485.1 Streptomyces sp. NBC_01198
CTGGACGCCTCGACGCGCGAGGCCGAGCAGGCGATGGGGGACCCGGTGGCCGCGATGGAGGCGGCGGTGGACGGCCTCGGCGGGCTGCGCGAGGAGGCCCTGCGGTCCGGGAGGGCGCTCGCTGAACCCTTCGGCGGCATGCGGGCGCTGGACTTCACCGTGACGCGGCTGGTCGAACTGGTGGTGCACGGCGACGACCTGGCGCGGGCGACGGGCCACGCCGTGGCCTTCGACCGGCAGGCGCTGGCCGCGGTGGTCCGGCTGCTCGCCGACGCGCTCGCCGCGAAGGCGCCGGGCAACGCGGTCGAGGTACGGGTGCCGCCCTACGCGGCGGTGCAGTGCGTCGAGGGGCCGCGGCACACCCGTGGCACACCGCCGAACGTCGTGGAGACCGACCCGCTGACCTGGATCCGGCTCGCGACCGGGCGTACTGCCTGGTCCGAGGCGCTGGCGGCGGCCGCCGTCGCGGCCAGCGGGGAACGCGCGGACCTGGGCCCGTATCTGCCGGTCATGCGCTGACCGCCGCGTCACAGCGATCCGGCGGCGATCCTGCCGTGATCCGGCCGCGGTCCGGCCGCCGCGCATTTCCCGCCCGTGATGCCCCTGAATGCGCGGTAATGGCGTGACGGAATGATGCCGGTCGTCTCTCCCGCATATGCCCGGGCGATCTGCTCCCGAAAATTCACCCAGGAACTCACCCGGAATTCCGAATTCCGGCCACCCGGCCCGACCAGGGAAGGTGCCCGCCTGAACCCCGGGAGCGGCCGGCTGCCCGCCGCCCGGCGGCGATCATTTCCAGCCATTCCGCGACGCTTCCGCGCCGACCCCGGCGGGGATTGCCCGCCGGGCGACGACGTGTGCGTCCGCGGGCGGCACGGCGGCCCTATGATGCGGGGCGCAGTCGTCGGCCGGGTGCGAACCCCCTTACCGGCCGGCAAGCACGTACCTTGGGGGGCACGTCACACCCCCGTGTCCCCCAAGGCGCTACGCGCATAGAAGCGCTGATCATGCGGGTCCCTCGTTCGGCCGATCGGCGAACCTGCCCTAGACTCGGTGATGTGCCTCGTGGTGACGGACGACTCAGCCACGACCTGCTCCCCGGCGAGAAGGGCCCCCAGGACGCGTGTGGCGTCTTCGGTGTCTGGGCCCCCGGCGAAGAGGTCGCCAAACTCACCTATTTCGGGCTGTACGCCCTGCAGCACCGCGGACAGGAATCCGCGGGCATCGCAGTGAGCAACGGCTCCCAGATTCTGGTCTTCAAGGACATGGGCCTGGTCTCCCAGGTCTTCGACGAGACCTCGCTCGGCTCGCTGACCGGCCACATCGCCGTCGGCCACGCCCGCTACTCGACCACCGGCGCATCGGTGTGGGAGAACGCGCAGCCCACCTTCCGCGCCACCGCCCAGGGCTCCATCGCGCTCGGGCACAACGGCAACCTGGTCAACACGGCCGAACTGGCCGGGATGGTCGCCGACCTGCCGCAGACCCCGGGGCGTACCACCCGGGTGGCCGCGACCAACGACACCGATCTCATCACCGCCCTGCTCGCCGGGCAGACCGGCCCCGACGGCACCCCGCTGTCGGTCGAGCAGGCCGGACTGCAGGTGCTGCCGAAAATCAAGGGTGCTTTCAGCCTCGTCTACATGGACGAGCACACCCTCTACGCCGCCCGTGACCCGCAGGGCATCCGCCCGCTGGTACTCGGCCGGCTGGAGCGCGGCTGGGTCGTCGCGTCGGAGAGCGCCGCGCTGGACATCTGCGGCGCCAGCTTCGTCCGGGAGATCGAGCCCGGCGAAATGGTCGCGATCGACGAGCAGGGGCTGCGGACGTCCCGCTTCGCCGAGGCCCGCCCCAAGGGCTGCGTGTTCGAATACGTCTACCTGGCCAGGCCCGACACCGACATCGCGGGCCGCAACGTCTACCTCTCCCGGGTCGAGATGGGCCGCCGGCTGGCCAAGGAGGCGCCGGTCGACGCCGACCTGGTGATACCGACGCCGGAGTCCGGCACCCCGGCCGCGGTCGGCTACGCCGAGGCCAGCGGTATCCCGTACGGCTCGGGCCTGGTCAAGAACAGCTACGTCGGCCGGACCTTCATCCAGCCCTCGCAGACCATCAGGCAGCTCGGCATCCGGCTCAAGCTCAACCCGCTCAAGGAAGTCATCCGCGGCAAGCGCCTCGTGGTGGTGGACGACTCGATCGTCCGCGGCAACACCCAGCGCGCCCTGGTGCGGATGCTGCGCGAGGCGGGCGCGGCCGAGGTGCACGTACGGATCTCGTCGCCGCCGGTGAAATGGCCGTGCTTCTTCGGCATCGACTTCGCCACCCGGGCGGAACTCATCGCCAACGGCATGTCGGTCGAGGAGATCGGCACCTCGCTGGGCGCCGACTCGCTCGCGTACATCTCGCTCGACGCCATGGTCGAGGCGACCACCATCGCCAAGCCCAACCTGTGCCGGGCCTGCTTCGACGGCGAATACCCCATGGACCTGCCCGACCCGGAGCTGCTGGGCAAGCAGCTGCTCGAGGTCGAGCTGGCCGGAGGCGCGGACGCGGCCGACGCCCTGCGCAGGCCGTGAGCTTCCGACCTCTCACCCGACACGAAAGTGCCAGCAATGTCTGAGACAACCGGAACGACAGGTGCCAGCTACGCCGCCGCGGGCGTCGACATCGAGGCCGGCGACCACGCCGTGGCGCTGATGAAGGAGTGGGTGCGCAAGGCGACCCGCCCCGAGGTGGTCGGCGGCATCGGCGGCTTCGCGGGCCTCTTCGACGCCTCCGCGCTCAAGCGCTACGAGCAGCCGCTGCTGGCCTCCGCGACCGACGGCGTCGGCACCAAGGTGGACATCGCCCGCCGGATGGGCGTCTACGACACCATCGGCCACGACCTGGTCGGCATGGTCGTGGACGACCTGGTGGTGTGCGGGGCCGAGCCGCTGTTCATGACCGACTACATCTGTGTCGGCAAGCTGCACCCCGAGCGGGTCGCGGCCATCGTCAAGGGCATCGCCGAGGGCTGCGTGCTGGCCGGCTGCGCGCTGGTCGGCGGCGAGACCGCCGAGCACCCCGGGCTGCTGGGCCCCGACGACTTCGACGTCGCGGGCGCGGGCACCGGAGTGGTCGAGGCCGACGACCTGCTGGGCGCCGAGCGCGTCCGTATGGGTGACGCGGTGATCGCGATCGAGTCCTCCGGGCTTCACTCGAACGGGTACAGCCTGGTCCGCCATGTGCTCTTCGACCGGGCCGGCTGGGCGCTGGACCGGGAGGTCCCGGAGCTGGGCAGGACCCTCGGCGAGGAGCTGCTCGAACCGACCAGGATCTACTCGCTGGACTGCCTGTCGCTGACCCGCACCGCCGAGGTGCACGCCTTCTCGCACGTCACCGGCGGCGGGCTGGCCAACAACCTGGCCCGGGTACTGCCGGACGGCCTGCACGCCTCGGTCGACCGCTCCACCTGGACGCCTGCGCCGATCTTCGGCCTGGTCGGCGACGCGGGCCGGGTCGCGCGCGGCGAGCTGGAGAAGACGCTGAACATGGGCGTCGGCATGGTCGCGGTGGTGCCGCAGGAGTCGGTCGAGGTGGCCCTGGCCACGCTGGCCGACCGGGGCGTGGAGGCCTGGGTCGCGGGCGAGGTCACGGCACGCGAGAGCGGCGCGGCCACCGTGGAGCTCGTCGGTGACTACGCCGGCTGACCCGGTGACCGGCCAGGTGGCGGCCACGCCGGCGCACCCGGGGATCCCCCCGGTGGCCGGATTCGTCCGCCCGGCCGGCCGTGCTCGGGCACGACGAAACCCGGTCCGGGGCTGATCGCCCCCGGCCGGGTCAGCGTGTGCGGTCTCTTCGCTGCGTCAAGCGCGACGGCGCTGTGACGAGGACGAGGAGTCGGAGGACTGGTCGTCCTCGTCATCGTCGTCGTCGTTGTACAGCTCCGCGTACTGAGCGTACGGGTCGTCGTCGTCCAACTCGTCGTCATCGTCCTCGACAGGCTCCGGATTAACCGGCCTCGACGGCGATGCGCCCAGCTCGTCGGCCAGACGTGAGAGATCTGTACCGCCGCTGTTGTACTTCAGCTGGCGGGCGACCTTCGTCTGCTTGGCCTTGGCCCGGCCGCGCCCCATGGCTCGACCCCCTTAACGGCGGGGCTCAACGGCCCCGAGTCTTGACACGCGTTCATGATGCGGAGCGGTCTCTCCGGGGAGAGACCGGTCCGTAGGGCCTCAACGGTACCTGCTTCCGACGCCGCACGGTACGTCGCCCGCACGACGCGCGTCGGATCAGGGGTCGTTCACGACCCTGTCCTGCCTGGTCAGGCCCGATTTTACCTTCTTCTAGCGCGAACTTGCTATCGGGCCGTGCGTTCGGTCACGTGCGTCACTCAAGGACGCAGCCATTGCGCTGCCGCGGTGCGCTCCGCCATCCGCTGCTCGGCGAGCCGGTCGGCGGCGACCGCGGGGGGCACACCGTCGGCCTTCGCACGGTCGAAAATGGCCAGTGTCGTGTCGTAGATCTTCGTCGCCTTGGCCTTGGCCCGGTCGAAATCGAAACCGTGCAGTTCGTCCGCGACCTGGATCACACCGCCGGCGTTCACGACGTAGTCGGGCGCGTAGAGGATGCCGCGGTCGGCGAGGTCCTTCTCGACCCCGGGGTGGGCGAGCTGGTTGTTGGCCGCGCCGCACACCACCGTCGCGGTCAGCGCGGCCACCGTCGCGTCGTCCAGGGCGTGGCCGAGCGCGCAGGGGGCGTAGACGTCGAGCGGGGTGCGCACCAGCACGTCGGCGTCGACGACCGCGCCGACCTGCGGGTGGCGTGCGGTGATCGCGTCCACCGCGTCGGCCCGCACGTCGGTGACCACGACCTCGGCCCCGTCGTCGAGCAGGTGCTGCACCAGGTGCTTGCCGACCTTGCCGACGCCGGCCACGCCGACCCGGCGGCCGCGCAGCGACGGCTCGCCCCACTGGACGCGGGCGGCGGCGCGCATGCCCTGGAAGACGCCGAAGGCGGTGAGCACGGAGGAGTCGCCCGCGCCGCCGTTCTCGGGGGAGCGGCCGGTGGTCCAGCGGTTCTCGCGGGCGACGACGTCCATGTCGGCGACGTAGGTGCCGACGTCGCACGCGGTCACGTAGCGGCCGCCGAGCGAGGCGACGAAGCGGCCGTAGGCCAGCAGCAGCTGCTCGGTCTTGTCCAGGTCGGGGTCGCCGATGATGACGGCCTTGCCGCCGCCGTGGTCGAGGCCGGCCAGCGCGTTCTTGTACGACATGCCGCGGGCGAGGTTCAGCGCGTCCTCGACGGCCGCGTCGTCCGAGGCGTAGGGGAAGAAACGGGTACCGCCCAGGGCGGGGCCCAGGGCGGTGGAGTGGAGCGCGATCACGGCCTTCAGCCCTGACGTGCGGTCCTGGCAGAGGACGACCTGCTCGTGTCCGCCCTGCTCCGATCGGAACAGCGTGGCGACGACACTCTCGGTCTGTCGTACGTCGGTCACGGTGGTGACTCCCATAGTCCAGTGGTCCCTAGTGCTTTCGGGTTGTCGCGCCCCCCGTGCGGGTGGCGGAGGGGTTGATGGGCACAGCGTAGGCCCTGCGGGCCCGCCCGGGTGGCCGGGATCACGTCCGGTCGGCGTGGTCGCGTGGGACGATCGTGATGTCGGCACGGTGGCGCGAGGGAGCGGGCGTGGGCGGTTCACCGGTAGTGGTCCCCTACGCGGCGTACTTGCGGGTGTACGAGCCGCTGGCGGCCTTTCCCGAGCCCGAACGCAGCCATTGGTACCGCTATGCCGCGGCCGGCTCCGAGCGGACCGCACAGGACGAACTGCGGCAGTCGCTGGCCGGCCTGGTCCCGGTGCCGCCGATCGCCGTCCCCGTGCACGAGAGCGCGGACGCCTTCGTCGCCGTGGTGGGCGGGGTGACCCACGTCTGCCCGTGGCGCACCCGGCTGCGCGGCTGGCTGGCGCTGGAGCAGGCCGGCGCGCTGGTGCCCGAGTCGGTGCTCGACGCGATGCTGCCGCCGGTCGTACGGCTGCAGGCCGCCGCCGACCACGACTCGTGGCGTGAACGCAACCCCGACGCGCGGCCCTGGATCCGTACCGCCACCTGGCACGTGCCGGTGCGCTGGTTCGTGCTGGTCGGCGACGACGAGCGGGAGTACGAGCCGGCGGGCGCCGGCGAGTCCAAGGAGCCGCTGCTGCGCTACCGCACCCCCATGGTGCAGGCCAGGCGCCGGGTGGCCCGGGGCCTGCGGGTGCTCAAGGACGCGCTGGACGACGGCGGCCCGCTGATCGACGGGCTGATCGACGTCGGCCGCTGGCTGGAGGAGTTCCACCCGCGCTCGCTGGTGGAGCTGGACTACGGCGGCCTGGTCCATGTGATGGGCCCCGAGCAGCTGGTCGACGACCGCTCGGCGGCCGACGTCGCCGAGGGCCTGGCCGCGCTGCGGGCCGGCGACTCGGGCGCGGCCGGGGTGGCGTACGAACGCCTGACCGAGCGGTGGCGGGCGGTACGGGAACGCCAGTTCTCCAGCTGAGCCGCCCCCTGGGGGCGGGGGGTGTTTCCGGATCTTTGGCCCAAGGGTGACGGAGAGCACGTACCCGGAGTCTTGCCTGCATCACCATGTGTCATGCCAAAATGGGACAACGGGTCCGCCTCGGGCGCGCCTCGAAGGTGGGGATGTTGCAGATGATCGTCCTGTGACTGATCGTCACGCTCGTGTGACTGTCCGTTATGACACGGTCCATCGGCTTCCGTCGAGCTTGAACACCTGAGAGGGCAAATCCATCGGTTTGGCCGACGCGGCTGGACGGATGGTGTAGTTGTAGTGCCGAGGACAAGCCGTTCGTCCTATTACCGACTCGGCCCGCGTCTGCCATTTCGGGCAACGTGGGTCAAGGTGCAGAATTTAGAGGAAAGAACCGCGTTGGTTCGGTTCTCTCAAGGAGGCCGCTCATGACCGCTCGCACCCCTGATGCCGAGCCGTTGCTAACCCCTGCCGAGGTCGCGACCATGTTCCGCGTCGACCCCAAGACGGTCACGCGCTGGGCCAAGGCAGGCAAGCTCACGTCCATCCGCACGCTGGGCGGCCACCGCCGCTACCGCGAAGCGGAGGTCCGCGCACTGCTCGCGGGTATTCCGCAGCAGCGCAGCGAGGCCTGACAGCTCTTCGGGGCGCCGTCCCCCTTAACGGCGCCCGGCCGAACGGCTCACCTGCCCCCATCAGGGACGGCCCGAGGCTCGTGCACCACCGGATCCACCGGATCCACCCGCAGTACCCCGCACCACCTCGTACCACCCCGCACCACCTGTACCACCCGGATCCCGCCGGATCCGCGCGTAACAGCACCTCCAGCATTGCAGCGTCACCGGGATCGCATCGGACTCCGCCGGGTCCGATGCGGTCCTTTTTCGTGCCTTGGGTGTACGTCCCGGACGGGGTGCCATTGCACATATTAAATCGACAGCCCTCCGGAGGGCGTCGGGTTCCGCGATTCCGAATCGACTTTACGTGACTCCCGTCACATGCAGGGGGGTTGTGGATCTTGTGTGCGGTGCGGTAGTGAACTCCCGCGCCAGGAGGGGGCACACGCACCGCCCGGGGCACGCGTGGGTACCGCGGGTACGCGTACGCCGGCGGAAGGGGGGCACGGGCCCGGCCCCTGAGGGCGTCCGGACATGCGAACGGCCCGTGTCCGGGGGGACGACGGGCCGGGACATGCGAACGGCCCGTGTCCAGGGGGACGACGGGCCGGGCTCATGTTGTGCGGTCCTGACGGGATTTGAACCCGCGGCCTCCACCTTGACAGGGTGGCGAGCACTCCAAACTGCTCCACAGGACCTTGCTGCGAGACAGACTGTACAGCAGGTCAGGGGGTGCGGTCGAACTCGATCGCGAGGGGGCCGGCGGCGGGCGGGCCGGTCAGCTCCATGCCTCGTCCAGGGCCTTGAAGACGCGTTTGTCGGAGACCGGGAACGCCGTGCCCAGCGCGTGGGCGAAGTAGCTGACCCGCAGCTCCTCGATCATCCAGCGGATGTCCCGCACCGCGGCCGGCACGGGGCGCCCTGCGGGCTGCGAGGCCAGCAGCTGCGCGTACTCCGTCTGGATCTCGCGGACCTTCTCCATCCGGGTGGCGTCGCGCTGCGCCCCCGTCGGCATCTGCTGGAGGCGGCGGTCGGCGGCGACCAGGTAGCGCATCAGGTCGGGCAGGCGCTTGAGGCCCGCCTCCGTCACGAAACCGGGGTGCACGAGCCCCGCCAGCTGCTCCTTGACGTCCTGGAGGTTGGCCACCAGCACCAGCGACTTCGTGTCCTTCAGCCGCCGCTCGCAGGAGTGCCAGGCGGCCAGCACCTGCTGGACCCGCTGGACGCTGCGGCCGGTCAGCTCGACCAGGTCAGCCCGCACCGCGTCGTAGAGCTTGCGGTACGCCTCTTCGTCCCACGCGGGACCGCCGTGCTCGGCGATCAGCCGGTCGGCCGCCGCGGTGGCGCAGTCCTCGAACAGCGCCTGCACGCTGCCGTGCGGATTCCTGGACAGGGCCAGCTTCTGCTGGTTGGACAGCTGGTCGGCGACGAATTTGGCCGGATTCACCGGCACGTTGAGCAGGATCAGCCGGCGCGTGCCGCGCCACATCGCCGCGGCCTGCTCCGGCTCGGTGTCGAAGAGCCGCACCGACACCGAGGTGCCGTCGTCGACCAGTGCCGGATACGCCTTGACCGGCTGCCCGGCCCGCCGGGTCTCGAACGTGCGGGGCAGCGTGCCGATCGTCCAGTCCTTCAGGCCGGTGCGCTGCTCGACCGACGCCAGCGCCGGGTCGGAGGCGCGCTCGAAGGCCTTCGTGATGGCCTCCCGCGTCCTCGGCTTGAGCCGCAGCTTCAGCGCGTCCAGGTCCTTGTCCTCGGCGATCGTGCGGCGCCGGTCGTCGGTCACCCGGAAGGTGACCTTGAGGTGGTCGGGCACCTTCGCCAGGTCGAAGTCCTCCGCGGTGACCGGCACCCCGACCATCCGTTGCAACTCCCGCGCCAGCACCCAGGGCAGCGGGTCGGGGCCGGCCACCGCCCGGTCCAGGAACGCCTTCGCGTAGTTCGGCGCCGGCACGTAGTGCCGCCGGATCGGCTTGGGCAGCGAGCGGATCAGCTCGGTGACGACCTGCTCGCGCAGGCCCGGGATCTGCCAGTCGAAGCCGTCGGGCACCGCCTGGTTGAGCACCTGGAGCGGGATGTGCACGGTCACGCCGTCCGCGTCCGTGCCCGGCTCGAACTGGTAGGTGACGCGGAACTTCAGCGCGCCCTGCCGCCAGGAGTCGGGGTAGTCGGCCTTGGTGACCGCCTCGGCGCCCTCGTTGATCAGCATGGCGTGCTCGAAGTTGAGCAACTCCGGTTCCTCGCGCCGCTTGTGCTTCCACCAGGAGTCGAAGTGGGCGCCGGACACGACGTGTTCCGGCAGCTTGCGGTCGTAGAAGTCGTAGAGCGTCTCGTCGTCGACCAGGATGTCCCGCCGCCTGGCGCGGTGTTCCAGCTCCTCGACCTCGCCGAGCAGCTTGCGGTTGTCGTGGAAGAACTGGTGGTGGGTGCGCCAGTCGCCCTCGACCAGGGCGTTGCGGATGAACAGCTCGCGGGAGACCTCGGGGTCGATCCGCCCGTAGTTGACCTTGCGCTGGGCGATCAGCGGGACGCCGTAGAGGGTCACCTTCTCGAACGCCATCACCGCCGCCTGGTCCTTCTCCCAGTGCGGCTCGCTGTAGGTGCGCTTGATCAGGTGCTGGGCCAGCGGCTCGACCCACTCCGGCTCGATCCGCGCGTTGACCCGCGCCCACAGCCGGGAGGTCTCCACCAGCTCGGCCGACATGATCCAGCGCGGCGGCTTCTTGAACAGCGCCGAGCCCGGGAAGACCGCGAATTTGGCGCTGCGGGCGCCCAGATACTCGTTCTTGTCGGTGTCCTTGAGCCCCAGGTGGGACAGCAGCCCGGCCAGCAGCGACTGGTGGACCCGCACCGGGTCGATCGCGTCCTCCGCGGACTTCGGCTCGGTCACCTCGATGCCGAGCGACTTCGCGACCGAGCGCAACTGGCTGTAGATGTCCTGCCATTCGCGGATGCGCAGGTAGTTCAGGAACTCGCCCCGGCACATGCGGCGGAAGGCCGAGGACGACAACTCCTTCTGCCGGCCCCTGACATACGTCCACAGGTGCAGGAAGGACAGGAAGTCGCTGCTCTCGTCCCGGAAGCGGGCGTGTTGCTGGTCGGCCTGCTGCTGCTTGTCCGACGGCCTCTCGCGCGGGTCCTGGATCGACAGCGCCGCCGCGATCACCATCACCTCGCGCGCGCAGCCGTTGCGCTCCGCCTCAAGCACCATCCGGGCCAGCCGCGGGTCGACCGGGAGCTGGGCGAGCTTGCGGCCGGTCTGCGTCAGCCGCCTGCGCGGGTCCTTCTGCTGGGGCTCCAGCGCGCCCAGCTCCTCCAGGAGTTGGACGCCGTCCTTGATGTTGCGGCTGTCCGGCGGGTCGATGAAGGGGAAGCGCGCGATGTCGCCGAGCCCCGCCGCGGTCATCTGCAGGATCACCGACGCCAGGTTCGTCCGCAGGATCTCCGCGTCGGTGAACTCCGGCCGGGACAGGAAGTCGTCCTCGTCGTAGAGCCGGATGCAGATGCCGTCCGACGTACGCCCGCAGCGCCCCTTGCGCTGGTTCGCGCTGGCCTGGCTGATCGGCTCGATCGGCAGCCGCTGCACCTTCGTGCGGTGGCTGTAGCGGGAGATCCGGGCGGTGCCCGGGTCGATGACGTAGCGGATGCCGGGGACGGTGAGCGAGGTCTCCGCCACGTTCGTCGCCAGCACGATCCGGCGGCCGGTGTGCTGCTGGAAGACCCGGTGCTGCTCGGCCGACGACAGCCGGGCGTACAGCGGCAGCACTTCGGTGTGCCTGAGGTTCTTCTTGACCAGCGCGTCGGCGGTGTCGCGGATCTCCCGTTCGCCGGAGAGGAAGACCAGGATGTCGCCGGGGCCCGCCGCCTGCAGCTCGTCCACGGCGTCGCCGATGGCGGTGATCTGGTCCCGGTCGGTGTCCTCGGCGCCCTCTTCGAGCAGCGGCCGGTAGCGGACCTCCACCGGATACGTGCGCCCGCTCACCTCCACGACCGGCGCGTCCCCGAAGTGCCGCGAGAAGCGCTGCGGATCGATCGTCGCCGAGGTGATGATCACCTTCAGGTCAGGGCGGCGGGGCAGCAGCTGGGCCAGATAGCCGAGGATGAAGTCGATGTTGAGGCTACGCTCGTGCGCCTCGTCGATGATGATCGTGTCGTACGCGCGCAGTTCGCGGTCGGTCTGGATCTCCGCGAGCATGATGCCGTCGGTCATCAGCTTCACCAGCGTGGAGTCCCCGACCTGGTCGGTGAACCGCACCTTCCAGCCGACCGCCTCGCCCAGCGGCGTACACAGCTCCTCCGCGACGCGCTCGGCGACCGTACGGGCCGCGATCCTGCGCGGCTGCGTGTGCCCGATCAGGCCGCGCACCCCGCGGCCGAGCTCCAGGCAGATCTTCGGGATCTGCGTCGTCTTGCCCGAGCCGGTCTCGCCGGCCACGATCACCACCTGGTGGTCGCGCACCGCCGCCAGGATGTCGTCCTTCTTCTGGCTGACCGGCAGCGCTTCCGGATACGTGATCCGCGGCACGGCCGCCCTGCGGGCCGCTATGCGCTGCTCGCCCCTGCCGATCTCGGCGTCGATCTCCGCGAGCACCGCGGCGCGGGCCTCCGGCTTCTTGATGCGCCGGGCACCGTCGAGCCGCCGCCCGAGCCGCTGCTCGTCGCGCAGGGAGAGGGCGGGGAGGCGTTGGGCCAGTTCAGCCGTGGTCGCGTAAGTAGACATACGCGACCCATGCTCGCACTTGTCCGGCACGCCCGGCGACCCGGTTTCCCGGGGGTGCCTGCGGGCGCCGCCGAAGCGCGGCCCGCTGCGGCACCGGGACGCGGGAGACACGGAAAACGGCGTAGGCCCCGTCCGGGGACGGGGCCTACGCCGTGCGGTGGCTGGGGCCGGGGTCGAACCGGCGACCTACCGCTTTTCAGGCGGTCGCTCGTACCAACTGAGCTACCCAGCCGCAGCGGTCCTGACGGGATTTGAACCCGCGGCCTCCACCTTGACAGGGTGGCGAGCACTCCAAACTGCTCCACAGGACCTTGCTGTACTGCCTCTACTGCTCACTGCTTTTACTGCGTACTGCTTCGTGCGGGACAAGTCTGACACATGCTGTGCCATGCTCACGCACTGGTTTTTGCGACGCTCCCGGGGCTTGCCCTCCGTGACCGGATGAGCACTGCCTGACAGGCCGTTGTCGCTGGATCAGCGTATCAGACCCCGGGAGCCCTCCCTGGCGGCGCTCGTCGCGCTTGTCGCGCCGGTACCGCCAGGCGGCGGCAGGCGCGAGGTCAGGGACAGGCGCGTCCCGGCGCCCCCGGGGGTACGTACGCGGCGCGCTCCTCCGCCGTCAGGTCGCGGCCGACCTGGCGGCACAGCCCGGCGGCGGACGCGGCGGGGTCCTCGCGCACCCGCCAGACCGTGAGGGTGTCGCCGGCCGCGGCGACGAGCGCGCCGCCGTCGGGACTGAACGCCAGCCCGCCGGGCCCGAGGTCGGCGTCGAGCGTCGTCATCGCGGCGTACGGCTGGCCGGTCGCCGTGTCCCACAGGCGGACGACGCCGTCGGCGGTACGGGACGCCACCGAGCGGCCGTCCGGGCTGAACGCCAGGGCGGGAGCCGGGAGGGTCATGGTCGGGTGGTTGGTCGGTGTCGAGCGGAAGTCGCCGCGCACCAGGAGCCGCTGCCTGCCGGTGGCGGCGTCCAGCAGGGAGACGCCGTAGGAGTCGCCGACCGCCAGGACGTCCTCGGCAGCGGAGAAGCGCACCGACACCGCCCCGGAGACCGGGGGTTCCGGCACCGTGCGGAAGCGGCCGGTCGCGACGTCGGCCAGCACCGTCTTCCCGTCGGCCACCACGGCGACCGCCTTCCCGGACGGGGCGAGTGCGAGGGCGGGGAGCGGGGCGGTGGACACGGGCACCCTGAGCAACCGCCGGCCGGTGCGGACGTCCCACACCTCCACGTCGAGGGGGTGGAGCACCGCGACCCGGCCGCCGTCCGCGTCCAGCACGAGACCGTCGACCGCCCGGCCCGCGCCGGGCAGCGTACGCAGCAGGCGCCCGCCGGCGGCGTCGCGTACGTCCACGCTGCCGTCCTCGCCGGCCAGCGCGACGGTCCGGCCGTCGCGGGACAGCGCGCTGCCGGGCAGGTAGCCGCCCCCGGGCGCCATCGCGGTCCTGCCGAGCGGGCGGATCGCGCGGCCCGCCACCGCCCAGCTGCTGACGGCGCCGTCGGAGCCGAGCGTGGTGACGCTCCTGCCGCCGGCGGCGAAGGCCACGTCCTGCACGCTGAGCCGGTCGTCGCGCAGGCCCGCCTGCGCGCGTCCGAGAGTGGTGGACCACATGCGCACCGAACCGTCGTCGCAGGCGACGGCGAGGGAGCGCCCGTCCGGGCTGAACCGCAGTGCCGCCACGGCCGACTGCGGCCCGCGCAAGGTGCCGCGGCGCAGGCCGGGCCCCGCACTCCACAGCTGGACCTCCCCGTTCGCCGTCCCGGCCGCGACGGTCACCCCGTCCGGGCTGAACGCCAGCTGCCGAACGGGTCCTTCGTCGGCCGTGACGCGGTAGGAGCTGCGGCCCGAGGCGAGGTCCACCAGCCGCGCCTCGCCGTCGGCGTGGACGACACCCGCGAGCGTCCTGTTGGCGGAGAAGGCGACGTCGACGACCGCGCTGACGTTCGCGTCCGGCTCCGTGGGCAGGTGCTGCCGGCCGGTGCGCAGGTCGTCGGTCTGCAGGCGCCCGTCGGCCAGGCCGAGCGCGAGCAGCCCGCCGTCGTCGGTGAAGGTGAGCGTCTCGACCGCGCTCGGGGCCGCGGGAAAACGCCTGAGGACGCGGCCGGTGGCCAGGTCGCCCACCACGACGGCGTTGTCACGGGACACGGCGTAGCGCCCCGCGGCGGGGGCCAGCGCCGTCAGCGTGAAGGAGCCGTCCGTGCCGGTCGGGGTGACGTGGTGCGGGGAGGTGGCGGGCCCCCCGGTCCAGCGCAGGATCCCGCCGGAGTCGTCGGCGCCCACGACATCCCCGCCGGGGGTGAAGGCGGCCCCGGTGAATATGGAGACGTCGGGCCTGCCGTCCGACGGACGGATGGCCGTGCGGCTGCCCTCGGCAGGCTCCGAGACGCCCGCGCCGGCGCTCCACGTGACCACCCCGCCCTGGCCGGCCACCGCCAGCCGCTGACCGTCAGGGCTGAACGCCAGGGCGGCCGGTGTCACGCCACGGGCGTCCACCCGCTGGTAGGAGGGCTGTTCACGGGCCGCGGTCAGCGCGTCCTGTGCCTGCCGGGTGGGGTCCGTCCGGTACGCGAGCACCGCGAGGAGCGAGGCCAGGTCCGGGTCGGAGCCGGCCGCAGCGACGGACTCGCGGGCCAGCAGCTGCGACTGGGCCTGCCGCCGCTGGTCCTCCAGCGCCCCGCGCTGCCGCAGCAGCAGCCCCCACGCCCCGACGGCCGCCACCAGCAGGAGCGCGAGCACCGACGCCAGCACGCGGCTGCGCCGCAGCGACGCCTGCTGCTTGCGGCGGCTGTCGGTCACGAAGGCCGCCACCGGCGCGGGCAGCGGCCTGCGGGCACCCCAGTCCAGGCCGTCCGCCAGGTCGGAACCGTGCAGCAGGTTCCCCTCGCCGCCGTCGCGCCGCCACAGCCGCAGCCGTTCCTGCGCGCGCTGCAGCCAGCCCGCGAAGGCGGTGTCGGCCTCGGCCCACGCCTGGAGCTCCGGCCACTCGCGGATCACCGCGTCGTGGATGAGCTCGGCGACCGTCCCCTCCGGCGGGGGGCCGGGGCGGCGGGCGAAGGTCGTCACGATCCGCGAGCCGGTGAGCGCGCGCAGCGCCCCCGTCGCGGCGGTACGGTCCCGCTCCGGCTCCCGGCCGCCGCCGCTCCCCGGTGCCGCCGACGCCAGCTCCAGCAGGGTGTCGAGGTCCACCTGCTGCCGGGTCGCGGGCACGCCGCGCTCCGGGTCCGCGGGCCTGACCAGCGCGGTGAGCAGCCGGCGGGCGGGCTCCCGCTGGTCACCCGGCAGGGCCTCGACCGTGGCGTTCCCCCAGCGGGCGATCGTCCCGGACAGGGTGCCGAGCGACTCGTACGCCGCATGCGTCATGACGCCGTCCCGGTGCCGGTCGGCGAGGTCCCGCAACGCCACCTGCAACGGCGCGAGCAAGGTCGCTCGCGCTCGCGGTTCCGCGGTGCGGGGCGTGCCGGCCGGCCCGGCCGGACCGGCCCCGAGGACGTCGGCGACGATGCGGTCCACCAGCCGGTCCTCGAAGACCAGCCCCGCGCGGGGCGCGGGCGCCGCCACGATCTCCCGCAGGTCGGCCGGGCCGACGGTGGCGGGAAGGTTCAGCAGGTTCTGCGCGGCCGCCTCCAGCAACTCGCCCGCCTGCGCGGCAAGATGCGCGTAGAAGTCGTCCCGCACGACCACGACGACGGTGACCGGCACGTCAGCCCGGGCGAGCGCGGCAAGCTCCCTGACGAGCCCGACGCCGGGGGGCGCGCCGGGGGTGGGGCTTTCGGGTGCCGCGTCGGAATGGTGAGCGGTGCGGTCGGGTGGTGTGCGGGGGTGGTGGGGTGAGTCTGCCGCCGCGGGTGGTGGTGCGGGGGGTGCGTCCGCATGGGGAGAGGTGCTGTCGGGTGGTGTGCGGAGGCGGTGCAGTGCGTCTGCCGCCGCAGGTGGCTCTGGGGCGGGGGGCGCGCCGGGTGCCGTGCCGGGGCTGAGGGGGTTCGGCGGTGCCTCTTCCGCAGGAGGGTGCCTGACAGGGGCGCGGGGAACTGCGCGCGCGACCCACCACCGGCCGGGGGTCCGGAGCGAACCGAACCACCCCTTCGGGTCGGTGACGACCCGCGCGCCCGGCGGGGGTTGGGAGCGCGATGCGGCTCCCGGAGCCTCGTCCGGCGGTGTCCCCAGCGGGCCGGGGCCGCAGCCGGCGAGCGTCTCGCCCGCGGGGGCGGTGGTGGCCGCGGCCTCCCTGGTGAAGACCTCTTCGAACTGGTCGACCACGAGCAGCAGTCGGGCGTCGCGGCCGGCCCGAGCCAGGTGCCAGCCGGCGGCTGCGACGAGGCCGCCGGCGCCGCTCGCGCCGGCGGGTTCGGCGGCCGCGGCAGCGAGGACGCCGTCGGAGGGGCGGTCCGCGAGCAGCGGAACCCAGCGCTCGGTCCCGCGCGCGGACAGCGCGGGCAGCGCGGGCAGCACCCCCGCCCTGAGCAGCGAGGACTTGCCCGACCCCGACGGGCCGAGAAGTACGAGGACGCGCGGACGCCGGTCCAGCGCCGCCAGCACGGCGCCGACGGCGTCGTCGCGGCCATGGAACCGTTCCGCGTCCTCGGCGGAGAACGCGGCCAGCCCCCGGTAAGGGTTCACCGGTTCGGGCCCGACGCCCGGGAGGGCGGCCCGCAGCCGTGCCACCGGAGTGGCGTAGGCGACGTTCTGGCCGCGTGCGTAACCGTCGGGTGCGGTGATCGACGTGACCATGCCGACCACGAGGCCGCTCGTCCGGTCCACCACGGGCGCTCCGCTGAAGCCGCGCGTGACGTCGTTGGCGTTCCGTAACTGCAGCAACGGGCGCGCCCCGGCAGCCGAGTTCAGCGTGTCCCCGACCGTCGCGTAGCCGAAGTGGCCGTCCGCGAAGGTCTGTTCGGGGAAGCCGAACGACGACACCGGGCTGCCCGGCGTGATGCGTCGCCCCAACCGCAGCGGCCGCACGCCAGGCGGCGGCGTATCGCAGCGGACAGCGGCGATGTCCTCGCCGGTCGACCACGCCTCGGCCACCACGAGCCCGCCGACCTCGGGGGCACCCGGCGCCTGCGGGAAGGCCAGCCGTACCCGGCCGCCGGGCCGCGCGCCCGCGGCGGTCAGCACGTGCGCGCAGGTGACGACCAGGCCGTCCGCCACCAGGAAGCCCGCCCCGCACACCGCTCCGCCGGCCGCGGCGATCCGCGCGACCCCGCGCGGGAAGTCCCCGGGCGACGGCGGGCCGCCGGCCGCCGGCAGGTCGTCCCCGGACAACGGCAGGGCCCCCGCCGGCACGTCGTCCTCGGCTGGTCTCACGCGGTGATCAGCCGGCGTCTGCGGCAGCCGCCTGCGGAAGGCGCGCGGCCTCGCCGCGTACGGCCCCGGCGCCCTGCGCGTCCGCCGCCACTACGGTCCCGCCGCCGTCCGGCGGAACCGGCATCAGCTCCATGAGCCCCCCAACCCCCCTGGCAGGGACCGGCCTTCCCCCGGCCCGGCCCGCCACCACGATAGTGCGGCGGCCCGGGCGCCATCCGGAGAACGCCAGGTCCCGTCCGGCCGCGAGAGGCCGCCGACTCACCGGCAGCGCGTGGCCACCGGCCTCAGCCAGCCGCCAGCACACCGAGCACAGCTTCGAGTTGCCGTGCGGGCTCCGGCCCGTAGATCCGCAGCACGACCGTGTCCACCCCGGCCGCCTCCAGTTCGCGGACGCGCTCGGCGGCGTCCGCGGCCGTACCGGAGACGGTGAAGACCTCCTCCGGCGGGCGGCCGAGCCAGGCGGCCTGGCCCTCGACGGCGGGACGCAGGGACCGTGCCACCTGCTCGGCGTCGTCGCCGACAGCGCAGTACGCATACACAGTCAAGCTGTGGTCGGCGGTACCGCCGCCCTTGCGGATGAGGGACAGGGCGTTCGCCACGTCGGCCGCCCCGTGGCCCTCGGCGAGCAGCGTCCCGTCGGCGACCCGCCCGGACAGTTCCAGCGAGCGGGGCCGCACCACGCCCGAGACGACGGGCGGCGGTTCGACGGCGGGGTGCACCAACTGGACGCCGTCCAGCCGCACTTCCCGACCCCGCAGCTCGACCTTCTCCCCGCGCAGCAGGGCCCGCACCGAGGTGACGGTCTCCTCGAGCAGCGCGAGCGGCGAACGTGCCGCCACACCGACCGCTTCCATCCACTCCGGCACGCCGTGCCCGATGCCCGCCACCAGCCGCCCGGGGAACACCCGAGCCAGCGTGGCCAGTTCCATCGCCAGCAGGGCCGGACTGCGCAACGGCGCGGGCGCGATCCCGATCCCCACCCGCAACCGCTCCGTCGCCCCGAGCGCCACGGCGGCCGCGGAGATCCCCCCGTTCCACCCCAGGTCCTCGACGACCCACAGATCGTCCACCCCGAGCGCCTCGACCTCCCGCGCGAACCCGGGCAACCCCGCCGGCACCCAGTCGCGGTCGTACATCACGCCGATCCGTAGCTTCGTCATGCCCCGGAACCTACGTCCCCCTCAGCCACCCGATCAACGCCCCGCCCCGACGCAGCCCTCTGCCCAACCGCAGCAGTAGCGGTATGGCTCTCAGGGCCAGGTGCGCTCGATTCCGTCCGCACCGACGGCGTATGCGGCCGGGCCGCCCTTGTCGACCGCCCGGAGGATGGCGTCACGGCACAGGTGAAGGCGTTCGACCATCTCAATGCTGCGCAATTGCTGGTTGTTCAGGTAGAAGAGCACGGCTGAGCGGTCGAACACCGGCTGGATCTCCAGGTCGCGGGTCTTGATCCGCCCGTCCTTGGACAGCGGGACCCAGCCCTGGTCCAGGCCGTGCGCTATCCAGTCCTGGTCGGATATGTCCTGGGCGTCGGACGGGAAGACGTCGCCGATGCGGTGGACCGCCCAGCCGAGCGCGCGCAGTTCGTCCGCGACCTTGCGCCCCAGATTCCGGTCGAGGAAGAACTCATGCGGCAAGGCGCACCACAGCCCGGCACAACTCGTCCACCTGGTCCGGCTCCATGTCGTACTCGTAGGCGATGTCCTCGACCGATTCGCCGGCCTCCCAGAGGTCGATCACGGCCTTCACCGGAACCCGGTTGGCCGACACCACGGGCAGGCCGTGGCCGAACCGGGGATCGATGACGACGGGGACCGCCTCGCCGTACTGCCGGAGTTGGAGACTGGAGGGGAAGTCGTCACCGGCGTCCCAGGACAGGTACCGCAGGTACTGGTCGACCACCTCGCGGATGGGAGCCTGCCCGTCCCTCGCCCGGCGCAGGTCACCGAGTCCGTGCTCGACGAAGATGTCGACCCCGTCGGTGGCGATCCGCCGCGACACCAGGCCGTAGGGGGTGTCGAAGGCGTCCCTGACCGCTTCGGCCGCCTCCCGGATCTGCCGCATGCGCAGGCCCTCGGTCCGTAGCGACCGCAGTACGTAGGCCTCGGCCACCGCGACGAACGGTACCGACGGCTGCCCGCTGCGCACCGGTTCGACCTGGTGGACGAGCGGGGCGCCGGCGGCTCTGCCGGTCAGCCAGTCGGACAGCGTGGAGTGCGGGATCTGCAGATACGAGGACGTCTCCTTGGGAGTGAGGAGCCCGTCGCTGAACCTGTTGATCATGTCTGCCTCCTCCCGTTCTAGCTGACCCGGTGATCCTTTCACAGGCGGCCGGACGGCCGGGTGAAGTCCGCGGTGCGAGCGCCTCACCGGTGCCGGCGCGCGTCGGCCCGCAGGCTAGGGGGTGGGGAGGCGGAACGAGAGGCCGTCGAGGACGACGTCGAGGCCGTAGGTGAATTTGGCGTCGCGCAGGGCGACCGGGTCCGGGACGTCGGTGGCGTAGGCGACGGCCAGGTGGTCGTGGTCGGCGGCGGCGCGCTGGGCGGCGGGCATCAGGCTCGCGGTGAAGTCGGCCTCGGTGCTGCCGGATCGGGCGACCGTGGTGAGCCAGGCGGCCTCGGTCGTGCTCATGCCGATGACGTAGGAGAGCAGCGCGTCGATCGCGCGGCTCGGCTCGGGGAAGCCCGCCGCCGCGAAGAGTGCGGCGAGGCGTTCTGAGAAGGACATCAGGTTGGGGCCGAGGTAGGCCAGGCCCGCCTGGCCGAGGACCGAGGCGAGCCAGGGGTGGCGCAGGGCCGTCGCGCGGAAGGAGCCGGCCGCCTCGGTCGCGGCGGAGCGCCAGTTCGAGCCGTCGCCGGCCGCCGGGACGGCGATCTCGCCGAAGACCTCGTCGACCGCGACTTCCATGAGCTCGTCCTTGGTGGCGACATGGCGGTAGAGGGAGGTCGCGCCCGCGTTCAGCCGGGCGCCGAGCTTGCGCATGCTGAGCGCCTCGATGCCGTCGGTGTCGAGCATCGCGATGGCCTCGCGGACGATCGCGTCCCGGCTGAGCGCGGGCTGGTCGGATTCCGGCTGCTTGCGGGTCCACACGGACGGTGCCGGCTGGGTCCTTGCGGCCATGGCGCGCTCCTCACCTGCTCTGCGTACGGCGTTCGCGTCCAGCGTACAGGGAACGCCCCTTGCGTACGCTGTTCCGTCGTGCGTACAGTGTGCGCACCGAAGGAACAGTGTGCGCAGACCGAAAAGGACACCTCATGACCACGACAGCAACTCGCGACCCCCGCCGGTGGTGGATCCTCGTCGTCCTGTGCCTGAGCTCGCTGGTCCTGGTGATCGACAGCATGGCGCTGACCGTCGCGGTGCCCGACATGACCGCCGGCATCGGCGCGAGCGCCCAGGACACCCAGTGGATCCTCGACTCCTACATCCTGGTCTTCGCCGGCCTCCTGCTGACCTCGGGCAGCCTCGGCGACCGCTTCGGCCGCCGGAAGGTCATGCTGATCGGCCTGCTGCTGTTCGGCGCGGCCTCGCTGGCCGCCGTCTTCTGCACCACGCCGGGCCAAGTCATCGGCGTGCGGGTCGCGATGGGCGTCGGCGGAGCGCTGATCATGCCCTCGACGCTGTCGATCCTCATCACCGTCTTCGACGAGCGCGAGCGCAACAAGGCGATGGCGGCCTGGAGTTCGGTGTCGATGCTCGGACTGGTCGGCAGCCCGGTGCTCGGTGGTGTGCTGATCGACCACTTCTCCTGGCACGCCATCTTCCTGGTCAACGTGCCGGTCGTCGCGCTGGCGATCGTCGCCGGCATCACCCTCATGCCGGAGTCCAAGGCGCCCTGGCAGAAGCCCGATCCGCTCGGCGCGCTGCTCTCGGCAGCCGGAATGACCGCGCTGGTCTGGTGGATCATCGAGATCCCGCAGCAGGGCGCCTTCGGCGGCCGCTCCACCCTCACGGTCGCCGTCGCGGTCCTCGCCCTCGCCGGGTTCGTGGTCTGGGAGAACGTCACCGATGCGCCGATGGTGCCGCTGGTCCTGTTCAAGCACCGCAACTTCAGCGGCGGTTCGCTCTCCCTCGCCCTGGTCCAGATCGGCAACGGCGGGCTGCTGCTGGTCCTCACGCAGTACCTGCAGTTCGTGCTCGGCTACTCGCCGGTCAAGGCCGGCCTCGCCTTCGTGCCGCTCGCCGTCGCCGCGCTCGGCGCCAACATCGTCGGTGCGCAGGCCGCCGCGAAGGTCGGCAACCGCCCGCTGGTGCTGGCCGGCATGGTCGCGATGGCCGGCTCCTTCGCCCTGCTGGCCACCGTGACGACCGGTACCGGCTTCGCCGTCCCCGCCGCCGCGCTCGGCCTGCTCGGGGTGGGCGCGGGGCTGGCGATGCCGGCCGCGGTCGGTGCGCTGATGAACACCATCCCGGCCGACAAGGCAGGCGTCGGCTCCGCCCTCAACGACACCGTCCAGCAGGCCGGTACGGCCCTGGGCATCGCCATCCTCGGCTCGCTGCTGACCAGCGGCTACACCCGCCACATGCCGGCCGCCGCCCCTGACGAGGCCCGGCACTCCATCGCGGGCGCCCTGGCCGCCGCGCACGGCGACACCGGCCTGATCCGTACCGCACGGGAGGCGTTCACCACCTCGATGTCCACGACGTTCACCGTCAGCGCGATCGGCGTGCTGGCCGCCTCCGCGGTGGCCGCGGTGCTGATGCGGGACACGAAGCCGTCCGCCGACCCGGCCACGGCGGAGGCGCCGCAGCTGGTCGCCTGAGCCCGCGCTCGTACGGCTACGTGACGGGTCCGGCGCCCCCTCCGAAGGGGTGCAGGACCCGTCACACACGCGTACGAAGACCGGCCCGGCGCCGAGGAGTCGGCGCGTGGCGCGGTTGATGAGCGAGGCCGGCGCGTGGGCGCCGGCTGAGCACCCGGCCGGGGAAGTCCGCGACGGTCCGGCCCCGTGGGCTGGCCGTACGTGAGAGTGGTCGCGCCCGCAGGGACGGGGCAGCGCGCGGCGCCAGGCGCAGGAATCGGTGGTGCCCCCAACGGGATTCGAACCCGTGCTACCGCCTTGAAAGGGCGGCGTCCTGGGCCACTAGACGATGAGGGCTAATCGGCCAGCCGTCAGCGCCTTGCGACGCAGTTCGGGGACGTGAGGAGCATAGAGGATCCGCGGGGGCTAATCCAAACGCGTTCGGCCCGAGGCGTTCCGGCCGGGCGGACCCGGCCGCACGCGGGTTCGAGGCGGCGCGGGCCGGGGACGGGTCCGGCGCTGCGCCCGGGGCGGCGGCTCCGGCGCGCGGGGCGTCCCAAGGGGTCCGCGGACGGCGCGGGCCGGGACAATGGGCGGTGTGCTGGAGATGAGCCGCGAGGAGTTCGAGGAGCTGGTCGGGGAAGCCCTCGACCGGATCCCGCCAGAATTGACCCGCCTGATGGACAACGTGGCCGTCTTCGTCGAGGACGAGCCGCCCGCGGGCGAACCCGATCTGCTGGGCCTGTACGAGGGCACACCGCTGACCGAGCGCGGCGAGTGGTACGCCGGGGTGCTGCCCGACCGGATCACCGTCTACCGCGGGCCCACGCTGCGGATGTGCGAGTCCCGGGAGGACGTGGTCGCCGAGACGGAGATCACCGTCGTCCACGAGATCGCCCACCACTTCGGTATCGACGACGCGCGGCTGCACGCGCTCGGCTACGGCTGACGCCTCCGGCCGGCCCGAGGTGGGAGGCGTCAGCCGCGAGGTCGGCGGCATCGGAACGGCACCCGTGACCCGGCGGCGGGCACCCGCAAGGCACCCGTACGACACCCACGAGGCACCCCTACGGCACTCGCGCCGGTGAGCCGTACGGGCACGGGCGCGTGTCCTGGCGCGGGTGCGGGGCGTTGGACACGGGGAGACACCGCCCGGCGTCGTACGCGCGTTGCGTGCGTCCGCTCCCGTCACGAGCCCCCGAGGTCCGCGCCCGATGCCCCCAGCGCACGTGCACGCAGCCGTACCCGCCCCCTCAGACGATGCCGTGGCGGCCGCACCCCCACCGCCGCCCGCCGGCGCCACCCGGACCCGAGGCGCCGGGCTGCGTTCCGCCGTGCTCGTCGCGCTGGTCGCGGCCGCCGTCGCGTCGTGCGTCAGTGCGGGCAGTGAACCCGGTCACACCAGGCCGTCCCCCGCCGGGGTCAGCGGGAGCGCCGACGTCCGGGGCGGCGGCCACGCGGGGCCGGGCGCGGACCGGTCAGGCGGCGGGAAGGACGGGATGTCGCCGTCCCCCGCGGCCCCCGGCGGGCGTACCTCGCCCGGGGCCTCCGGCACGCCGGGCCCCGGGCACTCCGCCGGCGGCCGCCCCGGTGGCCACGCCGCATCGCCCCCGGGCGGCGACGCCTCCGTACCGCAGCCGACCGCGGGCACCCCGCCGACCGCCGAGCCGACCAGCGGCCCGCCGCCGACCGCGGACCCGACGACCCAGCCGCCGGACGACCCGTCCCCGTCCGCGTCCGACCCGGGCGGCGGTCAGGAGCCCACGGGGCCGTAAGCTGTACGTGCAGGGCGTCGCTGTAGGACGTACTGGCAGGTCAGAGCCGGTTCCCGGAAGGGATTCGCTAAAGCGGCGGCTCATGCGTATGCTGGTAGATCGTTTGATCCCCTGATCCCATTGCCTGGCGCCTGATCCGTTGCGCGCCGCGTGGCGCGTTCCTTTTCTCCTGTGGCTGACCGCATCGAGGCGGTTGTAAGCAACCTGCGGAGCTGGCGCGTGCCGTAAGTCTCCGAGAGGTTTAGCTTCAGCATGTCCATTGACAGTGCCGACCGTTCCACCATGCCCGAGAACGCCGACGCCGCAGCAGCAGAAAAGGCAGCAGAGATCATCGAGCCCGGTCCGGTCGCCGCGGAGTCCGCCGGGTCGGACGATTACGCCGAGTCGGACGAGGCCACCGGAGCCGCCGAGGCCGGTGTCACCTTCGGCGACCTGGGCCTGGCCGAGGGCATCGTCCGCAAGCTCAACCAGAACGGCGTGGTCACCCCCTTCCCGATCCAGGCCGCGACCATCCCGGACGCCCTGGCCGGCCGGGACATCCTGGGCCGCGGCCGCACCGGCTCCGGCAAGACGCTGTCCTTCGGCCTGCCGCTGCTGACCCAGCTCTCCGGCGGCCACACCGACAAGCGCCGCCCCCGTGGCGTCATCCTCACCCCGACCCGCGAGCTGGCCATGCAGGTCGCCGACGCGCTCCAGCCGTACGGCGACGTCCTCGGGCTGAAGATGAAGGTCGTCTGCGGCGGCACGTCCATGCAGAACCAGATCTACGCCCTGGAGCGCGGCGTCGACGTCCTCGTCGCCACCCCGGGCCGGCTGCGCGACCTGATCAACCGGGGCGCGGCCATCCTGGACCAGGTCCAGATCGCGGTGCTGGACGAGGCCGACCAGATGTCGGACATGGGCTTCCTGCCCGAGGTCACCGAGATCCTCGACCTCATCCCGGCCGGCGGCCAGCGCCTGCTGTTCTCCGCGACGCTGGAGAACGAGATCGACAGCCTCGTCAAGCGCTACCTGGTCAGCCCGGTCACGCACGAGGTCGACGCCGCCCAGGGCGCGGTCACCACCATGACCCACCACGTGCTCGTGGTGAAGCCCAAGGACAAGGCGCCGGTCACCGCCGCCATCGCCGCCCGCAAGGGCCGCACGATCATCTTCGTCCGCACCCAGATGGGCGCCGACCGGGTCGCCGAGCAGCTGATCGAGTCCGGCGTGCGCGCCGACGCGCTGCACGGCGGCATGACGCAGGGCGCGCGCACCCGCACCCTGGAGGACTTCAAGGCCGGCCAGGTCAACGTCCTGGTCGCCACCGACGTCGCCGCCCGCGGCATCCACGTCGACGGCATCGACCTGGTCCTCAACGTCGACCCGGCCGGCGACCACAAGGACTACCTGCACCGCAGCGGCCGTACCGCTCGCGCGGGCAAGTCCGGCACGGTCGTCTCGCTGGCCCTGCCGCACCAGCGCAAGCAGATCTTCCGGCTGATGGAGGACGCGGGCGTGGACGCCTCGCGCCACATCATCGGCGGCGCGGGCGTCTTCGACGAGGACGTCGCCAAGATCACCGGCGCCCGCTCCCTCACCGACGTCCAGGCCGACGCCGTGCAGAACGCCGCCGCCCAGGCCGAGCGCGAGGTCGCCGACCTCACCCGGCAGCTCGAACGCGTCCAGCGCCGCGCCACCGAACTGCGCGAGGAGGCCGACCGCCTCACCGCCCGCTCGGCCCGCGAGCGCGGCGAGGACCCGGACGAGGCGATCGCGGCCAAGGCCGCCGAGATGGCCGAGCTCGCCGCCGAGTCGGCGTCGGCCGCGGCCGCCGCCGCGGTGCCCGCCCCGCGCGAGGAGCGCCAGCAGTCGTCGTCGTACCAACGCCGTGACGACCGCGGCAACTTCGACCGCCGCGACAACCGCTCCTCCTACGGCAACCGCAGCGACTCCCGCCCGTCGTACGGCAATTCGCGCGACGACCGCCCGTCCTACGGCAACTCCCGCGACGACCGCCCGTCCTACGGCAACTCCCGCGACGACCGCCCCTCCTACGGCGCCTCGCGTGACGACCGCCGCCCCGCGTACGGCAACCGCGACGACCGCCGCGACAGCCGCCCGTCCTACGGCAACCGTGACGACCGCCGCGACAGCCGCCCGGCGTACGGCAACCGCACCGAGTCGCGCCCCGCGTACGGCAACCGCAGCGACTCCCGTCCGGCGTACGGCAACCGCGACCGCGACGACCGCCGCCCGTCCTCCTACGACCGCCGCGACAGCCGCCCGTCCTACGGCAACCGCACGGACTCGCGTCCCGCGTCGTACGGCAACCGCAACGACTCCCGCCCGTCCTACGGCAACTCGCGCGACGAGCGTCCCTCGTACGGCGCCCCGCGCGACGACCGCGACAGCCGCCCGTCGTACACCCGCGACGGCAACGCCCCGTCGTCCTCCTACAACGACCGCAAGCCGCGCTGGAAGCGCAACGGCTGACCCCACCCCCCGCCTGACCCCCGGCCCGGGTCCGCGCCCTGCCCCCCGGCAGAGCCCGGACCCGCCCCGGCCCCCCGACGGCATCGCCACCCCCCCCGACACCCCACAACCCTGCGGACCCCCTCCGGGGACCCGGTTATGCTGTCCGTGCGGGCCGTTAGCTCAATTGGCAGAGCAGTGGACTTTTAATCCATTGGTTGTGGGTTCGAGTCCCACACGGCCTACCGCTGGAGCCCCAGGTCAGAATCATCTGGCCGGGGGCTCCACGGCGTTTGCGGGACCGTGGAGAGCACTTGCTGGGCCCCTGCTGGGCCGGAAGATCGAGGATCATGCCCCGTGGGCCGAGCTGGCAACAATCCCTGGGGCAAGCCCTCCTGGACGCCTACCAGGTTTCTCCTGCGGCGCCTACGGGTTAGTGCTGAGGGCGCGTTCCAGCGTGGCGGCCTGCCCTGCCATCGCCCTTTTCCAGGGGGCATGGTCCTGTTCGGCGATCTCCCGCCACAGAGATGCCGTCGCGGTGCCGAACGCCGTGAGCGCTTCGGGAGCTGCGCTGCGCCAGGACGGGAAGCGGCGGGCGGATTCGATCGCGGCCCCGACCGGGTGGCCGGCTTCCATGAGACGCAATGCCAGCGCGCCCGGGTCGATCCACGCCGCGCCGCGCGTCGGCCACGCCCAGTCGATGAGCCGCGCCCGACCTCCGGCGATCAGGACGTTGTCCGGGGCGAAGTCCGTGTGCAGAAGTGCGTCACCGTCGAAGTGCTGAACGGCGTCTGGCGGCGCGTACTGCGCCCACCGGTCGACGGCCTGTTTGATCTCCACGTCCGCCGGTGCGGTGATCCCTTGCAGTTCGGAGAGTGCCGCTTCCACGAGCGGCAGGTCGGGAGAGCCGGGCGCGTAGTCGGCATGGCGGCCGTCGATGACCTCGTAGCCGAGGAGGCTCCAGCCGTCCAGCTCCAGGTGCCAGTGCAGGCGCGGGCAGGAGAAAGGCAGGTGCGCGGCCACCGCCGCCTCACGGCGCTGCGCACCGACCTGGGGGTGGTCGGCCGGGATGCCCTTCACGAAGACGGGGCCGCTGTCCGTGTCGACCACGGAGGCGATGCCGGAGTTCATTCCGCCGGGCGCGGTCACCGCCCGGTGCACGGCGCCGGTCTTGCCGGCGATCGCCTGGCGGACGTCGGCGGGAAGCTGCTCGAAGGGGATACGGGACATGGACACGATGCGCGGTTCCTCGGCTGCTCGGGGAATGGGGGTGCCGCCCCGGCCAGGGTAAGGCCGGAGCGGCACCGGGCACGCCCGCTGGGGATTAGTACGGCTGGTCGTCGCCTGCCGAGCAGGAGCACTCGGCTCCCTCGGCGGCTTCGTCCAGGTCGGCGATGATCTGGAACTCGTCGTCGCCGATCGGAGTGACGGTCAGCGGTACCCGCAGGATGCCGGTCGGCTCAGTGGGCGGGCGCAAGCCGATGGTGACCGGCACCGGCTGACGCGGCGGGGCCAGGGCTGCGGTGGGTGGTGTCATGATCCATAACCTCCGTGTTGGCAGTAGAGATCTCTGCGGTCCCCCGCCTCCTGGTAGAGCTTGGCCAGCGGCCGACACGTACGGCAGGTGCCGGTCTTCGTGCAGCCGGAGCAGCCACCGGCGCGGAGCTGAAGGGACTCGGCGATCGCGCCGAGCCGGCGGAGGGCTTCGACGCCCTCGGCGATGAGGTTCACGCTCGGGTCGCGGCCGACCTTGCAGATCGACGCGATGCCGTGCGGGTCGACGTGGAAGAAGGTGTGGCCGGCGTTGCAGCCGGTGAAGACGCTGCGGGGCCGCAGGTGGTCGTACGCCTGAGTAGCCAGCGGGTTCGCTTCACCGTCGATCGTGGGCGACATGCTCGTGTACACCTGGTGTGGGAAGCCGTATGCCTCGGCCAGCCGGACCATGGCGCCGACCTCGTGGGCGTTGTCGTCCGAGACGATCACGTTGAGCCGGATCGGCAGCCTGTCCTCGCGGGCGGCGTCCAGGCCCTCCACGAACCTGCCGAAGGCACCGCGGTTCCTGGTGACCGCGTCGTACGTCTCGGCGGTCGCCCCGTACAGGCTCACGGTCAGGCGGTACGGGCGGAGTCGGGCGAACAGCTCCCGGATCGGCCGCTTCCGCAGTGAGCTGCCGTTCGATGAGACCTGGACCATCATGCCGAGCTGGTGGGCGTACTCGTACGCAGCGCCGAACTCGCGGTCGATCAGGGCCTCCCCGCCGGTGATCTGCAACCACAGGACCCCGGCGTCCCGCATCACGCGGAGGAGCTGCTGCTTGCCGTCCCAGTCCAAGCCCGCGAAGCGCTTCTCTCCGAGATAGCAGAACTCGCAGTCGTAGTCACAGCCGAGGTTGATCTCCCACGACGCTTTGGCGTAGCCGTACCGGGACCGCTCCCGGACGAGAAGAACGTTACGGAGTCCGGTCTGCGGAAGCTCCGTGCCCCACGCTCGCGCGGCGGCGTCGATCAGCCAGGCCGGGATCTTCTGATCGTTGTCGCTAGCGCGCCGCAGCTCTTCGTAACGGACTTCGGGGATGCGCACGCCCGCGGCGTGACCGGGCTGGACGAGCAGGTACTGGCCGAGGAACGGGCTGGCGACGAGGAGTGGTGCCGGACTATACGACGTCTCTCTGTCTGTGGTGACGAGCGGGTGTGCGGTCACGACGACCTCCACGGGTAGGCGAGCGGTTAATCCGGGTGGTGGGCGGCCCAGTCCTCGCGGGCGGCGACGAGCGCGGGGCGTACCTTCTCGTCAAGAAAGTCGGCGTGGGCACGGAGCTTTGCGGCGATCCCGGCGACTCCCTGCGGATCCAGGCCGAGGATCCAGCGCCCCACGCAGACCTGGAGGTTGACGACCGGTACGCGGAGGCGGGGGTCTGAGTCGTAGGGGTTGCAGTCGACGCTGCCCTCGAAGACTGCGTCCTCCTCGACCCCTTCCCATACATCCGGGGCGGTGAGGGGCATCATCGGGCCTTCGAAGAAGTTCCGGTGGTTGATGCCGGCCAGCCGTTCCGGAAGTCGGTTCAGGGGCACATTGGCCTCGGTCGGGTCGTCCTCGGCCCAGGCGGGAAGGTAGCCGGACGTCGCCGATCCCGTGTCGGTGGTGATCGTCCACTTCCCCGGAGTGCTCCAGGGAGGAGGCGTCCCGTCTGACGGCCCGAGTTCGAACCAGACGACCTTCCCAGCGGGATCGGGGGCGCTTCCCCAAGCGGTGGCCAAGGACTCGACCAGGAGCAGGCCGCGTCCGCCCTCCGCCTCCGGCGAGCTGTGGCGTCGGTGCGGGCGGACAGGACTCACGTCGGTGACCTCGACCCGGACCCGCACGCCGGTCCAGCGCACGGCCACAGCGCAGGAGGAATCGGTGTGCCGGACGGCATTCGTGATCAGTTCGGTGGACAGCAACTCCAGGTCGCCCAGGGTGTCGTCCGGCAGCGGCACGTCCCAGTCCCGCACCAACGCGACGATCTTGCGCCGGGCTTCGGGCACCGCCTCGGATTCGGCTTCGACGCGGAATCCGTACGGGCTCGTGTGATGGCCGGTCATCATCCGCGGCCCTTCACGTGAAGTCGGCCGCGATGACGCGGAAGTACGGTGCGGGGCATGGTGCTTGACCTTTCGGGAGTGCGGCGGAGGGAGTGGTGACGCACCGTTGCGTCATCTGGTGCAACGGAGCACCCTCAGTAGACGACTGCGTGCCGCACGCAAGAGACTCCAGCGCGTGATCCCAACTTGGAGTCAGCGGGCGGACCCGGGTCGTAGCCTCGGACCAGGCCGTACGGTACGGAAGAAGGTGCTCGTGACCGGTGCGGAGCGAGAACCGCAGGAGGTTGTCGCGGGACTTCTCGCGGACCAGCGCCTGCTCGTTGCCTGCGCGGAGCGCGACATGGGCACGCTCTTCCGGCTGCTCAACCACCGCGGGATCAGCACTCGCCGCATCGCCGCGGTCGTCGACATCACTCAGGGGCGGCTATACGACTACATGAACGGCAAGAGCCGGGTCGAGAAGCTGGCCATCTTCGAGCAGATCGCTGACGCCTTCCACATCCCCGGCCACCTCCTCGGCCTGGCGAATCGCCCCTGGGAGCCGGCCGCGCCGCCACCGCCTCCCGCAGTTGGCGATCCCCTGCCGGACGGCGACGACCTGGCTGCGATGGACGCCTTCCGGACCGCAGACCGGCAGGCCGGTGGCGGACGCCTCTACAACGCCGTCGTCCGGCACCTGCGTGACAACATCGGACCGCGGCTTGTCGACGCTGACGGCACCCCGCACGTCTTCGCCATCTCCGCGGTGCTCACCGAGATGGCGGGTTGGATGGCCCACGACTCAGGGCAGGACGGCTTGGCCGGACGCCACTTCACCCGCGCGCTTCCACTGGCTCGCGCCTCGGGTGACACCCCGCTCGCGGCCAGCATCGCGGCGAGCACTAGCCACCTTGCCCTGCAGACCGGCGACCCCGCTGCAGCCGTGCATTGGGCGCGGACAGGCCTCGACTTGGCGTTGGCCGGCCCCGTCGTCCCCACGCTGATTGCCCGCCTGCACACCATGTCCGCCCGAGCCCTGGCCGCAGCCAACCAACCCGATCCAGCTCTACGAGCCCTCGGCCGCGCCGAAGAAGCTCTCGAAGGGGCGGCCGATGCGGAACGCCCCTGGCTGAGTCCGTTCGACGCAGCGGCACTGGCCCTCGAATCCGCCCTCGTCCTGCGCGACCTCCAACGCCACGACCAGGCACGCGCACGGGCCGAACACGCCATCCGCCTGCGCGAGTCGAGCCGTGCCCGATCGCTGGCCTTGAGCCGGATCACCCTGGTTCGCCTTCACCTGAGCTGCGATGAGCTGGACGCCGCGGTCACGGTAGGCCACGACGTGCTCGCAGCGGACCCCAACCTCGGCTCGATCCGCGTCCTCCGCCAACTCGACGACCTTCGCGCACTGCTCGCACCCCACCGCAGTCACCCACCAGTCCGCGCACTGCTGACGCGATTCGACGAGACGAGACGGGCGAGAATGCTCTTACTCGCCGACATCGTTCCCCCGTCCAGCAAAGGCGTCACCCTATGAGGCCCACCCCCGCCGACCCCGAAGCCTGGAACGCCTACCTCGCCGAGGGCAACGCCACCCAGGCCCGCAAACGGGTCTCCGCCGACGTCCTCCTCCGCGACGACGCCGGCCGCATCCTCCTGGTGAAGCCCACCTACAAGCCCGGCTGGGACCTCCCCGGTGGCATGGCCGAGGCGAACGAGGCCCCCGACGACGCGGCCCGTCGCGAGCTGAAGGAGGAACTGGGCCTGGACGTCACCCTCCACGGCCTCCTGGTCGTCGACTGGGTCCCCCCACACGGCCCCTGGGACGACCAGCTCGCCTTCATCTTCGACGGGGGCATGCTCACTGGAGAACAAGCTGCTGCTCTGCGACCGCATGACAGTGAACTCGCCGAAGCGCGACTTGTTCCGACCGAGGAGGCAATCGGCGCACTTCGAGAACGCCTACGCGACCGCTTCCGTGCTGCAATCGCCACCTGCATGGCGTCTGCCCCCCGGTATCTGCACGACGGCGGCACCATCGTGTAGCTGTCCGCAGAGCGTATGACGGTCTGCAACGCCTTTCGGTGGGGCCATTTTGCACCGGACGTGCTTCCAGAATACCCTATAGCACAGCTACGTTCAGTTTGCTGAGATTTCATAATCCTTCGCGCGGCACTGCGGATAGCGGTTAGCATCGCAACCCCGGTCAGTCGGCTCTTCTGACTCGTGGAATACCTTTGCGTTGCCGGCCCTCGGAACAGTGAGAAGCATGAAGATCAAGCGCGTCCGCATCGAGAACTTCCGCTGCCTGTGCAAGGTAGATATAGAGATGGAAGACGTCACGTCCTTCTTGGGGCCCACGGGCGCCGGTAAGTCCACAGTGCTGCGTGCGCTTGATTGGTTCTTCAACGGCGAGAAGTCCGTCGCCTTGAGTGACGAGGACTTGCACTCGGCTCGTGGAAATCGACGTATCAGCGTTGAAGTTGAATTCGATGGGCTGACAAGTCATGACCGAGAGACGCTCGGGCATTATGCGTCGCCCGAGACCGACAGCATGATCGTCTGGCGCACATGGGAGGAGGGCGAAGACAAGATCACGGGTAAAGGACTCGCCTTCCCGCCCTTCGAGGCCGTTCGTCAGGAGGGTTCGGCGATGGACAAGCGCAGGGCCTACAGCAAGCTCCGAGAAGAGCAGCCTGGCCTCGGACTGCCGGCGGCTGGCACCGTTGCTGCGGTTGAAGAATCCATGCGGGCGTGGGAGTTGGATAACCGAAGTCAGCTGATGGAGACAGAGATTGAAGGGACGCATTTTTTCGGCTTCGCCGGCCAGAGCAAGTTGGCCGAGCTCATCGACTTCGTTTTTGTCTCCGCTGACCTACGCGCTTATGAAGAGGCCGACGATAGCAAGGCCTCGGCGCTCGGACGGATTCTCGATCACGCAGTGGACCGGAGTGAAGCCGCCAACGAGATCAGATCGGCCGAGGAAGGTATCGCTCAAGAGCGAGAAAAGATCCACGAGAAGGTTTACGGGGAGGTGCTGGACGGTATCTCGACGGCACTTTCGCGTGAAGTCTCGCTGCTTACATTCGGACGGTCTGTGCGCGTACTTCCTCTTGTGCAGGTCCCGAAGCCCGTGCGAACCGTCTTCCGAGTTCGCGTTCAAGACGGGGCGGCTGAGACCTCTGTCTATCGTCAAGGGCATGGATTCCAGCGAGCTCTGATCATTGCGGCCCTGAAGTATCTGGCGGAGCGGCGGCATCCGGAGGCTGGTACGCGGACATTGTGCCTTGCGGTCGAAGAGCCTGAGTTGTTCCAGCACCCGGCCCAGGCGCGAACTTTCGCCGAGGTTCTCAGGGGCCTGGTAACGTCCTCGGAGGGTCTCGCCCAGGTCATGTACGCGACCCATAGTCCGGTCTTCATTGACCATCGCCATTATCGGGAAGTACGTCGCCTGAGTCGTGACTTCACTGACAGGCACCCGACGACGACTGTGAATCAAGTGTCTGATCTGAAGCTGTGCGAGGCTCTGGAGCCCTATGGTGTACAAGCCGACTCGGTGCGGAGGCAGACAGGTCTCAGATGCGTGAGCACCCTGGCTGAGGGTTTCTTCGCTGATGTCGCTGTGCTGGTAGAGGGGGACACTGACGCTGCGGTGATCCTCGGCTGTGCTGAGCGGCAGAACGTCAACCTTGGTGCGCAGGGGATTCACATTGTCAGCGCCGGAAGCAAAAGCAAATTGATGCTCTGTCACGCAATTCTGCATGCGTTGAACGTGCGTTGCTACACGGTTTTCGATGGCGACGCCGGGATGGACGAGCGGAAACGGGAAGGCTTGCAGGCGCACCTTGAGGGCAAGGAGCGGGCCGACGCGCTGCGCAAGATTGATGAGGCTGTACGAAGGAACATGCTGGACAACACCAACTTGCTCGGCTATCTCGGCGGCACGCCAACAGGCGACCCGGCCGATGAGTCCGCATGTGCGTACACCGTTTTCCATGACGACCTGGAGGGTTACTTGGGCTCTCACTGGCCGGATTGGGTGGAGCGGAAACAAGGGATGGTCCGGGAAGGCGAGGGATTCGCCGGCAAGAACGCCGCGACGTACCGCGAGGCGGCGCGCACAGCCGACTCCGAACCCCCGTTGCTTCTTCGACTGCTACTGCAGAATGTTCTGGCCCTTGCCGGGTAATTGAGGTTCCAGGGACTTTGCGGGAAGCTCGTTCAACGGATGGCGGTGCGTGCTGGCCGGTGCTCCTCCGGTTCCCATGCGTGAGCGATGCGTGAGCGGATGTGCTGGCACAGGGCAACGCGCAGCGGACAGGGCGGCAACCTCTGTCCACCTGAGCTGCGGCTTTCGGGTGTCGGCCCACCGTCCACCACCGCCTGGCACGCCCTGGCCAGGACTTTTAATCCATTGGTTGTGGGTTCGAGTCCCACACGGCCTACCAGGCCGATCCCTCTACGGGGTCGCTGACCTGCGGTTACGGTGCCCCGGTCGTCCTCGGACGGCCGGGGCACAGCCATGTCCGGGGGCCGTGCGTGAGCGATGCGTGAGTGGGGGTAGCGAACCGTGCCTGCTGACTTCGCCGGTCCGTCCCGCTCTGATGTCGACTGCCGGTCGGCGGGGCACCTTGAGGGCGACGTCCACGCAGTTGCAGCATGAGTCGATGGGTCACCCGTCCATCAGCGCGCTGAGGCGCTCCGAGGGCTGAGTCGTCACCCCGGGGCAGGCCTCCGCCGTCGGGGTAGTTGTGTCTAGTCTCGCTTGACTTGACACACAGCGAAGTCAACGCCTCACAGCAGCAAGCATCTGCAAGACGCTGGAAACCGAACTCGGAGAGGGGCGGTGGCGATGAGTACATATCGCGTCACGGCACGCCGCAGCGGCGATTGGGGGGCTCTCGAAGTTCCCGACCTGCCCGGAGTTCACAGCCAGACGAAGCGACTGGACCGCGCTGCCAGCGAGACACGGGAAGCCATTAGCTTGATGCTGGATGTCGAGCTGACAGCATCGAGGTCGAGGTGGAGACCCAGCTCCCTCCGGAAGCGAGGGAAGTACTGCAGGCCGTCGTCAAAGCACACAAGGCCGCGGAAGCAGCCGTGTTGTCGTCTCGGAGGGTGCGAAGGGTGGGGCGAGCGGGCTGCGCCGCCAGTCGTCCTCGCTCATGCCGCCGGGTTCCCTCACGGCGTTACGCCCGGGCGCGGACCAGGAGCGTGCCAATGTGGTCAGGCTCGGGGGCGTCTAGGACGCGGGCTTGGGAAGCGGTGAAACCGGCCCGGGCAAGCAGGCGTTCCCATACGGGCGGGCGGTAGCTGTAGCGGTAGGTGAACATGGCCTTCCCCGCGAAGCCACCCTTGTACATGCCCTGTGGGCCGTAGGCGCCCGGGATCGCGGGTGGCTGGGAGAAGACGAAGGTCCCGCCGGGATTGAGTCGGCGGCGGATGAGTGGGAAGAGCTTCGACGGGTCGGCGAACCAGGCCGCGCCGAAGATCGAGTACACCGCGTCGTAGGTCTCCGCTGTGGAGTCGAGGTAGTCCAGCACTTCGGCGCAGTGGAACTGCGCTCCTGACGGCGCCCAGCGCTCAGCGATCTTCTCGACCATCACCGGAGACAGGTCCACGCCTGTGGCCTTCACGCCGTTCTGCGCAAGGTGGGCGAGAGCGCGTCCGGTGCCGCAGCCGATCTCCAGGACGCTGCCCGGGTCGCCCAGGAGCTCAGGGCCGGGGCCGTGGCCGGCGTACTGCGTCCAGCGGAAGACTGGCTCGGCTTCGTCCTTGAAGGCGGTGCGGGCGTAGGTGTCCCACAGTTCGGTCTCGGCGGTGATGTCGTGTTGCGCAGGCATCTGTGTCCTCTGCTTGCGGGAAGGGGCTGTGCCCCGCCCCATGATGCCCGCGAGCATCGGAAGGGGCAGGGCACAGTGCCGTTCAGTGGCTGTCGGGGACCTTGTTGTCGCACGGCGAGCAGTCCGTTCCGTCGATCGCCCACAGCTCCTCGTCGATGGCGAATCCGATCGAGGTGAGGAAGTCCGCAGTGCGCAGGCACAGTCCGTCGCTGCGGCGCTCGATGAACGGGGCGTGGTGCTTGTACCGACCGCCGTTGTACAGGCCGCAGATCGCGAACCACACGGGCGTGTCGAGGATGAGCTGGTGGACGCCGATGTCGACGAGTTTGCCGACGCCCAGGTGCACCTCGGGGTGCTCGATGCAGGCGAGGGTGTACATGACGGCGTTGCCGAGGATCCGTTCGGCCATGTCGCGGACCATGGTGTGGTCACGCAGCAGGAGGGCGATCTCGCGGTCCCAGAGGGTCATGCCGCTGTCGAGGATGTTGACGGTCAGGTGCGCGATGTGGGGCAGGACGGCGTTGAGGAGTTCCTTCGGGTCCCGAGTGCGTAACCCGATACCGGTGTCGATCTGGACGGCTGTAGTCATGGTGCTGTCCTCCTATTTTGGGGGTGGATAAGGTTTCTGATCTCCAGCGGCTGCTGGGGGCCCGCATGGCGCCCTGAAGGCGTGACGTTTTGCAGTCGGGTCTCCGGGCAACCGGTGACATCCACCGGCACCCGGGCTCCCTAGGCGGCGCTCGCACAGCCGCGCCAGCGGGGAGGGGCCGGGGCGGCGAGTGTGCCGGTTACGTGCGGCCCCCCGGGCCTGAGGCTGGGGAGCACTGCTGGGCTGACGGGTGGTGGGCGGCCCAGTCCTCGCGCGCGGCGTCGAGCGCGGGGCGTACCTTCTCGTCGAGAAAGTCGGCGTGGACGCGGAGCTTCGCGGCGACCTCGGCGACTCCCAACGGGTCCAGGCCGAGAATCCAGCGCCCCACGCAGACCTGGAGGTTGACGACCGGCACACGGAGGCCGGGGTCGGGGTCGTAGGGGTTGCAGTCGATGCTGCCCTCGAAGACCGCGTCCTCCTCCGCCCCTTGCCATACGTCCGGGGCTGTGAGGGGCAGCATCGGGCCTTCGAAGAGGTTCCGGTGGTTGATGCCGGCCAGCCGTTCCGGCAGCTGGCCCAGGGGCACATTGGCCTCGGTCGGGTCGTCCTCGGCCCAGGCGGGAAGGTAGCCGGACGTCGCCGATCCGGTGTCGGTGGTGATCGTCCACTTCCCCGGAGTGCTCCAGGGAGGAGGCGTCCCGTCGGAGGGCCCGAGTTCGAACCAGACGACCTTCCCAGCCGGATCGGGGGCGCTTCCCCAAGCGGTGGCCAGGGACTCGACCAGGAGCAGGCCGCGTCCGCCCTCCGCTTCCGGCGAGCTGTGGCGTCGGTGCGGGCGGGCTGGACTTACGTCGGTGACCTCGACCCGGACCCGTACGCCGGTCCAGCGCACGACCACGGCACAAGGAGCGTTGGTGTGCCGGATCGCGTTGGTGATGACCTCGCTGGACAGTAGGCCCAGATCGCTGAACGTCTCTTCTGTGAGCGGGACGCCCCAGCCACGTGCCACGTCGGGCACTTCTCGCCGGGCTGCCGCGACAGCCGCCTCGTCCGCGGACACGCGGAATCCGTGGCTGAAGGCGAGGCGCAGGTCGCTCAGGTTCGACGGGGCAGGGGGAGCGGAGTGCGCCGCCTCACCCGGCGCAATGGTGTGTGACATGTCGTGGAGACCCTTCGGGGAGGAGACGGAGCACGCAGGTGGCGTAGCGATAAGAAGAGACTCCGCCGACGGTCCGCCCGGCGGGAGTGTGTGCGGGGTCCGGGTACGGGGTTCGCGAACACACACTGTGTGAAGGCGAATTGGTTACGCTCGGCTGCACTGAGTGATGCGAGGACTACATGGAGCCGAACACCCTGCTCGACGCTCTGCTTGACGAAGCCGGTATGTCCCGGATCGGCTTGGCCGCGCGCGTGAACGCCGCTGGCAGGTTTCGGGGCAGGCAGATGCGCTATGACCACTCCTCGGTGATTCGCTGGTTGCGCGGGCAACGTCCACGCGGCATCGCGCCCGACCTGATCTGCGATGTTCTCTCCGAGCGCCTGGGCCGACCGGTGAGCCTCGATGACATCGGCATGGGCCTTCCCGGGACCGGTGGGCACGCCTCGCCGTTGTCCGGATCCATTGAGCACTCCACCGCGCTGTGGCGGGGAGACGGCCAGCAGCGCGACGATCTCGTGTGCGCCCCACTCCTCACCGGCATGGCCGCGATCAGCCCGGTCTGGGAGTGGGAGAACCCACCGGAGGACCTCGACGTCTCGCGTGGGGGCAGCCTTCATGTGGGGCGCGTCGACGTGGAGGTGCTACGCATCGCCCGAACGCACTACGAGGCGATGTACCGCCAGACGGGCGGCGTCGCCACGCGAGGCCGAATCGTAAGGTTCCTCGCCGAGCACACGTCCCCGCTGGTTCGGGGTGCCTACACGGATGCCACTGGCCGTGAACTCCACCGCGCGGTAGGCGGCTTGGCGGCAGTTGCCGGAATCTGCGCGTACGACTCCGACGCCCAGGGGCTCGCTCAGCGCTACTTCCACCAGGCATTACGCCTTGCCAAGGCGTCCGGTGACCGCGCCTTTGGCGGCTACGTCATAGCGCTCCTGGTCAACCAGGCCGTGTTCGTGCGGGACTTCCGGCAGGCGGTGGCCTTCGCCGAAGCCGGTATCCGTACCGCTGGCGCTCACATGTCCCCAGCGCTGGCCACCGACCTGTACGCCATGCAGGCCAAGGCGTTCTCCCGCATGGGTGACCAGGCCGCGGCCCGCCGCTGCATGCTTCTCGCCGAATCTGCCGCCGCGCGCATCCGGCCCGCTGACGAGCCGGCCGAGCTGGGTTACGTTCAACCTGGCCTGGTCGAAGCGCAGTTGGCGGAGGCCCTCATCAGCCTCGGCGATTGGGCTCCGGCCCAGACGTACGCCACCGAAGCGGTACGAGCCCGCGCGCACGCCCGCGGCTCCGTACACCGCCTGGCGACACTTGCCACCGCCGACCTCGGCCTTGGCAATCCCGAACAGGCCGCCGCACACAGCCTGGCCGCACTGAACCTGGCCAGAGGGCAGGAGTCGCGGCGGCTACGGGACCGCTTCACCAGACTCCGTGGCCTGCTCGCTGACCACGGTTCTGCCGCAGGCCGTGATGCGGTCGAGCAGATCGACGTCTCACTGTCGCTGCCGTTGTGATGGGCACAGGGGTTGTCCGGTGCGATAGCGTCCCAGGCACCGAAGCGGACGATCAGGTACGGAGAGGGCACGTGTCGGTTTGGAAGAACCACGGCGAGAAGACCGTTTACCAGAACGCCTGGCTCACTCTCAACCTCGCCGATGTCGAACTCCCCGACGGCCGCCACCTCGACCACTACCTCATCCGGCAACGGCCGGTCGCCCTCGCCACCACCGTCAACGAGGCTGGTGAGGCACTGCTGCTGTGGCGACACCGCTTCATCACCGACTCCTGGGGCTGGGAGTTGGCCGCCGGGGTCGTCGAGCACGGCGAGGACATCGAAGCGGCAGCCGCTCGCGAAATGCTGGAGGAGACTGGCTGGCGTCCCGGTGCCCTCCAGCACCTGCTGACCGTCGAGCCCTCCAACGGTCTCGCCGACGGCCGCCACCACGTCTACTGGTCCACCACCGCAGAATACGTCGGCCACCCCGAGGACGACTTCGAATCCGACCGCCGTGAGTGGGTGCCGCTGGCCTCCGTCCCGTCCCTCATCGGGCGCGGCGAGATCAGGTCCGCCAATGCGGTGGCGGCGCTTCTCCTGCTCCACCACATGCACGCCGGAGGGTAGAGAGCCGCCACGGCTCTGCTTGATCAGCGGTCGCCAGGACGGAGTTCTCGCGCCGGATGCGTGAGCGATGTGTGATGCGTGGCTCCGCTTGACGAGGCACACGCCCTCGGACACCGGGGGCGGTTGCCGGCTTGCACCGTTCAGCGCGCTGCTCAGCTTGGGCAGACCGCTGGCGGTGTCGGATCAGCCGCGCCGGTTAGTTCATTGAAATGGCCGGCTACAGACCGGAGCCGGTCCGCCAATCCGGCGAGGCCGTCTGCGAGATCGCACAGCTCATCGGGCTCGATCGGGTACCACTGGCCGTCCAACTCGACGGAGAGGAAGGGTTCGAGACCAGGCGATCGCTCGGTGAACGGGTATTGCTGCAAGCAGGTGCGCAGGAGCACCGCAGTGCCGTGGGCGGTCGGGACCGCGAACTCGTCGTCAGCGCTTGAGTGAGTGATGTCCACGCGGTAGCCACCGGGCTGGTGATTTTCGCCCGTGCACCAGTCGGGCTCGGGGATGGTGACGACTCCGTGGTCGCACGTGGGGATGGTGACCGTTTGCGGTGTGATGGTGGCTTCGGGCATGGCAGAACTCATACCGAACGGGCGTGGCGCGAGATCAGCTGTCCGGGTCACTCCTCGTTCAGGAGTTCTGCGGCCGCCTTGGGATCCATCAGGGTCGACCAGGCCTGTTCGGCTGGGAGGAGGGAGCGGCTGGGGAGGGCGTATTCGGGGTACCAGTCGGCGGGCTCACACCCCGGGACATGGCGCAGGACGACGGCGGTCAGGTCGTCGGGGACGGAGCCGGTGATACGTACCGCCACGTAGGTCTCATGGCCGTCCTCGGCGCGTACCAGGATGCCGAGACGGAACGTGGCGAAGTCCGCGGCGTGCTCGTGTCCGTCGTGCAGTGATCCACGGGTCAGATCACGGATCGCCGAAGCGAGCCGGCGCACGAGGCGGGTGCCGGCTTCGAGCTGGTAGCGATCACGATCGTCGTGGTCGGGCAGGAGATGGCCCACGTAGGTCTTGCCGGCCAGGGGTTGGCGGTGGTCGGCGTTGTAGCGGGCTCGTGCTTGTGCGTTGGTCTCCAGCGCAGAGTAGAAGTCGTCTAACGACCCGTCCTCGCGTTGTCCGGCGGCTATGAGCCAGGGCAGGTCCAGATCCTTGTCGCTCCAGGCTGCTCCGCGCCACCTCTGGACCTTGACCTTGAAAAGAATCTCGTCGTCGATGGCGCGGATTAGCTCGTGGCCTGCCTCGTCGTCGCCGAAGAGCTCCCGGGCCTTTACGAGGAGGGGGTGGTCCAGTTCGTCGAGTGGCGTCCGTGCCGAGGGCAGCGGAAGCTTCAGGTCGTCGCGGAGCGTGCGAAGGGTGGGGCGAGCGGGTGGCACGGTCAGTCGTCCTCGCCTACGCCGCCGAGTTCCCTTATCCGCTCAGGTGACAGCCCAGTCAGGAGCGAAACGCTCGACTCAACGGATCCGTCGAGCTTGCGCATCTTCTCCTTCATGCTGGCGCGGACCTCCTCACGGCGGAGCTCCAGATATGTCCGGACTGCTGCGGCGACCAAGTCCTTCTTGGTCATCCCGAGGAAGTGGGCACCATCGGAGATCAGCTCGTCCACCGCTGCATCCACCTTCAGGGGTGCCGTTGTGCGAGTTGCTCGACTTCGCGTTCCTTCTGCGATCTCCATGTGTCGCCTCCTGGTACCAGATGGTACTCCTATCCTTGGACCCTGCGTGGGCGCCTGGATCCGCCCACTCCCCAGCGTGGTCGCCGGGGTCGTCGAGCACGGCGAGGACATCGAAGCGGCAGCCGCTCGCGAGGTGCTGGAGGAGACCGGCCGGCGTCCCGGTCCCCTCCAGCACCTGCTGACCGTCGAGCCTTCGAACGGTCTCGCCGACGGCCGCCACCACGAGCCGCCGCCCATGGCTCTGCTTGAATCAGCGGTCTCCCCGGTCGAAGTTCTCGCGCTCAATGCGTGAGCAAATGCGGGACGGGTCGGTGCAGGCTCATCCGTTCTGGTCGGTGGTCAGGGCCCGCTGCATGAGCACCGTGTCGATCGAGCGGCCGTGCTTGTATCCGACTCCGGTCAGCCGGCCGGCGTGGGTGAAGGCGAAACGCTTGTGCAGCGCGGTGGAAGCGCCGCTTCCGGTGTCCGCGATGACCGCGATCATCTGGCGCACGCCCGCCTGGGCGCATCCGGTCAACAGGGCGCCGAGCAGGGCTCCGCCCAGCCCTCGGCCTGTCTGGTCCGGCGCGAGATAGATGGAGTTCTCCACGGTGTGCCGGTAGGCCGGCTTGGGGCGCCAGGGGCCGGCGTAGGCGTACCCGGCCACGTCGCCGTCCAGGTCGGCGACCAGGAAGGGCAGACCGCGATCGGCGAGGTCGTGGAGCCGTCGCTGCCATTCCGCGACGGTCGGCGGAGTCTGCTCGAAGGTGATCACGGTCTGGGAGACGTAGTGCGCGAAGATCTCGGTCACGGCCGCCAGGTCTGCGGGGACCGCGGGGCGGATGATCGCTTCGGGAACTGCCACGGCGTGCTCATTTCTCTATAGCGAAACTAAATGCTATTATAGAGGAATGGTTGAGCTTGTGGCACTGGGCGCCCACATTCAGGGGCTGCGACGCGACCGGGGCCTGACCCTTCAGCAACTGGCCGAAGCAGCCGACGTGAGCGTGAGCATGCTGTCCTCGGTCGAGCGCGGGCAGAAGGCGCCCACGATCGTGGTCCTGGCCCGCATCGCGGACGGCCTCGGCGTGCCTCTCGTCGATCTCGTCGCCCAGCCCGACGACACGCGGATCATCGTGCGCCGCGCCGCCGACCAGGACAGCATCGACGAGCCAGGCGGATGGCGGCGGACGATCCTCACACCGGTGGTGCCCGGCGTGAACTTCGAGTGGATCCGCACGACCCTGCCGCCGGACTGCGACGCCGGCCGATTCCCGGCGTACGCTCCGGGCTCCCACGAGTACATCGTCGTCGAGTCCGGCACGCTCCGGCTGACCATCGACGACACGTCCCTGGACCTGAGCGAGGGCGACTCGGCCTACTTCGCCGCGGACGTCACCCACGCCTATGCAAACGCGGGTCCTGGGCCCTGCACGTACTACGTCGCCGCACTCGTCATGCGTCCACGCCCGGTCCAGCCACGGACGTGAGAACCCGCGGCCGTGCACCTCAGCGGCTCTCCGGCAGCGGGACCGGTCCAGCCGTGATCGGCGGGTGAGCGGTCCGGGTACGCGTGAGCGGGAGGACGGCGCCGGCCCGTCTGTGCTGCTTCCCCTCCGTCGCCGATGAGTTTCGCCGTGCCGGACGGTCCAAGTCGGCACACCTAACAAGGGGAGAACCCGATGGGCAAGACGCGCTTGCATCCGACGCCTCACCTCGCCCGTCGTATGTTCGAGCTCCTGGAGCCGATCTGCCTGGTCACCTTCTGCGCCGACGAGTGCAACGAGGAACTGGCCGCTCTCGGCCACCGCACCTACTGGGACGGTTACTTCGCCAGCCGTGCCGCACCACTGGGACGGGTGCCGGCCCAGGTCGTGCACGCAGCCTTCTACAACTTCGCCGACGGGGAAGCCGCACGGCACATCCCCAGCGCCTGGGAGACGATCCCGCCGGAGGCCTCCGTCGCCGCGCGGGAGCGGGGCAGCGCGGCTTCCCTACGACGCATCCTCGGCGACGAGCTGGCCGGCTCCCCGGGCCTGGTGCGCGCCGCGGACCTGACCACCAAGGCCGCGACGAGCGCCCCCGCCGACGGACGGGTGATGTACGCCGGCATGCGCACCCTTGAGGTACCCGGCGACCCCGTCGCCCGGCTGTGGCATTCCGCGACCATGCTGCGCGAGCACCGCGGCGACGGGCACATCGCCGCTCTCGTCAGCGTGCGCATCGGTGGCACGGAGGCCCACGTGCTCTCCGCTCTGGAACAGGGCATCCACCCTCCGGAGTCGTTCGGACGCATCCATCACCTGCCGAAAGAGCGCCTGGCCACGGTCATGGAGGGCTTGCGTGAACGCGGACTCATCGACACGGACGGCCACTTCACCGACGCCGGCCGCGCGACCAAGCAACGCATCGAATCCCTCACCGACGAACTCGCCACCGCGCCCTACGACGTCCTGTCCCCCGCCGAACTCGACGAACTGATCACCGAGCTCGAACCCATCGCTGCGGCCCTGGTGGCCACAGGCTCGCAGTAACAAGCGGTAACAGGAAGTAACATGCAGAAACCGCCACGGATCTGCGCCAGGTGTCGTGCGTCAGCGGCGGTGCGGCGTCCGGTGCGGCGTCCGGGGCGGGCCGCCCTGCATTTCGCATGGGCGGCACCGCACGTTGTCACCGCGGGGGCTCAACGCCTGCTGGCAGCGATCCGGTTGAGTTCGACGATGTCCCACCAGAACGGCTTGATGTCCGTGACCTTTCCGTCCTCGATCCGGAACAGCTCGGTCAACAGCATCGACCAGCGGTTGCCTGCGCCGTCGAGGCCGGTCGGCTCGACGATGGCGATCACGCGGTGGGGGCCGTCCGCGACGAGTTCGCGGGTGGTCATCCCGTCGGCGCCGATCGCGGCGAATATCCGCTCCCGGGCCGCGTTGGCGTCGGGTCCGGTCCACGAGCCGGGGACCGGATGGCCCTCGGGCAGCGTCAGGCGGTAGTCCGCCGCGCGGACCTCGAAGAGGGCTTCGAGGTCGTCGGCCGCGGCGAGTTCGTAGGCCCGCCGGACGATCGCCTTGTTGGTCTCCTCGACGGACCGCGGTGCCGCATGGAACGGAGTGCCGGTCGTGGCGGCGGGCTTCTGGACGGCGAGGGCTGCCAGGAGCTTCCTGGTGACGGCCGCGCCGGATGCGGGATTCTGGCCGGTGATCAAGTTGCCGTCGACGACGACGTGCGACTGCCAGGCCGGGCCGCCGGTGAACTCGGCGCCGCCCGCGCGCAGGCGCGACTCCAGGAGCCAGGGTGCGTTCGCGTCGAGACCGGTGATGTGCTCCTCCTCGTCGGTGAACGAGGTCATCTTGCGGCCGGTGAAGAGCCAGTTACCCTCCGCGTCGCCCGCGGAGAGGAAGGCGGCCTGGCCGTGGCAGAGCGCGGCCACCGTCTTGCTGCCGTCCGGCAGCATCGCGGCGAGGATATGGCCGGACTCGGCGTTCACCGCCAGATCCTGCATCGGCCCGTGGCCGCCGGGGATGAGTACCGCGTCGTACGCCGCCGGGTCGATGTCCTCCAGGCGCAGCGGACTCTCCAGGAATTCGCGCACCTGTTCGAGGTAGGAGCGGAAGCGCGCCGCGGCGTCCGCGTCACCGCTGTTGGCCCCGGCCGACAGGCTGTGTTCGTCGGCGACGGGCACAGCGCCGCCCGGGGTGGCCAGCGTGAGCTCGACGCCCGCCTCGGTGAGCAGCTGGTGCGGGACGGCGAATTCCTCCGCCCAGAAGCCGGTCGGACGCTCGGTGCCGTCGTTCTGGCTCCAAACGCGCGCGCCGGTGAGCATGATGAGCACCTTGGACATGGGATCTCCTCGGTCGGGATGCGACGGGCGGACGCTGTTTTCCGCGTCCACCCATCACAACCGGGACCGAGCGGTCAGGAATGCATGCTGGTCAGCCCTGCGTTACCTAGGACTGGCAGTGCTCATCAGGGCAGGCAGCGGAGCTGGAGGCGCGATGGACGGCAGGGAAGAGTTCGGCAGCTTCCTCCGTGCCGCCCGCGCCCGTACGGCGCCCACCACGGTCGCCGGGCTTGCGGCCGGCGGTCCCGGCGACGGTCCTCGGCAGCGCCGGGTCAAAGGTCTGCGCCGCGAAGAGGTCGCCCAGCTCGCCGGCGTCAGCTTCGACTACTACGCCCGGCTCGAGCAGGGCCGCATCGGCCATGTCTCCGACGCGGTGCTGGCAGGCGTCGCGGACGCCCTCAGCCTCGACCAGGCGGAGCGCCGCTATCTGCGCGATCTGATGGAGGGGCCGCGCCGCCCCTCCACGGCGTCCCGCGTCGGCACCTCGCCGTCTCGGGGTGAACGGGCGCGGCCGACGATCCGGCGCCTCGTGGACGCCTTCGCCGACGTACCCGTGATGGTGACGGGCCGCGGCATGGATGTCCTGGCGGTGAACGCCCTGGCAGCCGAGATCTTCTTCGACTCCGCCACCGTGCCGGCCTCCGGGCGGAACCTCGCGGTGTGGACCTTCCTGGTCCCGGAGGCAGGGGAGCGGTTCGTCGAGTGGGAGCAGATCGCCGAGGGCATGGCCCACGGCCTGCGCATGCAGGCGGCAAGCCACCCCGACGACCCCCGGGTGGCCGAGGTGATCGCGACGCTGCGCGACCGCAGTGCGGACTTCCGCCTGATGTGGGCGAAGCAGGGCGCTTTCGAGTGCACCTTCGCCAGCAAGCTGATGCGCCACCCCGCGGTCGGCGAGTTCCGGCTCGACTGCGAGGCCTTCCCCGTACCGGGCAGCGCGGTCCAGAAGATGAACGTCCACAGCGCCCCCGCCGGCTCGCCCGCCGAGAGCAAACTGGCCGAGCTGCGCGGACTCCTCGTCCCAGCCTGAACGCCGGCGGGCGCGGGCTGATCATTTGCGCAGGCGGACGCCGGGGCCAGCACCGGGCGGCGGCGAGCTGCCGGCTGGACGCGTGGCCGGCGGCACGTACCAGGCGCGAGGGCGCCTCGCCGCCGACCGGTCACGCGCTCGGCACCGCGGCCGGTCGGGACAGCACCTGGTCGAGGACGTCGGTGAGGAAGCGTGCCGGGTCCGGGGGCGGCGTCGTGGTGCGCAGCGCGACGATCGCGTCCGGACGTACGAGCAGGGCTCCGGTGGCGGGGAGCCAGGGGGCGGGGACCCGGTGGGCCGGGAGGCCGGCGTGCGAAGCCGCGGCGAGCCAGCGGTCGCCGGCGGCGCCCACCAGCAGGGTCCAGCGGGAGGCGACCAGGTCGAGCGTGGAGACCCCGTCGACCCACGCGTGGGGCACCCGCGAGCCCGGCGACCCGTCGAGTGCCGCCGCCAGGTCGACGGTGGACGGGAGTTCGGGCTGCGGGTCGACGACGGCGGCCGAGGCGTACCGCTGGCCGAGGTGCACGACGGGCGCTGCCCACACTCCTGCCGCGGCCCTGGCGGCGTCGGCCTCGGGGCCACGGCCCCAGTGCAGCTTCGGGTCGGCGTACCGGCGCATTGCCTGGTCCAGCGTCGCCGCGGCGACCGGCTCGCGCTCCTGGGCGTAGGTGTCGAGCAGGCCGGCGCCCGCCTCGCCGTGGTGGACGGCGGCCAGTTTCCACGCCAGGTTGTGGGCGTCGGCGACGCCGGTGTTGAGGCCGAACGCGCCCAGGGGCGCCACGGTGTGCGCGGCGTCGCCGACGAGGAAGACGCGGCCGGCGGCGAAGCGGTCGGCCAGCGAGCTCCGGGGGCGCCACGGGAGCACGCTGCGGACCTCGACGTCGAGTTCGGGATCGCCGACCGCCGCCCGGACGAGCGCGGCGCAGCGCTCGGATGTGAAGTCGTCGGGGCGCTCGCCTCCTTCGATGTCGCAACCGACGTGCAGGACCCAGTTCGTCTCGCCGTCCACGGTCACCAGCAGGCCCGGCGCCTCCGGCGTGGTGATCGTGCAGGTGCCGAAGGACATCCCCCGCAGATGGGGGCGCAGATCAGCGCGGAACAGTATGTTGATCTTCGACTTGCCCAGGTCGCCGGCCCCCGAGGCGCCCACGCCGAGTGCGGTCCGCACGGAGCTGTGCGCGCCGTCCGCGGCCACCACGTGCGCGCAGCGCAGCGAGTAGTGGCCGTCGGGGCCCGCCAGTTCGACGTCGGCCCCCTCGGCGTCCTGCGCGATGCCGACCAGGCGGGTCGACCAGCGCAGATCCGCTCCGCGGCGCTCCAGGTGGGCCGCCACCACGGCGTCGAGGCGGTCCTGCGCGCAGACGCCGCGCAGCCGGAACGGCGTCAGGTCAAGTTCGGCGGCGGGCGGGGTCGCCATGGCCATGGTCACGACGTCGCCCGCACCCATGTCGACGACGGTCCGCGCCACCGCCTTGCCGGTGGCGCCCCTGAGGTCGACCGCGCCGGCGTCGACGGCCGCGTCGAGCCCGAGTTCGCGCAGGATCTCGACGGTACGCGCCCCGATGCCGGTGGCGCGCGGGTGGACGGACGGCCCTGACCGGCGTTCGACGAGCACCGCGGGGACGCCGTGGTGGACGAGCAGCGCGGCGGTGAGCAGTCCGACGCTGCCGCCTCCGACCACGAGCACCGGCACATCTGGATACACTGTCTCCGTCATGGCTACATCGTAGCCATAAGAGAGAATGCCGGACAACGAGGAAAGGAACCACGCGATGACCGACCCTGCCCCTCCGACGGTGTGGGCCCGCCCTCGCCCCGAACCACGCCGGCGCGCCCCGGGGGTGGACCGCTACGTGGCCGCCGCGCTGGCCGTCGCCGACGCGGAGGGCCTGGCCGCGGTGTCGATGCGCCGGGTCGCGGGCGACGTCGCGTCCGGAACGGCCACCCTCTACCGCTACATCGCCAACCGCGACGAGCTGGTGGACCTGATGGTCGACGCCGTGCGGGGCGAGGAACCGCTTCCCGAGCCCACCCGGGACTGGCGCACCGATCTGGCCGCGTTCGCCACCGCGCTGCGCGCGACTCTGATGCGGCACCCGTGGCTGGCGGGAGAACTGGCGGGCCGGCCCTCACTCGGCCCCAACTCGTTGCGCCGGTCCGAATCCGCGCTGCGTGCCGCCGTCGCGCTCACGCCCGACATCACCCTGGCCTCACAGGCGCTCGGCACCGTGCATTCGTACGTGCTCGGCTCGGTGGCCACGCAGCAGGCCGCTCGGCGGGCCGAGCAGCGCACCGGCCTGACCGAGGAGCAGTGGCAGCGCAGCGTGGGCCCGTACATCAGCGAGGTCCTCGCGGCGGGCGAGCACCCGATGCTCGCCCGCCGCGTCCACGAAGGCGAGGAGGTCGACCCCGACGTCGAGTTCGCCTTCGGCCTGGACTGCGTACTCGACGGTCTCGCGGCCCGACTACCCAGACCGTCGGGAACTTCGTAGCGCTGGCGGTCGCGTTGCCGGTGGCACAGGACTTCAACACGCAGCTGTGCGTGGACGACGGCATGACGACCGATCTGCGCGATACGAACTGCAACGGTTACGCCGGAAACCTTCACCAGTTATGGGAGGACACCTCGGGCAACCCAGGCAACCGGACCTTCCGCAACCTGGGAACGGGCCGCTGCCTGGACGACAGCGAGACGTTGAAACTGCGTACCATCGACTGCACGACGAATAACATCCACCAGCATTTCCAATGGGTCTTCACCGGCAATTCGTCCTGGGCGATCGTGAGTGCCGCAAGGGGCAGGTGTCTCGACGACAGCCCGACACTCCATCTGCGCGATGCCCCCTGCAGCGATTTCGGCACCAATGACCACCAGGAGTTCTACTTCGGTTAGAGCGTGGTCAACTGCCGTCGCCGGTCGTTGCCGCGTTGTTGACCGGGCAGTCACCCTCGCTCCGGCCGCATGCGGCGAAGTCGCACAGCCGGCACAGCCACGGCTGTGGACGGCCGTTGGTGCGGGCGGAGCGCTCCTCGGCTCGGGCGAGGGTCACTGTGGTCAGCATCCTGTCCAGCGTTGTCGCAAGACTCTCCAGCTCGTCCAAGGAGAGCGCCGCAAGCGCGCCCGCCAGTGACTGCTCGCGCGCTTGAAGGACGCGTGCGGCCGCGTCCCGGCCACGTGGGGTCAGGACGACGGAGACGGCCCGTCCGTCGTCCGCTCCGCCGCGTTCGACCAGGCCTTCCGCGGTGAGGCGGTCGACGAGGCGGACGGTGCCCGAGTGGCTCAGGCCGAGTACGGAACTCAACTGGGTGACCGTGCCGCCGTCGAGGAACTCGTGCAGCGCGGCGAGTGCGGCCGGGGTCGACGGGCCGAGCGACGCGACCGCTTCGACGGCGGAGTTCATCCGGTCGGCGACCACGAGGCTCAGGGCGCCCAGGACGTTGGCTGTGTGCTGGTGGCTTGACCGGGATTGCGTCACGGCTCTACTTTATGTGCATGAGTCACACACAGTCTACAGGGCAGCGCACGGGCTCGCCAGGCGGTCGGCCGTTCCGCCTGAGCCCCCGTCCGGTGGCCGCACCGTAGCGCCGCCGTGACCGATCTCGAGGAGTTGCTTGTCCAGGACGCCGAGGCGTGGCATGCCTGGCTGGACGGTCACCACGACGACCACCCAGGGGTCTGGCTGGTGCTGCACAAGAAGGGCGGCCGGGTGACGGCCCTGACCTACGCGCAAGCGCTCGACGAGGCGTTGTGCGTCGGCTGGATCGACGGGCAGATCGCCCGGCGTGACGACGGCAGCTACCGCCAGCGCTTCACCCCTCGTCGGCCGAACAGCCCCTGGTCCGCCAGGAACGTCGAGTACGTCGCCCGCCTTACCGCGGCCGGACGGATGCGGCCGGCCGGAATCGCGGCAGTCGATGCGGCCAAGGCGTCAGGACAGTGGCAGGCGGCCTATCGCGGGCAGGCCGACATGCAGATCCCGTCCGACCTGGCTCAGGCGCTGGCGGCCGACCCGGCCGCGGCCGCGACGTTCGACCAACTGGACGCGGCCAACCGCTACTCCATCGTCTACCGGCTCAACGCCGTCAAGCGCCCGGCCACCCGTGAGCGCAAGCTGGCCGAGTACGTCGACATGCTCGCGCGCGGCGAATCCCTCCACCCCCGCAGGTCCCGGAAGGACCCTCAGTAACCGGGACGTCCACGACAACCAGCACCGGCCGCGAGGCGCGGCTGACGGTTGTCGGCGCGGTCCCATGGCGTGCGCGCATGACCCATGCCCAGCCAGGAACCGCACCGGGTACGGCTGTTGAGCAGCACCTCGCGACGATTGACGCGTTGCTCGCGCAGCCGTTGCCCGAGGCGGACTTCGCCGACGTGACCGGGTTGGGGGCCCGGGGTACCGGGTGCGCGTCCTGCAGGTCAGCCGGGACTTCTGGGCGGACGACGACGGGCAGGCACGGGTGGAGGCCGAGGCCGGGCTGCGGGCCTGCCTCGACGCCCTGAGCGCACGGCTGGGGACGCGTTGGGGGAATCCGGTCGCCGTGGAGCTGGGGCCGTACCTCAGCGCCAGTTGCACGGGAGAAGCCGTGCCAGAGCCGATCGACTTCCTCTGCCAGCAGGCGGTGAGCATGCAGGTGTGGCCGCTGGGGGACGGCGATCGCTGGCTCGCGCTGTCGATCGGCCAAGGGGACAAGGAGCTTCCGCTCGAACTCCTCGCCACCGTCGGCCGGGCCGCCGCGCTCGATCTGGACCTCGGTGACCGCTCCTGAGCGGAGCCCGACACACGGGTGCCGGCCTGCGGACCAGGGAGGCGGGTGGGGGAGGACTCCCCGCCTCCCTGCTCGGAGCCGCGGGTCAGCCCGCCAGGGCGGGGAGTGCCGCTTCGGCCACCGGATAGCTCGTCGCCGTCATCGCCTGCTCGATGGCGTACGAGTAGTCCAGTGGCGGCAGCGGCTGGCCGCGCTTGAGCTGGACGGTGACCCAGTCGAAGCCGGAGGTGCCGTTGAACGCCGTGCATTGGAGCTGGACTTCGACGAACTTGGCGCCGGGCTCGGTGTCGCCCCACAACGGCGTGCCGAAGCAGTGCGGTGTGAGCCGGGTGATGACGGACTGCTCGGCCGAGGCGAGCGTGGACCTGAGCAACACGGTGCTCTCGCCCGCGTAGGTGCGGGCGAACAGGGCGATGGGACCAACGGTGTTGATCGCGAACCCGACGCTGTCGACCGCGTGCAGGTCGGAGAAGGCGTTGACGTCCGCCTGGGCGAGCGTGACGCAGCTCGTCGTGGCGGCGGCGAACGCCTGCGCGTTGTCCGGTGACAGCACCCGGATGTCGGCGACCTCGATCACCGCGCTGCGGGCGCAGGCCTGCACGTCGGCCGCCTGGACCGCGTCGATCTCGTTGAGGATCTGGGTCTTGGCGACGGTGATCGCGTTCTCGATCTGCGTCGTCGCCTGGTCGAGGGTGAGCGCCCCGCCGAAGAACTTCTGGTAGGCGTCATAGGCCTGCTTCACGTAACCCGCGTAGCCGGTGAAATCCCCGATCGAGGCGGCCTGGGCGGGCGTCGAACCGCTCGCGGCCACCAGGACGACGGCGGTGGCCAGCGCGGTCACCGTACCGGACAGCCGGGCGGTCAAGGTCCCTGGCATCGTACGAACTCCCCTCCGTGTGAACGTGCGAGCGTGCGAATGTTGCAACGTCGGTCCCGTGCAGCATGGTTCGGCCGGTGACCGGTCGCCATACGCGGCTCTGCGTATCCCCCGGGCCACGGCGGCCGGATACGCTGGAACCGGTGACGGGGGGCCCGGATGCGCAGCGTGAGCGCGATCAGCGACCTGGATCTGCGCGCCCTGGCGGGGATCGTCCAGGAGGAACGCACCGACGTGCCGGCGCAGGGGCTGCCACCGTCGTTGCTCGGCGACCTGATGGGCCAGATCCGCTGTGACGAGCTGACCGTCGCGGGCTTCGACAGCCACCGGCAGGCGTGGTGGCTGGGGCAGTCGCTGGCCGGTGGCGGCGAGACGAGGGACGTGGCCGGTGACCTGGCCGACGACCGGGCGGACAACGAGGCTGACACCGACGCGGACTTGAGGCACTGGGAGCACTACTGGGACTGCCGGCCGTGCAGTCACCCCGACCGCAGCGGCGACCTGCGCAGCGTCGTGACGATCGCGGACTTCTACTCGGCCAGGCAGTGGCACAGCACCGGGATGTACACCGACTACTACCGGCCGCTGGGGATCGAGCACGAGCTCATGCTCTGCATGCCCGCCGGTACGCCGGGGACCGGCGGCCCCGGCCGGACCTTGCGGATCTTCCTCTTCCGCGGGCCCGGCCCGGACTTCTCCGAGCGCGACCGCGCGCTGCTCACGTTGCTGCGGCCGCACCTGCACGAGGCCTACCTGGACGCCGAGCGGCGCCGGCATCCCACACCCCAGCTGACGCCCCGGCAGTGGCAGTTGCTGCACCTGCTCGCCGAAGGGCACACCAACAGCCAGATCGCGCGCCGGCTGGGCCTGTCGGAAGGCACGGTCCGCAAGCACCTGGAGAACGCCTACCGCCGGCTGCACGTCTCGCACCGCATGGCCGCGGTGGCCCGGGCGTTCCCGGCTGGGGTGTCCCCGCAGTGGCGCCCCCGCTGAGGTGGTAGCGGGAGAAGGGGAGCCGGCGTCAGTGGGCCCGGTGGATGTTCAGCGCCACGACGCCGACGATGATCAGGGCGATGCCCGTCCACTGGGGCCAGCCGAGGGACTCGCCGAACGCCGCCGCCCCGACGCCCGCGACGACCGCGGTACCGACACCCGACCAGACGGCGTAGGCCACCGACACCGGGATCTGGGTCAGGGCCCGGCCGAGCAGCACGAACGACACCACGTACCCGATCACCACGGCGATGGTGGGGAGCAAGCGGGTATACCCGTCGGTGAGTTTGAGGCAGCTGGTCGCGCAGACCTCGGAGACGATGGCGAGGCCGAGCAGCACGTACGGCAAGGTGACTCCCGTAGAAGGTAGGCGGGCGGGCTCGGCCCCCAAAAGGGGCCCGGACGCCGAGCGGGCCCGGCCCCCCGGCGGGCTCAGGCCCCGCCGGCGGCGAGTGACGCGAGCAGCGCCAGGTCGACCTCCTCCAGGCTGCCGACCACCAGCACCCCCGGCTCCCCGGCGATCGGCACCGTCGACGGCACCGCCACCACGTGGCAGCCGGCCGCCCGCGCGGAGGACAGGCCGAGCGGGCTGTCCTCCACCGCGACGCAGTCCCGCGGCGGGACCCCGAGACGGGCCGCCGCGGCGAGATACGGGTCCGGGGCGGGCTTGGTACGGGCGGTGTCCTCGGCCGTCACGGTCAGGGCGAACCAGTGCGCCCCCAGCGTCCGCAGCACCAGGTCCACGACCCGCCGCGGGGACGCGGTGACCAGGGCGGCGGGCACCGCGGCGTCCCGGAGCTCCGCGAGCAGCCGCAGCGCGCCGGGCCGCGGGCGTACGTCGCCGGCCACCCGTGCGGCGAAGGCGCCGTCGAGGTCGCGGGCGATCTCCGCCTCGGGCACGGCGGGGGCGGCCGTCCGGCGCAGATACCTCGCGGTGTGCGCGACCGGGCGGCCGAGGACGTCCGGCAGGTCGACGTCGGTCAACCCGTACCCCAGCCGGTCCGCGACCTCGCTGACCGCCCCCCACCACAGGTGCTCGGTGTCGACGAGGGTGCCGTCCATGTCGAACAGGACGGCGGCGGGGCGGGCCGGGGTGCTGGGCGTGTGCACGAATGCCTTTCCGGACGGGAGGAGTTGGGGTGGGGCAGCGGGTCAGGCGGCTCTGCGGTCCACCAGAACGGGGCGTTCCGGCAGGGTGAGCGCGGCCGTGGAGCCGAGCGGCAGGGCGGCGGCGGTCTCGGTCGCCATGTCGGCCTTGACCCCGGTGCCGTCCGGCAGCCGCACGGTGACCCGGGTGATCGCGCCGAGGAAGGAGGCCGCCACCACTGTCGCACCGCCCCGCGGATCGGGGGTGACGCGGACGGCCTCGGGCCGGAGCAGGGCGTCCAGCTCGCCGTCCGGGGGGAGTTCGCCCTGCACGGGCAGCCTCACACCCAGTACCTCGACCTGCGTGCCGCTCCTGACCGCCGGGATGCGGCTCATGGTGCCCACGAACTCCGCGACGAAGGCCGTGGCGGGGCGGGCGTACAACTCCGCGGGTGCCGCGACCTGTTCCAGCCGGCCGGCGCGCAGCACGGCCACCCGGTCGGCCATCGACAGCGCCTCCTCCTGGTCGTGCGTCACGAACAACGTGGTGATGCCCAGCTCCTGCTGGAGCCGGCGGATCTCCTCGCGCAGCGTCAGCCGGACCTTGGCGTCGAGTGCGGACAGGGGTTCGTCCAGCAGCAGCACGCGGGGTTCGAGCGCCAGCGCGCGGGCCAGCGCGACCCGCTGCTGCTGCCCGCCGGACATCTGGTGCGGGAAGCGGTCGGCGAGTCCCGCGAGGCCGACCAGGTCCAGCAACTCCGCGGACCTGCGCTGCCGTTCCGCCCTGCCGGCGCCGCGCATGCGCATGCCGAAGGCGACGTTCCCCGCGGCGGTCAGGTGCGGGAAGAGGCTGTACGACTGGAACACCATGCCCGCGCCGCGCCGGTGGGCGGGCACGCCGGTGATGTCCTGGCCGTCGACCAGCACCTCGCCCGCGTCCTGGTGCTCGAAGCCGGCCAGCATGCGCAGCGCGGTGGTCTTGCCGCAGCCGGAGGGGCCGAGCAGCGCGAGCAGTTCACCCGGGTGGGCGGTGAGGTCCAGGCCGTCCAGCGCGACGGTGGCGCCGAACCTCCGGTACAGCCCGCGGAATTCCACGGTGGCGCTGTCGAGCCCGCGGGCCGGCAGGGACGTTTCTACGGTGGTCGCGGTCATGATTCCTCCTGGACGGTGGGCGCCGGGACGGCGGAACTCCCGCGGGCCCCGCGGGTCCTGCGGTTCTCGCGCGGGGCACGGGTCGACCGCCCGCGGCCCGCGGCGGCCAGCACCAGCAGCAGGACCCAGGTGAGGACGAGGCTGAGCATCGACACCGAGACCGACATCTGGGCGTTGCTGCCGCCGATGGAGACGATCCACACCGCGAACGGCTGGTAGCCGAGGATCGATGCGACGGTGTACTCGCCCAGGACCAGGGCCAGGGTGAGGAAACCGGTGTTGAGCAGGGCGCCGCGCAGGTTGGGCAGCACGGCCTGGACGACGGCCCGCGGCCAGCTCGCACCGCAGTTGCGGGCGGCCTCCATCAGGGTGCTGAGGTCGATGGCCCGCAGTCCCGCGTCCAGCGTCCGGTACGCGAGCGGCAGCGCCATCAGTACGTAGGCGAGCAGCAGGACCACCGGGAAGCCGGGCTTCTGGATGGAGTTGAAGGTCTCGAACAGCGGGGTGCCGGCGAAGTCGTCGGGCCCCCACTGCAGCACCGAGCTGATGCCCGCCGTCAGCGCCACCGCGGGCACCACCAGCGGCAGCGAGCAGAGCACCTCCACCAGCACCCGCAGCCGGGGGGCGGTGAGCCGTACGGCGATCAGCGCGGGCACCAGCAGCAGCATCGTCACCGCGATGGTGGCGGCGGCGAGTTCGAGGGTCAGCCGCAGGCTGGGCCAGAATCCCTCGGCGCCGAGGATGCCGCTGTAGGAGCTGAGGGTGAAGCCCTCGCCGGGCACGTCCACGGTGAAGATCAGCGAGGAGACCATCGGGCCGAGGAAGTACAGCACGGCGATCAGGCCGACGACGCCGCGCCACAGCCGGGGACGGCGGCGCCCGGCCCGTTCGCGGGCCGGCCGTGCGGCGGTGGCTGCGGGGGCGGTGCCCGCGGGCGGGGTCAGTGCAGCCATCGTGCGCTCCTGCGCTGGAGGGGGATGTACAGGGCCATCACCACACCGGCGATCACGATCATGTCGAGGCTCAGCGCCAGCGCGACGTTGCCCTGGCCGGCCAGGACGTTGCCGGACAGCGCGTTGGCGATCTGCAGCGTGATCAGCGGTACGGAACTGCCGACGATGGCGGCCGCGGTGGCGTAGGCGGCGAAGGCGCTGCCGAAAAGCAGGACGAACCCGCCGATCAGCGAGGGGGCGAGGATGGGCAGCGCGACGTGCAGCCAGTACTGGCGGCCGGTCGCCCCGTTGTTCTGCGCCGCCTCCCGCAACTGGGTGCGCAGGCCGTCCAGCGCCGGGGTGATGGTGAGCACCATCAGCGGCACCAGGAAGTACAGGTAGACGACGGCGAGACCGGTGAAGGAGTAGAGGCTCCACCCGTGTTTGTCGAGGTCCAGGGCGTGCGTGAGCTCGCCGGAGTTGCCGAGGGTGGCGACGAAGGCGAAGGCCAGCGGCACACCGCCGAAGTTGGCCAGCACGCCGGAGGCGGCGAGCACCCCTTCGCGCAGCGCGCGGAAGCGCGAGGTCACGACGGCGTGGGCGAGCGGCAGTCCGAGCAGCACGCCGATCGCCGCGGTGAGCGCGGACAGCTTCACGCTGCCCCACAGCGCGGTGAGGTAGGCGCCGTGCACCGACTGGCTGAGGTTGCCGGTGGTCCAGTGCCGGCCGCCGGGCGAACCCGGTGAGGTCTTGAAGGCGTTGGTGAGGATCGCGAAGGCGGGCAGTCCGAAGACGACGAGGACGAAGACGATCAGTGGCAGGACGGCGAGCCATCCGGCGGCGCGCGGCCGGCGGCGGGTTCCGGCCTTGCGCGGTGCGGGTACGGCGGCCACCCCGCCGCGGGCCTTCTCCGAGGAGGGGCCGGCGGCGGGGGAGGGGGCTGCGACGCGAGCCGTGGTCATGGCGCCGGTCAGCTCACGGCCTTCGCCCAGCCGGCCACCACGGCCTGCTGGGCGGCGTCGACCTGGGCGGTGGTCGGGAAGGTGGGGCTGCCGGTGACCGCGGGGAGCTTGGCGGCGGCCGCCTTGTCGACGGTGCCGTTCTGCGTCATGGCCGGCATCTCGGCGGGGCGGGAGAAGCCCTGGAGCCACAGGTTCTGGCCCTCGGCGCTGTAGAGGAACTCCTCCCACAGGCGGGCGGCGGCCGGGTGCGGGGCGTACTTGTTGATGGCCTGGCTGTAGTACTGCGCGTACTGGCCGTCGGCCGGCACGGTCACCTTCCAGTCCACGCCCTTGCCCGCGAACTCCTTGGCGTAGCCGGCGTTCAGGTAGTCCCAGTCGATGCTGATCGGCGTCTCGCCCTTCTCGACGGTCGCCGGGGTGGACTCGACCGGGTTGAAGTTGCCGTTCGCCTTCAGCTTGTGGAAGAAGTCCAGGCCGGGCTGGATGTCGTCCAGCGAGCCGCCGTTGGCCAGCGCGGCCGCGAAGACGCCGCCGAACGCGGAACCCGACTTGGTGGGGTCGCCGTTCATCGCGACCTTGCCCTTGTACTCGGGCTTGAGCAGGTCGGCGAAGGTGGTCGGGCAGACCTTGACGGCCTTGGCGTCGCAGCCGATCGAGACGTAGCCGCCGTAGTCGTCGTACCGCAGGCCGCCCGCGTCCTTCTGCGCGTCCGGGATGTCGTCCCACGAGGCGACCTTGTAGGGGGCGAGGATGCCCTGCGCGGCGGCCTTCAGCGCGAAGGAGTTGCCCAGGTCGACCACGTCGGGGGCGCGGCTCTGGCCCTTGCGGGAGGTGATCGCGGTGATCTCGTCCTGGCTGGCGCCGTCCGGGTTCTCGTCCGCGACCTTGATCCCGTACTTCTTCTCGAAGGCGCTGGTGAGGGCGCCGTAGTTGGCCCAGTCCGGCGGAAGGGCGATGGCGTTCAGCGTCCCCTCCTTCTTGGCGGCGGCGATCAGCGCGGTGATGCCGCCGAAGTCCGTGGCGGAGGTGGCCGTTGCGGCGTTCTTGCCGCCGCCGGCCGATGCCGAGCCGGTGGAGGACGAGGAGGAGCCGCAGGCGGTCAGGGCGAGCGCGGCGGCGGTGAGCCCGGCAGCCATGGCGGCGACTCGGACACGAGGGACTATCACGGGGTTCTCCTGGAAAGCGACGTGTGAACGGCGGGCAGTCGGACGGCCCGCCGACGGAGTGCCGAGGTTGGCTGTACAACTTTTGCCAGTACGCCGGGTGCCGGTGTCCGGCAGGTGAACAATCCGGCGACTTCAGAGGGATGGCGGCGGAATGTCGTAGTCCGCCTGCGGCTCCCGGTCCACCTGGGACGTCGCCCGGTGCCGGGCAGCGGATAGGGTCCAGCGGGACGGAGGCACCCGGATCGTGGTGCGGGATCGAGGGGGGACGGTGCGGGACGACAGCGCGGAGCCGGCCAGGGGCACGCTCTATCGCACCGTCGCGGCCGACCTCCGCGAGGCCATAGCCGCCGGCGCGTACGGCTCGGGCGGCAAGCTGCCCGCCGAGAGCGCACTGGCCGAGCGCTACGGCGTCTCCCGCGGCACCGTCAGGCAGGCACTCGCGGCCCTGCGCGCCGACGGCCTGGTCACCTCAAGGCGCGGGACCCGGCGCGTGGTGCTCGGCACGACGCGCGTGCAGAGCTTCTCGGAACTGGTGAGCTTCACCACCTGGGCCCGCTCGGTCGGCGAGGACCCGGGCGGCCGGGTGGAGCGCCTGGAACGGCGTCCTGCGGACGCCAGGGAGAGCGAGCAACTGCGCCTGGAGCCGGGCGCGGAGGTCGTCGTCGTGCTGCGGGTACGGACGCTGTCCGGCCGGCCGGTGATGGTGGAGCGCAGCGTCTACCCCCTGTGGGTCGGCGAGCTGGTGGCGCGGATACCGGCGGACGCGGTCTCGCACACCGAGCCGCTCCAGGAGCAGGGCGTGGTCTTCGCCGACGCCGACCACACCATCGACATCGTGCTCGCCGACGCCGACGACGCCCGGCTGCTGGGGTGCCGCGCCGGTGACGCGCTGCTCCGCGAGCGCCGCCGCTCCACCGACCCGGTGGGAGCACCCGTCGAGTGGTCGGAGGACCGGTATCTGCACGGCACCGTCGCCTTCACGGTGCACAACTCGATCGCCACCTCGGCGCTCTCCCGCCGCCACCGCCGCCCGGTCTGAGCCGCAGCGCGGCGGGGCACCCGCAGGTCGCGGGAGCGGCGTACGGCCGGTGGGGCGGGGTACGCCGGGCCCGCCGTCGGAGCGGCCGGGAGCGGCGCCCCCTACCCGCGCAGCAGCCGGGTGAGCAGCGGCAGGAAGTGGTCGAACCCAGGCATCGCGGCGCCGGGCTCCTTGGCCTGCTCGTCCCAGCGCCGGACGGCCACCGCGCCGGCCGCCTGCGGCATCGCGGCGAAAGCCGCCGCCTCCGCCTCGGTCATCGGACCGCCCTGCAGCCGGAGGGTGTGCTCCGAGGCCGCTGACAGGCCGGCCCGGTAGCCGGGCTCGGCCGTGCACAGGTAGCGCTTCGCGGCGACGTGCAGGCGTACCGGCTCGGTGACCTCGGGACCGAACCAGCGGGACAGCAGGTCGGCGCCCGCCTGCCCGTGCCGGTGGTCGCCGTCCCCCGCTTCCTCGGCCGCGTGGCCGCTGAGGTGGCCGACGTCGTGCAGCAGCGCCGCGGCCACCAGGTGCGCGGGCGCCCCCGCGGCCTCCGCCAGGGCGCCGGCCTGGAGCATGTGCTCGGCCATGGTGACCTCCTCACCCAGATACTCCGCGGCGCCGGGGCCGTGGAACAGCCCGGTCAGCGCGTCGAGGTCGTCCGCCCGGCGCAGGACGGCGAGGGAGGAGGCCAGGCCGTCCAGGTCGGCGTAGGCGCCCTGGAGGTGCCGGCAACCGTCCTGCGCGAAGGCGGTACGGGTGTGCAGCAGCCGGGTGTTGTCGAAGATCAGGCAGTCGCCCGGCGCGAGCCGGAAGTCCAGCTGGAGCCCGGGCCGGAGCAGCAGCTCGCCGAAGCCGCGGTAGGCGGCGTAGAACTCCTCCAGCGCCGCCGCCGGCAGCCGCAGCGTGCCGATCGACCGGTTGTTGAACCGCACTTCGCGGATACGCCCGAGCGGGTCCACGTCGATCAGCGGGCGGTCGGCGCGCAGTTCCGTACGGTCGTCGCGGAAGACGAAGGGGACCGGGGTACGGGTCAGCACCGCGAACGACGCCGGGTCCTCGGCCCGCAGCGCCGCCGCCGCGGCGAAGCCGTCGACGAGCCCGGAGTCGCCGCCGGTCGCGGAGTTCTCCAGGCAGTGCAGCAGTTGCAGGGTGGGGACCGGGTCGCGGTACGGGTTGTCGGTGTGCGGGGTTATCCGCGCCGAGGTGAAGGCCAGGTTGTTGGGGTCGGGCTCGACCCTGACGTCGAAGAGCCTGCCGTAGTTGGTCTCCCGGACGTGGCCGAAGGTCTCGGCGACGGCCAGCACCTGCCCTTCCTGCCGCGGCACTCCGCGCAGCAGCGCGAAGCCCAGCCGCTGCACCGCGTCGAGCACACGGGCCCGCCGTACGGGGCCGGCCAGGTAGTCGTCCCAGCGGGCCTCCGGCACGCGCCCGGTCAGGTCCGCCGCGGTCCACAGCTCCTTGCCCGTCTCGGTACGCCGGTCACCGGTGAGGGCGGAGTCCGCCGGCCGGTGGGCGTCCAGCCAGGTGACGGGGAAGGACGAGCGGTGGCCGTCCGGGACCCACCGGACCTCGACCGGGGCTTCCCCGCCGGCGGCCGGCTCCACGACCTCGCCCACGGCGAGTCCGTGCGGCAGGTCGGTGATCTGGAAGAGCTTCTGGCCCGAGCGCGGGTCCCGGCACTCGGGGCACGGGCAGTTGTCCCGCAGCCAGGCCGGCGGCAGCGCCGCGACCCGTGCGGACAGGTGGGAGGCGGCTGCGGCCCCCGGCTGATCTGTCATGGCGGTTCCCTCGGTGATCCAGGTGGGCGAAAGTTGTACAGCCAACTTTGGGCATGCTCGGTGAGGGGAAGGCCATCGGCAGGTGACGGGCGGGCGAAGACGCGGGAAGCGGCGCGCGGCGGGCGGGGTGGTCAGGCGGCAGCCCGGACCCGGGCCGCAGCCCGGACCCAGGCCGCGGCCCGGACCCGGCCGCGGGCGGGGTGAGCTCGGCCCGGGCGGGGTGGTCCGGCCGCGGCGCCCGGCTTGCGGGCCGGACGCCGTGACCGTGAACTGCGTCAGGCCGACGCGCCGGCTGCCCCGCCGAGGTGCCGGGCGAAGAAGCGGACCGCGCTGTCCGCCTCGAAGCGGGGCAGCTCCTTGTGCCGCCCCGAGTTCACGTGCAGCGACTTCTCCTTCGAGCCGAAGGCGTCGAACAGCGCGAGGCCCTGGTCGCGCGTGATGTGCTCGTCGTCCCACTGCAGGTCGAACTCGACCGGGACGGTGATCTGCCGGGCCTTCTCGGCCAGCGCGTCGGGCCAGTGCTGGCCGAAGACCGCGGCGGTGACCCTGGGTTCGACGGCCACGAACGGCACCCCGATCGCGGTGCCCATGTTGATGCCCCAGAAGCCGACCGGCCCGCCGGCGCCGATCTGCGGGAGCCCCTGGAGCGCGTCCAGGGTCGCCCGGTACTCGGGGACGGCGAGCTCCGCGAGGTGGTCGTTGTAGCGCACGACGATCGGGCCCTCCGGCTCGCCCGCCGCCCTCGCCCGGAACAGCTCGGCGACCTCGCGCTCGTCGTGTGCCGTACGCGGCCGGTCGCCGTGTCCTGGCGCGTCGATGACGGCGACGTGGAAACCGCAGGCGGTGACCAGGAGGCGCGCGCGGCCCGCCATGGCCGGATGCTTCTTGTGGTTGCCGCCGCCATGGGCCATCAGGACCAGCGGCGCACGGCCGGCCGCGTCGGAGGAGGGGGACCAGAGGACGCCGGGGATGCCGGGCGTTTCCGGGAGGCCGACGACGGTGAAATCGCGTTCGAGCACGCCGTTCGCGGACGCCTCAGCGGTGAACTGCAAGGAAGACATGGTGTGTTGCCCTTCGGGAGTGCTTCGTTGTCGAGGCGCTCCCGGCGACAGCTACGTCAATCGCCGGCCGTGACGGCAAGGGGGAGCACCCACAGGGATACAGCGGTCATGGGTCTCACCTCCTCGGCGGTGTCACGGTCGACCGGAAACTATCAGAGCGATCAGCGCGCCTCCAACCCTTTTCCCGCCCGGGGAGCATTACGCCGCGCAGGCCCGGGTGGAACAGATCCGTCACTCATCTCGTTGCTCCCGATATGGCTACTTTGGGACTCATCGGCAGTGGAAACATCGGCAGCACTCTGGCCCGGCTGGCGGTCGACAGCGGGCTCGACGTGGTGCTCAGCAACTCGCGGGGACCGGAGACCCTCGCCGACCTCGTCGCCGAACTCGGCCCGCGCGCCCGGGCGGGCACCCCGGCGGAGGCGGCAGCCGCAGGCGACTGGGTGGTGGTGACCATCCCGCTCAAGGCCTTCGCGCAGGTCCCGCGCGAGCCGCTGGCCGGGAAGACCGTCATCGACACCGGCAACTACTACCCGCAGCGCGACGGCCAGATCGCCGAGCTCGACAGCGGGGAGCGTACGGACAGCGAGCTGCTGCAGGGGCACCTGGGCGGCGGGGCCCACGTGGTGAAGGCGTTCAACAACATCTTCTTCCAGCACCTGGCGGCGCTGCCGCGCCCCGCCGGAGCCGCCGACCGCACCGTCCTGCCCATCGCCGGCGACGACGCCGGTGCGAAGAAGCACGCGGCGGAGCTCATCGGCCTGCTCGGCTTCGACACCCTGGACGCCGGCCCGCTCGCCGAGGGCTGGCGCTTCCAGCCCGGCGCCGCGGCCTACGGCATGCCCTACGCGGCCAAGCCCGTCCCGAACTTCATGGCCGAGCCCGCGGGCCCCGCGTCGGCGGCCGACGTCCAGGCGGCCCTGGCGGCAGCCCAGCGCTGACCCCCTCCGACGCTTCCGGGACCGGCACCGGCTGAACCCGGCCCCGACACCGGGGCGGGGTTCAGCCGGTGGGTGAGGCGTGGAAGCAGGGGGACGAGACGTAGAAGGTGATCAGGGGCTCGTGGCCGTCGAGGCCCTTCATCCAGGTGGCGTCGAGCTGGATCTTCGTGGCCTTGTGGACGGCGAGGATCTCCTGGTTGCGGTTCCTGCTGGAGTCGGGGCCGTTCTGGACGACCTTCCAGCCGTGCGCGGGGAGGCCGGCGGCCAGGTGGGTCATCGCCTCGGACAACGTGGTGTTGGCCACTCCGTAGAGAGACCACATCTGCAGCCGCTGGCGGTCCGGGCTGTTGTCGTCGTCCTCGTCGCACGACACGTCCGAAGGGGTGCCGTCCGGGGGAGCGCCCGCGGTCGTCCTGCCTGTGACCTGGGTCATCTGCCGGACGGCGACGGACTGCGCGCCGACCTCGCTCTCGACCGTCCGCGGGTCGCGCTTCGGCGTGCCTGCGCCGCCGCCGCATCCCGCGGCAAGGGCGAGGACGCTCGCGAGCGCCACGGCCGGCGGCATGTGGCGCGGCCTCAACGGCCGGGCTCCGCTGCGGGGATGAAGAAGCGGGAGTAGACGGAGAAGGCGATCAGCGGTTCGTGGCCGTCGAGGCCCTGCTTCCAGGTGGCTTCGAGCTGGGCGCGGGTCGGCGTATGGACGGCGAGGATCTCCTGGTTGCGGTTCCGGCTGGAGTCGGGGCCGTTCTTCACCACCGTCCAGTCACGCGCGGGCAGCTGGTCGGCGAGGAAGGCCATTCCCTGCTCGAGCACCGAGTTGTCCACTCCGTAGAGCGACCAGAGGTGCGTGACGTTGTGGAACGCGTCGGGGTCGTCCCCCTCGTCCCACGGCAGCTCCATGGGGCCCGCTTCGGTGATCCTGCCCTGGACGCGCACCATGTCGAGCACGGCGCTCGACAACGCGGCGACCTCCGCCTTCACTTCACCGGCGGGACGGACCCGCGGCTCGTACCCGAACTCCTCCGACACGTCGCTCCTTTCCCATTACCTCGGTTTCCCCCACGGCGACGCGTGATCGAGCTTGGTGTCACCGTACCGGCCGACGATGACGTCGGCCTGGTTCTGCAGGCTGACCGACGGCTTGCCGTTGTGCGTGTTCCAGTACGCGCTGTGGTCGCCGGCGTCGGAGCTCATGATGTTGCCGCCGAACTCCTCGTCGGTCGGGATGACACCGCCGCCGCCGAGCCCGAAGAGGCGCCCGCCCTCGCGGACGAGGTGGTCGAGGCCGCCGGCTCCCTCGGCCCACATGTGCGTGGGGTCGATGCCCAGATCCCCGGCGTGCTCGGCCTGCATGCCGGGGCTGCCGAGGGCGATCACGTCGTCGGCGTCCATCCTGTCGCCCCAGTCGCCGTCCCCGTAGGAGAACTTGGCGGTGTCGCCGATGAGCGTGCTGCCGTAGCTGTGGCCGATCAGCGTGGTGTGGGCGTGGCCGCCGGTGGCGCTCTGGTGGGCCACCGTGTTGCCGTCGAGGAAGCCGCGCAGCGCGGGGGCGCCGTCGTGCGCGTACGAGTCGTGGATGGCGGCGGGGATGTTGTCGGGAGCGTTGTAGTCGAACCAGGTGATGGTGGAGATGTTCGCGGTCGGCGCCTCGGCGTGGCTCGCCTGCCACAGGTTCACCCCCCGGTCGATGTCGCCGCCGATCTTGTCGAGCTTCGACGTCGTCCCTGGTACGTAGACGGCCGTGTGGTCGGCGGTGTCCGGATTCCCGTTGGCCAGGATGACCTTGCCGTCGCCTCTCCCCTCGGCGTCGAATCCGAGCAGGTACGCCTCCGGCAGGCCGTTGGTGCCGGTGGCGTCGAAACGGGCCTGGATGGCGTCCATCCCCTTCAACCGGTCCCGGGCGTGCTGGAGTTCGCGGTACTTGTCGCCGTACTCGGCGTTCCACACCATCCATTCGGGGGTGTGCACTCCGCGGCCCGAGGGGTCGGCGATGTCGGCCCATTCGGCAGGCGGCGGCGGGACCGCGTTCACCTGCGTGCGGTAGCTGCCGCGGGTCTCCGCAAGGACCGTGCGGTTGGCCTGGTCGCGGACGGCGGCGGGCAGGCCGTCGAGGGCGCCGACCTGGGCGGGGTGGGCCCCGAGGTAGTCGGCCTGTTCCTGGGGGGTCAGGCTCCGCCACCAGTCGGCGTCGGCCTGGGGCCGGCCGTTCTTCGGCGGTGGGGTGATGCGGTCGAGATAGGCGGCCGCGTCCTTGTCGACCCCTGCCATGTCCTGCTGGGCGTCCGCCCAGTCCGCCGCGGAGACCGTCAGGTCGTCGTCGGCCATCAGCTTGCGCAGCTGCGGCGCCCACTTCCCGTCGACCGCGGTGGCCTCCCGCAGCGCGTCGGAGATCCGGTCGGCGATGTCCTGGGCCGCGGTGTGGTGCGGGTTGGGGTCCTGCTGGGCAGCCTGGTGGGAGATCGCCCGGGCTGTCGGGTCCGCGAGGCCGGTCGCCGTGCCGCCCGCGACGGGCTTGCCCTTGGTCCCGCCCCCGGCGGGGTAGCTGACCGAACCGTCGGCCGAGACGGTGAACTTGTGGGCGGCCGCGTCCGCGACGGCCGCGTCGAACTTCGCCTTCGCGGGGCCCACGTCGGAGGCGAAGGCCCGCAACGCCGTGCTGACCAGGCCGCATTCCACCTGGACGTAGTGGAAGTTCTCGGTCAGCTGGCTGAGTTGGGCGTGCGCCGCGTCCGCGGCGACGCCCTGCAGGGAGCCGCGCATCCTCGCGCTGATGCCGTTCTCGATGTCGCCCCTGCCCTGGTCGGCCATGTCGCTCAGCGCCCGGTAGCCGTCCGCCAGGCCTTCGAACTGGGCGGTCCTGAGCGCGGTGAGGGCCGGTACGTCCACAGGTCAGCCCGCCTGGCTCTGGCCGCCGACGGCGGGCGTGTCCTGGTAGTCGTCGTCCAGCGCGTCGAACTCGGACTTGACGACGTCGTCGCTCGCGCCCAGGGTCGCACCCGCGGCGGCCAACTGCTGCTTGAGGGCCGCGCATCGGCCCAGCAGGCTGCTGACGTAGCCGCTCCAGGTGGGGTGCAGCGCGGCCTGCGCCGCCAGCGTCTCGAAGGTGCCAGCGGAGGACTGGTGGCTGGTGTCCATGCCCTGCTGGGCCTCGTAGAGCTTGCCGCCGGCCTTCGACAGGTTCTCGGCCAGCGTGCCCACGCCTTGCGCCGCCGCCTTCCACGCGGCCGCGTCCGACGCCACCCCGCCGCTGCCGACGGCGTCCACGTCGGCGTGCGCCAGCGTCGACACCGGCTCGGCGGACACCTCCTGCTTGATCCGGGCCCATTCCGCTTCGAACGACACAGCCCCCCACCCCTCCCGAACCCCCACCGCTCCCGGCGGAACATCGGCATCAGACTACGGTGCATTGTTGGTTCCATGACATGAGTAGCCCTACTCAGATCGCCCCGCAGGAAGCTCGCCGGCCGCGCCCGCTCGGCCGGCGTGCCCGGGTCCCCGCTCGACCGGGCGGACCGACCCGCACGCCGGCGTACCCCCCCGGGGGCGGTGGCGCACCCGTCGCATCCTGGCGCGACACCGCCCAGATCCGGGATGCTGTGCGTGACCGTCCCAAGGGGGACAGATGCACACACGCGCCGCCACCGTCGCCGTCGCCCTCACCGCCGCGCTGCTTTCCGTTGCCGCGTGCGGACCGACCACCACCGACCCGAAGGACTCAGGAGCGTCCCACACCAGTGCCGGGACCAGCGCCGGCAGGACCACCGTCAAGGCCGTGCCGGACGTTGTCGGCAAGGGCCTGCAAGCGGCCCAGGACGCCGCGCAGGCCGCCGGATTCGACGACCTGAGCAGTGACGACTCCCTCGGGCGGGCCCGCCACCAGATCCTCGACCGCGACTGGAAGGTCTGCTTCCAGAGCCCGGCGGCCGGCACGCGGACCGCCACCGCCACGACGCTGGACTTCGGTGCCGTCAAGGTCGCTGAGACGTGCCCGAAGACCGACGCGCGGCCACCGGCGAAGGCAGGCCGGACGATGCCGGACTTCGTGGGGAAGGGCCTGGCGGCCGCTCGCGGCAGCCTGCCGGACGACGCCTCGGTCACGTCGAAGGACGCGTTGGGGAAGCACCGGCTGGTCGTCGTGGAGTCCAACTGGAAGGTGTGCTCGCAGGATCCGAAGGCAGGAGCGCGGTTCACCGGGCAGCCCGTGACCTTCACCGCGGTGAAGACCGGCGAATCCTGCCCCTGACGCCGTCAGCCGGGCGAGCCCCACGCCCCCGGGTCGGGGTCGGCACCGGGCTTCGGCCCGGGCTTGTCCTCGGCCTTCTCCCCGGCCTCCGGGTCGGACTTCGGCTCGGGCGGCGCCGCCGCCTCGGGTTCCGGGTCCGCCGCGGGCGCGGGCTCCGGTTCGATGGTGAGGGTGTCGTCCACCGCCGTCACCCGGATGTGCGTGCCTTCGGAGAGTTGGCCGTTGAGGAGCATCCGGGAGAGCCGGTTGTCGAGTTCGCGCTGGATGGTGCGGCGCAGCGGCCTGGCGCCGTATTCGGGTTCGTAGCCGCGGGCGGCGAGCCAGTCGATCGCCTCCGGCGTGACGTCCAACTGCATGCCCTGGGCGTGGACGCGGCGGCGGGTCTCCTCCAGCAGCAGGCCGGTGATCTGGCGCAGTTCCGCCTCGGTCAGGCTGCGGAAGACGACGATCTCGTCGATCCGGTTGAGGAACTCGGGCCTGAAGTGCTCCCGCAGCGGCCGCAGTACGCGCTCCCTGCGGCTCTCCTCGTCGGCCGACGGATCGCCGGTGCCGAAGCCGAGGACGGCGCCGCGGCCGCTCACCACGTCGGAGCCGAGGTTGCTGGTCATGACGACGACGGTGTTGGTGAAGTTCACCGTACGTCCCTGCGCGTCGGTCAGACGCCCGTCGTCCAGGACCTGGAGCAGGACGTTGAAGACGTCGGGGTGTGCTTTCTCCACCTCGTCGAGCAGCAGCAGCGAGTACGGGTTGCGGCGCACCGCCTCGGTGAGCTGTCCTGCCTCGTCGTGGCCGACGTAACCAGGGGGCGCGCCCACCAGCCGGCTCACTGTGTGCCGCTCCTGGTACTCGCTCATGTCGAGGCGGACCATGCGCTCGTCGCTGCCGAACAGGGCCTCGGCGAGTGCCCGGGCCAGTTCGGTCTTGCCGACGCCGGTCGGGCCGAGGAAGAGGAAGCTGCCGATGGGGCGGTCCGGGCTGGCCAGTCCCGAGCGGGAGCGCAGTACCGCGTCCGCGACGGCGTCGACGGCCTCGTCCTGGCCGATCACCCGCCGGTGCAGGTGGTCCTTGAGGCCCAGCAGGCGCTCCTTCTCCTCCCGGGTCAGGCTGCTGACCGGGATGCCGGTCTGCCGGGACACCACCTCGGCGATGTCCTCGCCGGTGACCTCGGTGATCGTCGGCTCGCCGGGCGGCTGCCCGTTGCCGTCCTCGATGCGCCGGGTCAGCTCGGCGAGGCGGTCGCGCAGCTCGGTGGCGCGCTCGTACTGCTCGGCCGCGACGGCCTGGTCCTTGTCCCGGGTGAGCTGTTCCGCCTGCTGCTCCAGCGCCCGCACGTCGGTGCCCTTGGTACGGGCACGCAGCCGCACCCGGGCGCCCGCCTGGTCCATCAGGTCGATGGCCTTGTCCGGCAGGAAGCGCTCGGTCAGGTAGCGGTCGGACAGCTCCACCGCCGCGACCAGCGCCTCGTCGGTGTAGCGCACCTGGTGGTGGGCCTCGTAGCGGTCGCGCAGGCCGCGCAGGATCTCGATCGCGTCGGTGGTGGTCGGCTCGGGGACCAGGATCGGCTGGAAGCGCCGGGCGAGCGCCGCGTCTTTCTCGATACGGCGGTACTCCTCCAGCGTCGTTGCCCCGATGATGTGCAGCTCGCCGCGGGCCAGTGCGGGCTTGAGGATGTTCGCGGCGTCCATCGAGCCGCCCTCGCCGCCGCCCCCGCCCCCGCCGGCGCCGACCACCGTGTGCAGCTCGTCGATGAAGACGACGAGCCGGTCGGAGTCGGCGCGGATCTCGTCGATGACGTTGGTCAGCCGTTCCTCGAAGTCGCCCCGGTAGCGGGTGCCGGCCACCAGGCCGGACAGGTCGAGCGCGAGCACCCGGCGTCCGGCCAGGATGTCGGGCACGTCGCCGTCGGCGATGCGCTGGGCCAGGCCCTCGACGATGGCGGTCTTGCCGACCCCGGCGTCGCCGATGAGCACCGGGTTGTTCTTGCCGCGCCGGGAGAGCACCTCGATGGTCTGCTCGATCTCCTCGGCGCGTCCGACGACCGGGTCGATACGGCCCTGCCGGGCCAGGTCGGTCAGGTCGCGGCCGTACTTGTCCAGGGTGGGGGTGGTGCCGCCGCCCTCGCCCTGCCCCGTCCCCCACCCCGGCCCGGGGGCCGGGCCGCCACCGGGTACGGGCCTGCCGGGGCCGGGACCGGGGATGCCGCCGGGCACGGGCCCGGGGCGGGAACCGAAGCCGTCGGCGTTGAGGATCCGGCCGGCGGCGGAGTCCGGGTTGGCGGCCAGCGCCATGAGCAGGTGCTCGGGTCCGATGTAGCCCGCGCCTGCGCCCCTGGCCAGCTCGTGTGCGTCGATCAGCGCCCGCTTGACCGAGGGGGCCATCGCCAGCGAGGCGGGCGGCTGGCCGGACGGCGCCGCCGCGGCGCCCGAGTGCCGGTCGATCTCCGCCGCCAGCGCGTCCGGGTCGGCGCCGGCCCTGGCCACCAGGCTGCGGGTGGGCTCGCCGACCAGCGCCGCCCTGAGCAGGTGCTCGGTGTTCAGGTCGCTGCTGCCGTGCTCGGCGGCGTAGGCGGCGGCTGCGCTGACCAGCTGCCGTGCCGGCTCGCTCATCAGCCGCCCGATGTCGATCTGCCGCGGGCCCTTGGCGCCACCGCCCAGGAATCGTGCGAAGAAGTCGCCCAGGGGGTCGTCACCGGGGCCGCCGGGGCCGCCAGGACCGATGTATCCGTTGCTCATGGCCGTCTCCTCAGGCGTCCGCGCCGGGACGCGTGTCTCAGAGCCTGTGCAGCCTTCGGGTGCCCATCCTGCGGCCCGGCATACGGCCGAGCCCGGAAAACTTCCGTGACCAGTGGGATACGGGTGGTCCTCGTGGCAGTCGTGACCCCTGTGGCGGGGAGTGAACAGAGGGCGGAATGTCCGGGCCGGCGACCCCGTACGGGCGGGTACGGGCCCGTCACTCCTCCGGCAGGTCCGGCCCCGCCTCCGGAAGGGACTCGCGGAGCACCGCGAGGAGCTCGAGAAGGACGCCCCGCTGCCCCGCGCTCAGGCTGCCGGTCGCCAGGGCGAGGGCGGCCCGGTCGATCTCCTCGGCCTTGGCGTGGGTGGTGCGGCCGCGGTCGGTGAGCGCCAGCAGATACGCCCGGCGGTCCGTGGGGTGGGGCAGCCGCACGACCAGGCCCTCCCGCTCCAGGGCGTCCACCAGTGACGTGACCGTGCGGGCGGCGACGTTCAGGACGTCGCCCAGGTCCCGCATCCGCAGCGGTTCCGCGGCGGTGGCGAGCGCCCGCAGCAGCCGCAGCCGCGGGACGGACAGGCCGTGCCCGCGCAGCTGGGCGTCGACGTAGGTGCGCAGGCGCACGGTCGTCCTGAAGAGGTCGTCGACCAGTACGTCACTGCTCCGGGTGTTCACCACCGGGCCCGCCTCGCTTCTTCTGCTCTTCCGCGACCAGAAACACCATTGTGTGCCGACTCATAGTGAGTATACTCAGCATATCCGCCCACCTGTGCTGAGCCGCGCTCCGGCCCGCGAAGGAGAGACATGCCCGGCCGCCGCCTCGACCAGCGCCTGGTCGTACCCGTCATGTTCGTCGCCACGTTCTTCCTCGTGGTGATGGACGGCGCCATCACGACCGTGGCACTGCCCTCCATCGCCCGCCAGTTCGGGGTGTCGGCGGCCGGGAGCGACAGCGTCGTCGTCGTGTACCCGGTGTGCGTGGGCATCAGCATCCCCGTCTCCGGCTGGCTCGGCGACCGGTTCGGCAGCAAGCCGGTGCTGCTCGCCGCGATGGGCCTGTTCACCGCGTCCTCCGTGCTCTGCGGGATGGCCGGCAGCCTCTCCCAACTCGTCGCCTACCGTGGCCTGCAGGGCCTGGCCGGCGGCCTGCTGACGCCGGTGGTCGGCGCGATGCTCTTCCGCACCTTCACCCCGGCGGAGCGCGTACGGGCCTCCCGCATCATGACGCTCCCGCAGCAGATAGCCCCCTCGGTGGCGCCGATGCTCGGCGGCGTCCTGGTCGACGGCTTCTCCTGGCGCTGGGTCTTCTACGTCAACCTGCCCTTCGGCGCGGCCGCCCTGCTCTTCGGGCTGCTCTTCCTCGACAACCCCCGCCACGGGGAACCGAGCAGGCTCGACATACCCGGCCTGCTGCTGTCAGCGGCGGCGATGTCGCTGCTGATGTACGGGCTGTGCGAGGGGGCGCAGCAGGGCTGGTCTGACCCGCTGATCACCGGCAGCCTGGCCGGCGGAGCCGCGCTGCTGGCGGCGACCGTGGTGGTCGAACTCCGCACCCCCGCACCGATCCTGCGGCTGCGGCTCTTCAAGGACGCGCTCTTCCGCGACACCAAGGTGGTGGGCCTGATCGGCATGGTGCCGTTCATGGGCGCCATGTACGCGGCACCGCTGTTCATCCAGGAGGCGCAGGGCAACACCGCGCTCCAGTCCGGCAGCAGCACCTTCACCGAGGCCGTCGGGGTGCTGTTGACCGTCCAGTTGGTGGCCCGCCTCTACGACCGGGTGGGCCCGCGGCTGATCATCGCCTCCGGACTGGTCGGCGTCGCGGCCGTCCTGGCCGTGATGACCGCCACCGTGGACGCGGGCACCGGGCCCTGGGCGTTCCGGCTGTACATGTTCCTGCTGGGCCTCGGGATGGGCGCGGTCTTCATGCCCGTCACGGTCGCCTCGTTCAGCACCATCCCCAAGGCCGACATGGGCCAGGCCTCGACCCTCAGCAGCGTGATCTTCCAGTTCTCCATGGCCGTCGCCCCGGCGCTGGTCGCCACCCTGCTGATCGCCGGCACCCCGGCGGCCACGCACATCGCGCCGCCCGCCGCCTACCGCACCGTCTACCTGGTCCTCGCGGTCATGGCCCTCGTCTCGGCCCTCTTCGCCCTCACCATCCACGACGCCCCCGCCCGCAGCACCCCGTCCGGCCCGCCGGCGCCGCGCCGCAGCCGCCGGAAGGCGGTCGCGCCCTCCAACGGGGCCTGAGGGCCGCCGCATCGGCGGAAACGGGACGGGTGTGGCCGGAGTGCTTGACAGGTCCAGACCATTGCGTTGGAGTGTGCTCGACCCCACTCAACCCCCATAAGGAGTGGTCACGTTGTCGAGACAGCGTCTCATCGCCTTCCTCGCCGCGCTCGCGGCCGTCGTGGGCCTGGTCGTCCTCGTGCCCCTGTCGTCCCCGGCCTCGGCGGCGAGCTGCGCCGCCGCCTGGAAGTCGTCCTCGGTCTACACCGGCGGCATGTCCGCCTCGTACAACAGCCACAACTGGTCCGCGAAGTGGTGGACGCAGGGCGAGACGCCGGGCGCCGCCGACGTCTGGGCCGACCAGGGCACATGCAGCGGCGGCTCGGGCGGCACCGGCGGCTCCACCGGCGGTACCGGCAGCTGCAGTTACCCGGCCTGGGCGGCCGGCCACGCGTACGTCACCGGTGACATCGTGCGGTACAGCAACGGCCTCAACTACATCGCCACCCACGACAACCCGGGCTACGACCCGACGATCAGCACCTGGTACTGGAGCCCCTACACCTGCTCCGGCTCGATCACCGGCGGCACCTCGGGGGGCACCAACCCGCCGCCGAGCAGCGGATTCGTGGTCAGCGAGGCGCAGTTCAACCAGATGTTCCCGGGCCGGAACTCCTTCTACACCTACGGCGGCCTGACCGCGGCGCTCAGCGCGTACCCGGGCTTCGCCACCACCGGCAGCGACACGGTGAAGAAGCAGGAGGCCGCGGCCTTCCTCGCCAACGTCAGCCACGAGACCGGCGGACTGGTCTACATCGTGGAGCAGAACACCGCCAACTACCCGCACTACTGCGACGCGAGCCAGCCCTACGGCTGCCCCGCGGGACAGTCGGCGTACTACGGCCGCGGGCCCATCCAGCTCAGCTGGAACTTCAACTACAAGGCGGCCGGCGACTCGCTCGGCATCGACCTGCTGGACAGCCCCAACCTCGTCCAGACCGATCCGGCCGTCGCCTGGAAGACCGGCCTGTGGTACTGGAACACCCAGTCCGGCCCCGGCACAATGACCCCGCACAACGCCATGGTCAACGGCGCCGGGTTCGGCGAGACCATCCGCAGCATCAACGGCAGCATCGAGTGCAACGGCGGCAACCCCGGCGAGGTCCAGGACCGCGTGAACGCCTACCAGCGCTTCACGTCCGTCCTGGGCGTGCCGACGGGCGGCAACCTGTCCTGCTGACGGGCTGACCTGAGTTGGTCCGACCTGACCCTGCCTGAACCCAGGTGCCCCGTCCCCGGCCAGGGGGCGGGGCACTCGGCCGTCTCGGCGGTTCAGCTGCCCGGATCCGGCGCCGGGGCACGCGCCGGGGTCAGCGGTTGGAGTGCACCGGGCCCACCTGGAGGTTCTGCACGGAGGAGCCGACGCATTCCTTCTTGTTCCACGGGATGTTCGTGGACTCGGTCTGGTTCGGCGGGTAGACGCGGAGGGTGGGCACGGTGGTCAGGTCGCACTTGCCCGGGTCGTAGCCGCCCACCCCGTTGACGGTCCGCAGGTCGGCGTAGGCGTGGGCGTTGGGGATCAGCGTGACCGGGGAGGACTTGATGGTGCCGGTCCGCTCGGCCGCCTTGCCGAGCTGCGTGTTGTGGGCCTTCACGAAGGAGACACCCGGGTAGCCGTGCAGGGTGCAGGGGGCGCTGCCGGTGTTCTGGAAGACCAGCTGGAGCATGGTGCTGCCCGCACCGCTGTCCGCGGGCCCCGCGGTGACCTTCAGGTGGCTGGTGGCGCAGGACGGTTCGGTCGACCCCGCGGCCCCGCCCGCGGTGCTGGGCGCTCCGGCCGCCGAGGGGGACGTGGCGGCCGTGCCGGCCGGCGACGAGGGCGTCGAGGCCGGGTCGGTCGGGGAGGACGCGGCCGAGGTGCCCGCGGTGGAGGGGGTCGGCGACGAGTCGGCAGCCGGGCCCGAGGCGTCCGAGGTGCCGCACGCCGTCAGCGCGAGCCCTGCCGCGACGAACAGAAGTGCCGGTATTCCACGACCGCTGTTCCTGGTGCCCATGGTGTCCCTCTTTCCTGTGTGCCGGCAGTGAAGCCTGCTGCCGTACGTCATCCTGCCCGCGTGACGTGTCTCTGTGGCATCGCGTTACCGCTCAGGGACAGAACATCCGACCCGTGCGTACATTCGTTTCTCTCCCGCACCCGGACGGGTACACCGAACCCGGCCCTCGCCTGGGTGTTTCCGGGGTGTGGCCGGGGAAGACGGCAGGCGGGAAGCGGGCGGCAGGCCGGTCGGGCAGAGACATGGTGACGTTCCGTTCACCGGGAGGAGACATCGGTGGCGAAGACCGAGACGCAGGACAGTGACGCGGAGAGCACGGAGAGTGCCGACGAGGTCGAGAAAGGTGCAGAGGCCGCGGGCGCCGAGGCGTCGGACGGCGCGGACGGGGTGCCGCCCCGTACGACCGCCCCCTACCGGGTGGAGGCCGTGCCCGACGACGGGAAGTGGCACGTGACCGTGCAGAGCCTGCACGACCACCCGGACCGCGGCGAGGTCGACGCCGTCGTCGTGACGGTGACCCCGGACCGCCCCGCTGCCGGGTTCCCCGCGGCCGAACTGGACCGCACGCTGCGGCGCTGCGGCTTCACCCGCGACGGCGACTGGGCCCAGGACGGCGAGCGCTGGTCCACGCCCTGCCGCCAGGCCGACCCCCAGGCCGCCCCGCCGAACACCCCTCCGCGGGAGGGATGAGCGCCGCCCCCCTCAGGTGGAGCGCGGGGCGCTCGCTTGCCTGGAGGGCACTCCAAAGGTCTAGCGTGGCAGGCACGCCGGTGATCGGCAGTTCCCGAGCACGACTTCCGCGCGGGCGCCCGGCGGGCGCCGGAAAGGCCTGAGAGCCATCATGAGCCACACCATCGAGAAGATCAGCAAGGTCCAACTGGGCACCGGCGGACCCCTCGTCGGCGTCCAGGGCTTCGGTGCCATGGGCATCAGCGCCGCCTACGGGCAGACGGACGACGCGGCGGCCCGCGACACCCTGGCGGCCACCGTCGAGGCGGGCGTCACCCTCATCGACACCGCCGACATGTACGGCATCGGCGCCAACGAGGAGTTTCTCGCGCCCTTCGTCGCCGCGCACCGCGACGAGATCACGCTGGCCACGAAGTTCGCCATCGAGCTGCGCCCCGACGACCCGGCGTACCGTGCCGTCCGCAACGACCCCGGCTACGTTAAAGCGGCCGTCGAGGCGAGCCTGCGCCGGCTGAAGGTCGACGTCATCGACCTCTACTACATGCACCGCCGCGACCCCGCCGTCCCGCTCGCCGACTCCGTGGGCGCCATGGCCGAGCTGGTGCGCGAGGGCAAGGTCAAGCACCTCGGCCTGAGCGAGGTCACCGGCGCCGAGCTGCGCGAGGCGTACGCCGTGCACCCCATCGCCGCCCTGCAGTCGGAGTGGTCGCTCTTCAGCCGCGACGTCGAGCAGAGCGCGGTCGGCGCGGCCGCCGAGCTCGGGGTGGCGCTGGTGCCCTACTCGCCCCTGGGCCGGGGCTTCCTGACCGGGTCCTTCACCGACGCGAGCACGGAGCTGTCAAGCGACGACTTCCGGCAGATGCAGCCGCGCTTCAGCGGCGACAACGCGAAGACGAACGCGGCGCTGCTCGAACCGCTGCACAAGATCGCGGGCGTCCACGACGCCACCGCGGCGCAGATCGCGCTGGCGTGGGTGCAGCAGCGGTCCCAGGTGCACGGTCTCGCGGTCGTACCGATCCCCGGAACGCGCAAGCGCAGCCGCCTGCTTGAGAACGCAGCCGCCACCCGGATCACGCTGACCGCCGACGAGCTGGCGCTGCTGGAGCCGATCGCCGGGCAGGTCGCGGGCGACCGCTACTCGGACATGTCGCAGACCTCGACCGCCCGCGAGGCCCGGGCCTGACCTGGGCGCCGGCGCCGGTTCGGGCGCCGGGACGGGCAACGGCCCCGCCGCAGCGACGTGTTGTCGCTGCGGCGGGGCCGTTGTGCGGTGGCCTCGGCTGCCTACGGCTTAGTGGCCTCGGTGGCCTCGGTGGCCTCAGTGGCAGAGGACGGACGCGGTGCGAGCGCCGCCCGCCGCTGCCGGGTCGGTGGAGACGGTCACGCCGATGTAGGGCCGGCTCGGGTTGTCCTGGTAGGTGAAGTTGGACGTGAAGATGTAACTCGTGGACCCCTTGGGGAGCTTCGCGGACTGCGGGGTCATCGTGGTCGCGCCCCGGGACGTGGCCGTGGAGTTGCGCCACCACGTCAGGTGCAGGGTGCCGGATGCCGTGCCGTCGTAGTCCACCCGTACGACCGCCTGCGCCTTGTGGCCGCCGGAGCAGGTGAGCTGGGTCGATATGCCGGAGACGCGCGGCCCGCCCGCCGATCCCGCGGGCTTCGTCGGGTCACTGGACGGCGACACGGTCGGCGGCGGCGCGGCGCTGGTGGGCGCCTTGGCCGGGCTGGACGTCGTGGGCGGTACGGCAGGCGCGTGCGAGGTGGACGGGCTGGTCGCAGGCGTGGTCGACGGCGCGCCCGTCGGGGACGGGGCGGTCGTGGCCGGGGCGGCGGCCGGGGCCGAGCTGGGCGCCACGCTGGCCGTAGCGGACGGGGTCACCGTGGCCGCGACGTCGTCGCTGTTGCCGGTCGCCACGGCGGTGACGGTGACCGCGCCCGCGACGATCACCACGGCTGCGGCGATCGCGAGGAGCTTGGCCCGGCGGCCGAACCTCCGCCGCGCGGGCGGCTCGTCCTCGGTTCCGACCGCGACGGGTACGGGCGCCGGCGGCACCGGGGGCGCCGGCGGTACCGGCTCGGCGGGGGCCGGGGCCAGCAACGGGGCTACGAGGAACGCGAGTTCGTGCTGCCCGCGCGCCTCCCAGTCCTCGCCGTAGGCCGCGACGGCGACCGCATCGACCTCGGCCGCGAAGTCGACGGCACTCGGGGCCTGTTCGGCGGGCTCGCCCGCCAGGCCCCGGGCGATCAGCGGCTGTACGGGCTCCGGCGCGGTGCCTGCCAGGCAGGCGGAGAAGGTGGCCGTGGCAGCCTGGACGTCGGTGGCCGCCTCCGTGCTGGGGGCCACCGGAGCGCCCCCGGCGAGCTTGATCGCGCCCTGGGCGGTGACCAGGACGTTCGCGGGCTGGTACCGGCTGTGCGCCTGGCCCGCCGCATGGGCGGCGGCCAGCCCGACCAGCGAGCCCTTCAACACGGCGAGCGCCGCCTCGGGCCCGGCCTGAAGGCCGTTCTCCCCGAGCAACACGTCGAGGCCGACCCCGCCGACCGGCTCCTCGATGGCCGGGGCGGACCGTTGAGGCTGAGCCGTCTTGGCGGCGGCGGTGACCTTCGTGGCCTTCGCCGCAGCCGCCTTCTTGCCGGGCACCGCCCGCTTGGCGGGCACGGCCTTCTTCGCGGCGACCTTCTTCCGCGCGGCCGCCGGCTTCTTGGCGGCGGGGGCGCTCCCAGCGGCTGCGGCGGCGGGAGTCGCCCCCGCGTCCCCGCCAGACGCGGCGGGAGCGGCGTTCGCGGCTGCGGGCTTACCTGCGGCCGTCGTTGGGGCTGCGTCCGTGCCGGGGGCGGTCGTCTGGGGAGCGTCCGCGGGCGTACCCGTACCCGCAGCCTGAGCCGGGGCCGCGTCCGTACCGGCGGCCGGTGCCGCGCCCGCGTTCGTAGCGGCGCCAGCACCCGCAGCCATCGGGCCACCTGCCCGCTTGCGCGTGGCCGGAGTCGCGCTGCCGGAAGCGGCAGCGGCGCCGGGGCCCGAAGCCTTGGCCGGGCCCGCCTGCGGGTTCCTGGCCGTCGATGACTTCCGGGACTTCGCCGTCCCGGCCGGGGGCGTCGCGGGCTGCGGCAGTGCGTCGGCGGGCTGTGCGGGAGCTGTCGCCGGTCGTGGCGGTGCACCGGCGGGCAGGCCCGGAGTTGTCGCGGCACCCGTGGGCTGGGGCGGAGCTGGAGTACCTGTCGAAGCCGGGGGCGTCGCCGGTTGCGGCGGTGCACCGGCGGGCTGCGCCGGAGTTGCAGCGGCAGTCGAAGTCGGCGCCCCCGGCGCCCCCGGCGCCCCCGACGGCTTCGACGCCCCCGACGGCTTCGACGCCCCCGACGGCTTCGGGGGTGTCGTGGGCGGCTGGGCCAGAGCCGTCCTCGGGTCCTGGGGGGCGGTGTCGGCCGTCGGCGGCTGCGGGGTCGCGGCCTGGGTGGGTGGGTCCGCCGGGCGGGCCGGGCTCTGCGCCGGCCGGGCGGCCTTCGCGGGCGGCTGGGCGGACCTGGCGGTCCGTGCGCCGGCCGCCGGCTTCGCCGCCGGAGCCGTGCGGGGTCGCCGTCCCCGGGGCGGCTTCGCCACCGGGGGTTGCTGCTTGTTCTCGCCGGGTATGCCCGTGCCGTCGTGGTCGTCGTCCACCTGATCCCGTCCCTCGCGCTGCCCCTTGTGGCGGAGCCGCAGTTCGTAGCCCCTCGACGCCCGGTTCCGTTCTCCGGTTCCACCGGCAGCCGAGCGGATCTGCCGGGGCCCACGGCGTCCGTCGTCCGTCCCCCGGAAGGGGCTGCGCGTCGAAGACACGGGCAGGGCCCGGGAAATGGTGGAGGGCCGGAGCGGAGGTGCCGTGAGGATCAAGAGGGTACTGCCGACCGGCGGAATGCGGGGCCTCGGGGCGCCTTCGGGCGGCCCGGGCGGCCCGATCCGGAATCCGCAGCGCCTCGCCGAGTATGGGCCGCCAGGCCCACTCCGATCTAAGCTGGCCTCATGGACACCTCGGCCATACCGGAACGGCGCCCGCCCCACGGCGGCCCCGCCGCACGGGGTGACCTGCCGGAACCCGCCGCCCCCGAGCGCCGGCTCACCCCGAAGGGCCTGGCCACCCGGGCGCGCATCCTCGACGCCGCGGCGACGCTGATCCACCAGCAGGGCGCCCACCTCACGAACAACGAGAACGTCCGGCAGGCGGCGGGAGTGAGCGGGTCCCAGCTGATGCGGCACTTCCCGACCAAGGAGAGCCTGGTCCGAGGGGTGATCGCCTGGCAGGCGGAGGCCGTTGTCGGCGCGCTTCGCGAACTCGGCGCGTTCGACAGCGTCCCGGCCCTGCGCCGGTGGGCGCGGTCCTACGGCGACCGGGACGATCTGGCGTGTGGCGGCTGCCCGTTCGGGGCGCTGGCGGCGGAAGTGCTCAAGGTCTACCCGGAGATACGGGACGAGGTGGCCGCGGGGTTCGCCCGCTGGGGCGAGGTCTTCCGTGCGGGGCTGCAGGCGATGGCGGACCGCGGCGAACTCACCCAGGACGCCGACCCCGTAGGACTCGCCCACCTGCTGATGGCCGCGTTCCAGGGCGGGATGCTGCTCGACCAGGCCGCCGGCGACACCCGGGCGTCGCGCGCGGCGCTGGACGGCGCCGTCTCGTACATCGCGACCTTCGCGACCACCGCACCGACCGACGCCCCCGCACCGGTCGTCCCGACCGCGCCGCCCGCCCGGCCCGGCGGATCCCGCACCGGACAAAATGGGCTTGACAGCCCATAAAGCAGTGCTAGCGTGGGAATTCAGAGCGGTCCGCGGCCGGAGCGGAAGGCCCCCGGCCAGAGCGCACCGGACAGAACCGACGGAGCTCGACATGACGCACTACCAGGTCATCGCCCACCACCACATCGCTCCCGACCAGGACCTGGACGAGGTGCTCGCCCTCTATCCGAAGCTCGCGGAAGCTGCCCGCAAGGAGCCGGGCAATGTCTCCTTCGAGGTCTTCCGGCAGCTGGACGACGAGCGTTCCGTGGTGATCCTGGAGCGCTACACCTCGCGCGCGGCATTCGCCGAGCACGAGCGGACGGCGCATTTCCAGGACGTGCTGATCGGCCAGATCGTGCCGCGCCTGGGCGACAGGTGGCGCGAGGCGTACGACGTCCCGACCGCCGGCTGACCCCGCCCGTTCCGAGGCCCCGCCTCCCGGCGCCGTGCAGGGCGCCGGGAGGCGGGGCAGACCGGTTCGTGGACGAGGGTCAGTGGTGCTCGGTCGGCAGCAGGAAGCACAGCAGCGAGCAGGCCACGGCCGATGACGGGTCCGTGGTCGTCGGGTGGGTGCCCTGCGGGGAGTTGGCGGCGGTGTAGCTCGCCGTCGCCGTGTTCTTCACCGGGAGCGCCAGCAGGAAGGAGTTGCAGTAGACCTGCCGGCTGGCGCCCGCAGCCAGGGTGAAGGTGCCGGCCGCCTGTGAACAGGACGGCGTCGTCGGATCGTTGACGGTGACGCCGGTCGCGGCGACCGGTCCCGCGTTGCTGACGGTGATCCGCCAGTAGGCCGTGCCGAGCACCTGCAGCAGCCCGACGGGACTGGACTTGACCCACGGGCCCGACCCTCCGGGACCGCAGTGCGAGGAACTGCCGGCGCAGATCTCCTTGTTGATCGAGACATGCGGCTGGCACGCCGACCCGGGCTGCACCGGGACGGTGACGGTGTTGGAGGTCAGCGCGCCGGTGGCGTCGCTGCCGGTGGCGGTGTCGCTGACCTGGCTGGTCGCGCAGTCCGCGGTGACGACCGTACGCAGGCAGACCTGCGGGTCGTCGCCCTGGAAGGAGGCGGTCAGCGCCGGATGCTTTCCGGCGCCGAAGTCACTGGTGTCGGTGAGGCTGAACTGCGCGGTGACGGTGATCGAGGGGTGGGCTGCCGCCGAGATGCCGGACAGGTCGACGGTGCCGGACGGCGACAGGGGCGGGGTGGCGATGACCGTTCCGTCGGGGTCGGTGACCGAGACGGTGGTGGCCGCCGGGTCGGTGTGCGCGAGGTCGAGGCCGGTCAGCCGCGCCTCGGTGTAGGCGGCGACGTGCCCGGTGCCGCCGTCGCAGTAGAAGTCCGCGGGCTTGAGGGTGACCGAGGCGCCGGTGTGCAGGCAGGGGGAGCTGCCGGTCGCCGGGTCCATGGAGAAGAGGATGCCCGCGTCACCGAGGCCGACCAGGCAGCGGGTGGTGGCGTCGTAGGCGTAGCCGTAGTCCCGCGTCACACCGCCGTTGACCGCCGGGTGCCCGGCGACCACGGGGAAGCCGGCGCACGGCTGGGCGTGCGTCCAGCTGTAGCAGACGGTGTCGCCGGGCAGCGGGCCGCCCCAGACGCCGAAGTAACTGCGGTTGTCACCGCCCGCGTTGACGACCTCGGGATTGAAGATCAGCGTCCCGGCGGGCAGCGCGTCCAGCCCGGTCGCCGGCGCGGCCAGCGGGCCGCCGTCCAGCGCGTAGCAACTGGTCGACGGCGAACCGCCGGTGCTGTCGGCCGTGCAGACACCGGTCGGCTGGCCGGCGGTGTCGTAGGCCAGGAAGGCGTTGTACGTGTACGCGTTCGCGTTGGGTCCCGCCGGGTGCGGGGTGGTCCAGCCCGCGCAGACCGCGCCGGTGGCAGGGTCGAAGCAGCCGAGCGCCGGGCGCCCCGGCGCGGTGGAGCCGGACGACATCGGCGCCGAGGACGCGTAGACTTTGCCGGCGCCGACCACCATGGAGCCCTGGTAGAGGGCGTTGGTGTTGCCCGGCAGGTCGTGGTTGGGCGGCACGATCGCGGCGAACGGCTGCCCCGCGCAGGGGGACTGGGACGCGATGTCCAGGCACAGCACCTGGCCCGTGCTGGCGACGCCGTAGAGCTTGCCGCCCTGGGCGACGAGTCCGGCGAGCCCGTTGGCGCTGCTCGGGGAGCCCGACGCGGCGGCCAGCGGGAAGAAGCCGCAGTCGGCGCGGGCGCCCATGTCCAGGCAGCCGGCACCGACCGAACCGGCAGCGACGGCCGGGTAGTAGACGACGCCGGGCCGGCCCGGGTCCTGCACGTACTGCGGGGTGAGCGTCGTGAAGACGTTGCCGGTGTTGCCCGAACCGAGCGGCCCCGGCGCGGTGTTGAGCGGTCGTGGCCACGGGCCGCCGGGGCAGGGCTGGCCGGAGGACAGGTCGTTGCAGACCACCAGGGGGGCGGCGGGCCCGCTGTGGTGGTAGATGTTCCACGCCTCGACGTCCCCGGACGGCGCCCGGAAGAGGATCGGCGTGAAGCCGTCACCGCCGGTGGTGCGGGTGGCGGCCTGGACCGGCGGCAGCAGGTCACTGCTCACGCCGGTGCCCGGGCCGGTCGCCGACGGATCGGTGGCCCGCACGGCGGTGGTCGCGGCGCCCTGGTCGGTGCCGGTGAAGGTGCTGCCGTCGGTGGACCACTGCGGAGTCCAGCCGGGCGGCACGTGCAGCGAGCCGGGTACGTACGACTGCCCGGTGCCAGCGCCGCTGATCGGGTCGGTGACGGTCGCCGCGGCCGGGTCGCCGGTGGCCGCGCTGTGGTAGGCGACGGCCCAGTTGAGGGTGTCCGCGTGCTGGGCCTGGGCGGCGCCGGGGCTGGTGGTGTTCTGCGCGGTCTTGACCAGCGTCGAGCCGCCGCTCAGCGGAGCGGCCGCCGGGGCCTGCGTCCCGGCCGCGCCCTGGGCGACGACCGGGGAGAGCGAAGCGGCCGCCGTCGCGAGCAGCGCCGCCGACACGGCGACGGCGGCCCGCGCGGCTAACCGGCGCGGTCTCGGGGCCGGAGGGTGCGCGGAAAGGGAGAGTAGGAGCCGGAGCATGAATGTCCCCACCTTCGTCTCGGTACGCGCGGGCGCCCGTCACGGGGGCCCCGCGCCGCCGAACAAGGTGACAGGAAAAAGCCGGTGAGTCACCCGAACGGGCCAAAGGAAAGGAGCGATGAAAGCAATACGTCAGATGTTTTCGCGAAGGCACGGAAAGGCGCTGATTTCGCGGCGCGTTTCCGACCGGGAATGCTCGGCGGGAGTATTGCCGAGCCGGGCGCGCGACCCGCGCGTGTGCAGCACAAGTATGCGCTTCCGGTGGATGTTTGGCGGTGCCAATGATGGTTCACGTGTCGTGGGCGGGCGGCAGCGGCGGCCTCGTGGGCGGGCGTCGGGCGCGGGGCGGCCGGGACAGGCGGGCCGGACGGGGCGCGGGAGCAGCGAGCGACGCCACGCGGCAGGCGGGTCGGCGGGTGCGCCACGGCGGCCCGGCACCCCGCGGTCCGGCCGTCCGGTCCCGGCATCCGGCGCCCGGCCGGCGATCGCACCCGGCGCCCCTGTCCAACAACTGGGCTTTCCGGCCCGGGAATTGGCGCGATCAGGCGCCCCTGGCATAGTCAGCAGCCATGGACACCGACTCCTTCTGGGCCCTCCTTGAGGACTCCCGGCGGCATGGATTCGGCGGTGACAAGCGTGATGCCTGGCTCCGCCAAGCGCTCGCGTGCCTGTCCGCCGGGGAGATCGTGGGCTTTCAGGCCTGCCTCGACCGGATGACCGACGAGGCCTTCACCTGGAATCTGTGGGGTGCCGCCGACCGGATCTTCGGCGGCTGGTGTTCCGACGACGATTTCCGCGCCTTCCAGCACTGGATGATGGGCCTGGGCCGGGCCGCGTTCGAGGCGGCGGTCAACGACGCCGACGTCCTGGCCTACGCCCCCGAGGTCCTGCGGCTCGCCGGCCGCCCCAGGTCCGCCTGGCCCGCCGAGGACCGGCCCGGCTGGCCGACCCTCGACAGGCTCGGGCTGGAGGCGTACGAGCTGGCGACCGGGCCGTCCGACGACTTCGGCGACGCCTTCTACGCCGCCGTACGCCGCGCCGCCGGCCCCTCCGGGCACGGCGGCGCCCCACCGGTCCCGTACGGCAGCCGCGACCCGTCAGGGAGCCGCTGGACGGCCCGTGACGAGGAGGAGGCGGCCAGGCGGCTGCCCCGGCTCAGCGTCATGTTCCCGCTGGACGGGCCCACCGGCACCGGCTCCGATCCGCGTTGAGCCGGCGGCCGCGGGCCTCAGACGCCGTTGACCAGGCGGATGTAGCGCACCCAGTCCCAGTTGGGCCCCGGGTCGGTGTGGTCGGTGCCGGGGACCTGGGAGTGGCCGATGATGTGGTTGCGGTCCTTGGGGATGCCGTACTTGTCGCAGATCTCCGCCGTGAGCGCCGCCGAGGCGTGGTAGAGCGCGGTGGTGAAGTAGGACGGCTGGTCCACCCAGCCCTCGTGCTCGATGCCGATGCTGCGCGTGTTGTAGTCCCAGTTCCCCGCGTGCCAGGCGACGTCGTGCTCGCGGACGCACTGGTCGATGGCGCCGTCGGCGGACCGGACCACGTAATGCGCCGAGGCGGCGTGGGCCGGGTCCTTGAAGAGCGTGATCGTGTCGGCGAAGGTCTCCTGGGTGACGTGGATGACCACCATCTGGATCGGATACGTGGTCGGCCTGCTGGCGGCGGTGTAGTTGGCGGTGCTGGCCGCCGCCCAGGTGGCTGACGGGTAGTCCACCGTCCCGGCGCGGAGGGCGGCGGGTCGGTCGACCGCCCGCACGGCGTCGGCGGGTCCGTCGGCTGTCAGCGCGGCACCTGCGGGTCCGTCGGCTGCCTGCGCGGCTCCGGCGGGCCAGAGGCCGGCGGTGAGGCCCGCGGTGGCGGCGGCACCGAGGCCGAGGCCGCCGCGCAGCAGCGAACGGCGGCTGGGCACGGCGGGATTGGGGCGTTCCATCGAAGGCTCCCTGAGGCGTCATGATGAGGGCGGGTGCATGACAAGAACGGGCCCGCCCATCGTGCGGCCCGCGCCCCTGGCATGCCAAGTGGTTCGCGAATTGGCACAGGTCCAGACCACTGGTACCGCGCCGGTCAGGCGGATATCTGCGCCCGCACGCCGCTGCGCCCCGCCGTCACCCGCTCACCGCCCGTAGCCATGTCGGCCTCTCCGATAACAACTGACGCACACTCACATCACTGCCCGGCCACGCCACCTGTCCGGTTCCTCCACTCTACGTATACCTTGCCCGATTGGTTCCCGTCCCCAACTCTCCCATTCGGCTTGGAAAACCTCTCCGGCTCTATTAACGTTCGATAACGCAGCGCGGTCGTCACCGCCGCCGACAGGCGGCACCGTGCGCTTGCCGAATCCCGTCCGCGGGAACCGGGGACCCGCCCTTCCGCTACCGCGGGAGGGGTCCAATGGGGTGAATCGGGCAGCCGTCAGGCCCGTAGGAGACCTTCCTGCTCCGAACCCGTCAGCTAACCCGGTAGGCGAGAAGGAAGGAAAGGAGTGCGCCCCCGTGGCGTCCAACCAGCCTGCCTACGCTCCTGCCCCGGTAGCAGAACCGACCGGGGAGTGGCCCTTCGGGGAGCGGGACGAGCCCCTGCCGTCCGGCGCCCCCTCCGACGGCTCCGCCGCCACCCCTTCCTCGTCCTCGCCGGCGTCGTCCGCGCCGTCCCACGACGGCTACGACTACGGTTCGGAGCCCGCCGGCCTGCGCAGCCAGCTGCGCCTGCCGCGGCAGCGCACCGGCCTGCCCGCCCGTGGCGCGGCGGTCGGCAGCGCCGTGCTGGGCATGGCGGCCATGGCCGCGGTCGGTGCCGGTGGAGTGGCCGAGGCGGCCGACGCGCCGCCCGCCGGGCCGCCGATATCGCTGCCGGACTCGCCCGGCTTCCCCGACGCACTGCCCGCACAGGCGGTCCCGGCCCCGCAGCCCGAGGTCTCGGTCGGCACACCGTCGTACGACCCCTCCGCCGTCGTCCAGGCGACCGGCACGGCGGACGCCCCACACCCGGCCGTTACGGCGGCTGCTAATGACGCCGCCCAGGACGCGCACGGCGAGGAGGACGTGGCCGCCGCCGCGACCCCCGTCGACCCCGGCGAGGCGCTGCGCACCCGCATCGTCGACCAGGTCACCCGGCAGCGCGACGCCGCCGCCCGCGCCGAGCGCGAGGCCGCCGAGAAGTCCGCCGCCGAGCAGGCGGCCAAGGAGGCCGCCGCCCGCAAGGTGCGCGAGCAGGCCGCAGCCGCGAAGGCCGAGGCCGAGGCGAAGGCCAAGGCGGCCGCGGACGCCGCCGCGCGGGCGGAGGCCGAACGGCTCGCCCGGCTCGCCGTCTCCTACGTCAAGCCGGTCGCCTCCTACACCCTCACCACCGCCTTCGGCGAGTCCGGCAACATGTGGGCGACCCACACCGGCCAGGACTTCGCCGCCCCCACCGGCACCCCGGTGCACGCCGTCCACAGCGGCACGGTCACCTCGGCCGGCTGGGCGGGCTCGTTCGGCTACCGGGTGGTCCTCCGCCTCGATGACGGCACCGAGCTGTGGTACTGCCACCTGTCGACGATGGTCGCCACGTCCGGCGAGGTCGTCACCGGCGACACCATCGGCCGGGTCGGCGCGACCGGCAACGTACCGGGGCCGCACCTGCACCTCGAAGTACGACCCGGTGGTGGCGCGCCCGTCGATCCGGTGCCGTGGCTGTACGGTCATGATGTCGCGGTCTGAGGTGCAGGGCCGGCCGTAGGCCGCTCCGCACCGCCTTCCGCGGCACCCTCCGCCCGCAGGCCCCCTGGCCCGCCGCCCCGAGAACAGCCGGCGGCCCCGGCGTACACCCCCCCCGACGCCGGGGCCGTCGGCATGTCCGCCCGGCCGGGTCGCCCCGGCCGGGCTGCCTGCGTCGGTCAGCCGCCGGTCCTGACGCTCCCGGCGGCCACGCTGTCCGCTCCGGCGCCGAGGCGGGCGTCGGGTCCGGGGTCCTGTCCGAGGCCCCGTGCGGTCTCCTGGCGGTGCGCGAACTCGGCGGCCAGGCCCACCAGGCCGACCAGATCGGCGCGCCCGGTCTCGCCGTCCAGCGCGCGGTACTCGACCGCCGCGAGGATCGCCATCCGCTCGTTCAGCCCCCAGTGCGGGTACGGGTCGCCGGCGATCAGCTCGGCGGCCAGCACCGGCAGCGGGCGGCCCGCCGCGTGCCCGCGGTGCACCGCCGCGCGCAGCTCCAGCAGGTAGTCGGCGTAGCCGCGGACGTCCGCGGGCGTCATCACGGGGCCGTGCCCGGGCACCACCACCCGCGGGCCGCAGTCCAGGATGCGCCGGCAGGCGCGCTCCACCGACTCCAACGGCCCGGCCCAGTGCACCGGGTGGTCCTCGTTGAAGACGACGTCGCCCGCACAGACGACGCCCTCCTCCGGCAGGTGGACGATCAGGTCGCCCGCGGTGTGCGCGGGACCCACCTCGATCAGCCGCACCGCCACCCCGTCGACGTCCAGTTCCACCTCGCCGCTGAAGGTACGGGTCGGGTGGACGGTGCTGACGCCGCCGAAGTCGCCGTAGCGGCCGAAGTGCTGCCGCACGTAAGCCCCGAGGGCGGAGTCCGGGTCGCTCCCGGCGACCAGGCCGGCCAGCTCGGCGGGCGACGGCTCGGCGCACAGATGCTCGGCGTTGGCCTCGGTGGCGATGATCTCGGCGCCGGGGAAGAGGCCGTTGCCGTACGAGTGGTCCCCGTTGCCGTGGGTGTTGATCACCGTGCGGACCTCGGGTCCGCCTGCGGGTCGGTCACCGAGCCCGGCGATCAGCCGCCGCAACCGCCGGGTCATGTCGGCGGTGTACGGGGTGTCGACCAGGAGCGCGGCGCCGGACCCCGGGCTCCGCCCGGTCACGACCACGCAGTTGGCCATGCCCCAGGTGGCGTGGCCGTCAGGCAGCCATGCGTGGACGTTCGGAGTCAGCGCCTGGAGCGCGTGCGGCAGAGGGAAGCTCATGGTGCCTCATTGTGCTGCCCGGCAGAACACGCGGCCGTATGGGTGTGCCCGCAGGGGAGTTCGGGCCACGTCGGGTCCACGGACCCGGTCGCCGGGGCGCAGAGGGCGGGTTCGTGGCACGGCGGCTCGCCCTGGTCGAACAACACGAACATCAGCCGCCCGCCGGGCACCCCGAACGGCCCCGCGGTGCACAGCGTGGCCCAGCCCGGGCCGAGTTCGGCGTGCACGACCGGCAGGGCGTTCTCCGCCCGCGGCCCGATGTACTCGGTCGTCGGCGTCCGCAGATACCGGGCCACCACCGGATCGCACCCGGCGTCCGCCTGCAGTTGCGCCAGCGTCCTGTTGTGCGGGTTGGCGACCACCGCGGCCCGCAACTGCGGTACGAGCAGCGGCAGCCAGCTGCGTTCCCAGTCCCCGAGGGTGACCCGGGCCTCCGGGTCGAGCAGCATCCAGCGCATCACGTTGCCCGGCACCTCGCGCCGCCGGAAGAGCCGGGAGAAGGCCGAGTTGTACGCGACCAGGTCCCAGGCGGCGTCGTTCACGTACGCCATCTCGCGCGAGCCGCGCAGCACCCGCTCCCAGGGGCTCGGCACCGCCCGCCCCAGCTGCGGATCGAGCCGGTAGGCGGGCGGCAGCCCGGTGGCGTAGAGGACCAGCGCCTCCCACTCGTGGTCGGACAGGTGCAGGATGCGGGCGATGGGTTCGAGCAACTCCGTCTCGATGCCCGCGAGCCGGCCGCGCTCGACGTAGCCGTACTTGTGCTCGGGCCAGCCGAGCAGCCGCGTCATGTGCTCGTGCGTGAGCCCCGCGACCTTGCGCCCCCGCGGGTCGCCGCGCGGCGCGAGCCCGAACTCCCCCGGGTCGACGCGCGCGCGGGCACGGGCGAGCAGGGTCTGCATCGCCTCGCGGTCGCGCATGCCCGCTCCCTTCCGCCCCCAGACGGTCCTCGCCGTACCGGCCGTCGTCGCCGTACCCGCTGTCGCCCTTGATGCGGTGGTCGTTGCCGCGGCGGTCACAGGTCCCGCGGGTCGACCTCGCGGGCGAGCTTGTACCCGGCCTCGAAACGGCTGCCTGCGTCCAGCCGTTCCATCAGCGCCGTCATCACCGCCTGCACGTCCGGGGTGGTGATGCCGAGCCTCCTGGCGATCCTGTCATCGCTGTAGCCGTTGGTCATCAGCCGTATCACCGCCTTCTCCCGGGTGCCGAGTTGGGCGTGGTGCGGCCCGGCGGACGTACGCGACAGCGGGGTGGCCCGCTGCCAGTACGACTCGTAGATCGCCACGAAGGACGCGGCCAGCAGCGGCTCCCTGATCCGTACCAGTGGAGCCGGGCCCCCCGCACCCGGCTCCACCGCCCCCTCGGCGGTCAGGCACGCCGTCTGCCGGTCGCAGACCAGCAGGTCGTGCGGCACGTGGTCGAGGACGCGGACACTCACCCCGGCGTCCGACACCTGCCGCAGATGCGCGGCATACCGCGGCACCGCGAGCAGCGCCCGCGGATACACCGCCCTGACCCGCACCCCGCGCCTGGCCATCGCGGCGTCCAGCGCGAGCGCCACCTCCAGCCCGGCCGCCCCCGTCCACCCTCCCCCCTGCCGCAGGGCGTCCGCCGACTCCCTTACGCCGCCGGTCAGTTCGCGCAGCACCTGCTCGTGCTGCTGCGGCAGCGGATACTCCTCCACCACCACCCGGGGCGCCCGGTCCGGCCCCCCGGCCACCACCGCCCCCGTCTCGAACACCGCACCGGGCACCCGGCAGAACCACCCCGCGCCCGCCATCCTCCCGGCCCTCGCATCTGGCTGCACTGCCCGGTCCTCCTCGCTCGCATCCGCGTCCACCAGGCGGCCGGCCGCACACCGCCCGGGCGCGTACGAGCTCCCGGTGCGGTGCTGTCGACCCGTCAGATACAGAGTGTTACAGGGGTGTCACGCGTTTTCCAGGGCGAATCCGTCGAGGAAATCAACCGGCGTAAACCATGGAATTGCGGACACTGCGCTGGTCGCCCGCACGGCTCCCACGAGCCGGAACGTCCAGTGGCATATGCCAATTTCCCTCCCATGGCTTCGATGAGCCCGGCACGCCACTCCTGCGCCGGTTCTCCACCGACCGTCGTCCCGATATTCCGTCTCCCGGACGATCAACCCTCCCCGCACCGTCCAGAACGAAGCGGCCCGAAAGACCCCCGACACCTCATGCGGCACCTCGACCTCGGAGACGACCTGCTCCCCGTCCCCACCTCCTCTGACACCCCCGGGACGCCCGGCCCCGGGCGCTCAGCTCCGTCCGAACTCCCCGTCGCCCCGTCCTACCTCCCGGAGGAACGCGTCCCACTCGCCGGCAGAGAAGGCGAGGACGGTCCCGCCGGGATCCTTGGAGTCCCGAACCCGTATGGGCTCGGAAGCATGCGACACCTCGACGCAGTTGCCGCCGGAGCCGTTGCTGTAGCTGCTCTTGAGCCATTCGTCTCGTGTGCGGTCGGTCATGAAGCAAGTCCTCGGATCGTGGCTTTGATCAGGTCAATGGATCGCTGCGGGCTCAGCGAGAGGGCCCGCAGGTTGTCGAAGGCCTTCGTGTACTGCGCGATGTCATGCGGACGTTCAAGGTAGACGGCGTCCGTCAGGCCGTCGCGGTAGACCACATCTGGATCCTCCTGCTCGGGGAAGCCCAGAACGGTGAAGGAGCCGGTGGCCGGATAGCTTCCTGCGTCAAAGGGCAGGACCTGCACAGTGACGTTGGCCAAACCGCCTGATTCCAGTATGCGTTCGAGCTGGCCGCGCATCACCTGACGGTCGCCGATGGTGTGGCGAAGAACGCTCTCGTGCACCACTGCCCACAAATCCAGCGGCCGCGGGCCGGTGAGCAGCGCTTGCCGCTCCATCCGTACGGCGATGACACGCTGCGTTTCCTCGTCGCTCAGGCTGGCCGTTGCTCGATGCAGTTCCCTCGCGTAGTCGGCGGTCTGGAGCAGGCCGGGTACGAACTCGCTCTCGTATGTGCGCAGGCCGGAAGCTGCTTGTTCAAGTCCGACGTAGACCGAGAACCACGCCGGGACGGCGTCACCGTGGGCATGCCACCAACCTCGCGTCTTCGAGTCCTTGGCCAGCCCCATCAGCAGCAGCCGCAGTTCGTCAGCGGCTCCATAATGCCTGCACAGCGCGTCAACATCCGAGGGCTGCACGCGCCCCTGGCCGGTCTCCATACGGTTGACCTTCGACCCGCTCCAGTCCAGCGCCTCCCCGACCTGCGCACACGTGAGCTTGCTGTCCTCGCGGAGCTTCTTGAGCTCGATCGCCAGCCGACGGCGACGAGCAGTGGGTGAACCGGCCACTTCTGCCTGCCTTTCGGGTGTTGCGGTGGATCAGTCCCCCGAGATCCGTGCGACGGCAGCAAGCCGAGCCCTACCAAGCCGCAACCGCTCAGTGCAAATTCTTCCGTGCATATTGCATGACGGGATGTCAGCTGTCATCCTCAGTGCTCCGGTCACGACACGTGCCGACGTGACCGCAGTGCGTACTGAACGTGAAGGACTGACCTCATGCCTGTCCCGGCCCGCGGTCGTGGACTCGCCCTTGTCGCCGCCGGCTCGGGCGGCTGGGTGGCCACCCCTACCCTCAGCGGTAAGGCGGTCTGCTGCGAGTTCGCTGTGAGAACCGATGACCACCTGCGGCGCTTCGGCCACCGTGTCGCCCGCGCCTCGGAGCTCATCGAGAGCTACGGCTTCAGCCCGCAGGTCCCCCTGGCCCACAGCCCCACCGGCCATGCGGTGCCGGATGCGGTAGCCGTCACCCTGATCACCGACCTGCTGCACTGGCTCGCCGCGAACGGCCGCGACCCGGACACCGTCCTGGACCAAGCCCAGACCCACTTCGAGGCAGAGACTGACGCCCTCCATAGCGACGTGCCGAGCGTAATGGTCTCCTCACTCGCTGATTCCGTTGGCGCGCGGTAATGGTGTCCGAGGCGCAGATCCTTGCCATTCGCGTCGAATGCGGCGACGCCGTCGAGACCCTCTCCGGCTGGACCGACTCGTCGTGCCTGGATCATCTACTTGTCGCAGCCCGGTCGTTCGGCGTCTTGCTGGACGTGGATGTCTTCCAACTCCTGGATGAGGACGAACGTGACATCGTCCTCGTGTCCGTTGAGCTCCGCCCGGGCGTGTTCGCTCACGCGCCTCCTGCGAAGTGGGATGAGATCCGCCCCGCGTCGGACGTGCTGGGCGTGCGGGCCGTCCGGCATGTCCTGGGACGGCTTCGCGACATCGCCGGCCGGGTCCGGGCGGACCACGGTGAACGGCGCCGGGCGTGAGGTGTTCAGCCCGCCGCGATGGCGGAGTAGGTCCAGACGTCGGCCGGCAGGCGGTGGCGGAGGTCCCAGACGATGCCCATCGGCTTGCTGCCGCGGTGGTCGACGAAGCGGGCGGGGCCGAGCAGCATCCAGGGCTGGGGGCCGCCGATGTCGGTGCGCTTGAAGCGCCGGACGAACAGCAGGACGTGGGTGCCCCGCTCGGCGTGGGTGCGGTAGCGCAGGCCGGTCGGCGAGGTGTCGGAGGTCCGGCCCTGGCTCTCCCAGTGGAATCGGGTCTCGCTCATCGCGTAGTCGCGATAGCGGGTCTGCGGGGAGAAGTCCTTCGCGTCCTTCTCCAGCGTGACGAACAGCGCGTCGGTCGCGATGTCCGGGCACCACCGGGCGCCCTCCTGGAACGTGACGGGTGTGTAGCCGCCGAGCGCCGTCTGGCCGAGGGCGGTCAGGATCTCCTCGCGGTTGTAGGAGCCGTGCACGGTCAGCGGAAGTCCGGCATGGTCGCCGAGCAGCGGGACGGGGACGTGCTCGGTGCGCGCGAGGTTGTACGCGAGGATCTGCCGCACCTCGTCGCGGAAGGCGTCCTGCACCGCCAACGACCCCAAGGCCGCGGCATATCCGGGGAAGCCGCCGCCGCTCGGCCAGAGCGTGAAGACCAGCATGCGGGCGTAGGCCTGGAGTTGCGGGTCGAGGGTGTCGTAGTCCGCGGCGTCGTCGGCGAGCAGGACGGAATAGGCGTGGATCCGTACCGGGTCGTCGACGTGGTGGAAGGCGGGTGTCCGCCGCAGGAGTCCGTCCTCCCCGGCCGGTGCGTTCTCCGGGAGCAGACGTGCGCGCCGCAGCAGCGCGGTCCAGGAGTTGCCGCCACGGTAGAGCTGCTTGAGGTCGCGGCCGCTCTCGGCAAGGTAGTCGGCGAGGGCCGGCCGGGCGTAGAAGGCGATCTCCCGTGCCAGTTGCGGGGCGTTGATGCTGATCCGGTCGCGGATGTTCTTGAGGACGCGCTCCTTGGCCTTGCGCTCCAGGATGATCTGGCACCCGGACGGCAGGTGCGGGAAGTCCTGCTCGACGCCTGCGACCAGCCGATTCCTGCGCAGGTCGGTCAGGGCGCCGAACTGCTCCTCGAAGCGGAAGTCGGCCCGGTGCTGGCCGATGAAGTCCAGCACCGTGAGCACCGCTTTGCTCTCGGTCCGGCGCAGCCCGCGGCCCAGCTGCTGGAGGAAGACCGTGGCGCTGGACGTCGGACGCAGCAGGAGCAGGGTGTCGACGTCGGGGATGTCCACCCCCTCGTTGAGCAGGTCGACGGAGAAGATCACCTGGATCTCGCCGGCGGCCAGCCCCGCAAGTGCCGCGTGGCGCTCGGCCTTCGGCGTCTCGGCGGACAGCGCGACGGCCGCCAGATTCGCCTCCCGGAAGCAGGCGGCCATGTAGCGGGCGTGCTCGACGGAGACGCAGAAGCCGAGAGCCCGCATCGCGCCCGGGTCGGCGATCTTGTCCCGGACGGCGCGCAGGACGAGCCGGGCGCGGGCGCTGTCGCCGGTGAAGAGGGCGGTCAGTTCCGCCCGGTCGTACCCCTGGGAGCTCCGCCGCCAGGTGACCCCGGTCAGGTCGGTGTTGTCGGTGATGCCGAAGTAGTGGAACGGGCTGAGCAGGTCGTTCTCCAGCGCCTCCCACAGGCGCAGTTCGGCGGCGATCCTGCCGTCGAAGAACTCGTCCTGGACGGTTGCGCCCTCGGTGCGTTCGGGCGTCGCGGTGAGGCCGAGGAGTTCGAGCGGTGCGAAGTGCTCGATGATGCGGCGGTAGGTCTTCGCCGTAGCGTGGTGGAACTCGTCGATCACGACGACGTCGAAGTGCCGCGGGTCGAGCCGCCGCAGCCGCTCGGCATTGAGCGACTGCACGCTGGCGAAGACATGCGTCCAACTCGCCGGGATGTCACCGGAGTGCAGGGCCTCGCCGAGATTCGCGTCCCCGACCACATCCTGGTAGGTGCGCATCGACTGGTCCAGGATCTCCCGGCGGTGCGCCACGAACAGCAGCCGCAGGTCCCGCCCGAGCTTCCGGCGCAGCGCGCGGTAGTCCAGCGCTGCCATGACCGTCTTCCCGGTACCGGTCGCCGCGACGAGCAGATTGCGGTGCCGGTCGTGCACCTCGCGCTCGACCTCCAGGCGTTCCAGCATGTCCCGCTGGTACGGATAGGGCCGCACCTCAAGACCGGAGAGTCTCAGCGTGGACCGGCCGCCCGCCGTACCGCCGCCGGCCGCCGAGAGCGCCCGGGAGAGGCGGTCACCGTCGCGTGCCGGGTCGTACGACTCGAAGGCCGGTTCGCTCCAGTACGAGTCGAAGGTCGCCTCGAACTTCCGCATCACCGCGGGGGTGGCCACCGACGACAGGCGTACGTTCCACTCGAGACCGTCCAGGAGCGCCGCCTTGGACAGGTTCGAACTGCCCACGTACGCGGTGTCGTAGCCGGTCCTGCGGCGGAAGAGCCACGCCTTCGCGTGCAGGCGGGTCGAGCGCGTCTCGTAGTTGACCTTCACCTCGGCGCCGAAGTCCCGCACCAGGCGGTCGAGGGCCCGGCGCTCGGTGGCGCCGATATACGTCGTGGTGATGACCCTGATCCTGGCGCCGCGCTCGCGCGCGGCCTTGAGCGGCCGTTCCAGCACCCGCAGGCCGTGCCACTTCACGAACGCGCACAGCAGGTCGATGCTGTCGGCGGTGGCCAGCTCGGCACGCAACTCGGAGCCGAGATTGGGGTCTTCCGGGGCGTTGGTGATCAAGGCGGTCTCGGACAGCGGTGTCGCCGGCCGGTGGATCTCGTACACGCCGGGTGCCTTCTGCTCCGCGACGGCCATCAGCCGGCGCGGACCCTCCACCACGGCGCTGATCCACTCCTCGGCGCCGCGTACCGTCCCGACCGACGCCAGGATCCGGTTGGCTGCGGCCACTTGCTCGTCCGGCGGCAGGCCCTGCAGCACGCGGTGCACGGTCTCGCCGACATGTCGCGCGAGGACGTGCGGCGAGGACTCCGTACCCACCAGCTCGTCGATCGCCAGCAGCCCCGCGGCGTCGAGTTCCCGGATCCGCTCGGCCAGCCGGCGGGTGATCAGCTCCTCGTAGATCCCGGTCACCGGCTCGCCGGTCCCCAACCCGACGCCACCCACGATGTCCGCCATCGAAACGTCCCCCCTGTGCCGCCAAGATCCCGCCCCCATATGTAACAGCAGGGGCTGACACCCGGGACACCACGTCAGGCGGTCGGCGGATCCGGGGGGCCTAGCGCTGCTTCGGACCGGGTGGCCCGTACGCGGGTGGCGCGTACGCGGACGGTGCGTAGGTAGAGGGCCCGAACGCCTGGGGGACGCACGTGGTTGGTGGGTGCGTCGGGGGTGTGGGGGAGTGCTGGTGCCAGTACGGGTACGGGCGGGGGCCCGGGACGGGTGGGGGCCAGGGGAGGGGGGCGGAGTGGAGGAGGGCGGGCTGCGCCAGGGGGCGGTCGCGCCAGAGGTGGTGCAGCAGTTCGGACTCGCGGGCCGCGAAGTCGGGTGGTGCCAGGCCCCGGGTGGCGGCGGCGCGCAGGAAGGCGAGGTGGGTGGCGTAACCGGCGTAGTCGCGTACGGCGCGGGCACCGGCGTCGCCGTGGTGGCGGCGGGCCGCGTCGCGGGCGTCACCGCGGATCCGCATGGAGCCCAGGGCGACCGGCTCGCGCGGGTGCAGCCAGCCGGCGGTGGCGTAGACGGCCAGGTGGGTGCGGATGGTGCGCAGTTCGCCCGCGCGGGCCCAGAAGGCGAGCCAGACGACCAGGCCGAAGACCGGGATCATCACGGCCACGTAGACGGCGAAGAAGCCCACCGGGGACAGCTGCGAGGAGCCGTTCCAGGAGCCGTGCAGCACCATCGCGAGCAGCCAGCCGCCGATCGGCGCGAGCCAGCGCCAGGGGCGGCCGGGGCGGGTGGTGGCGGCGATCGCGAACCCGATGCCGGTCATGGATGTGAAGAGCGGGTGCGCGAAGGGCGTCATGAGCACCCGGACGAAGAAGGTCGCCGCGGTGGTGGAGTCCAGGACGCCGGCGCCCACCGCCTTGTCCTCGCCGAAGGCCGAGCCGAGGTAGAGGACGTTCTCGGTGAAGGCGAAGCCGGTGGCGACCAGGCCACTGAGCACGATGCCGTCGAGCAGTGACTCGATGTGGCGCCGCCGGAAGAGGAAGAGCAGCAGGATCGCGGTGCCCTTGGCGGTCTCCTCGACGAGCGGCGCGACGAAGATCGCACCCCACCGGTCAGACTGGGTCGGGCTCGCGGACAGCGTCGTGGCCAGGAGTTTGGCGCCGTACTCGTTGGCGAAGATCGCAACGAGGGTGGCGGCGCAGGCGCCCCACGAGAACGCGAACACGACGTTCTTCCACGGGCTCGGCGCGACCCGGTCCAGCCACAGGAAGGCCCACAGCAGCAGCGGCACCGGCAGCACCGCCAGGGCCATGCCGACCAGGAACGGCTCGGTGCCTATGTGCTGCCGCACCACCGCGAGGATGACGACCCCGCACACCGCGAGCGCGGTGAACAGCGCACCGGTGCGCACCGCCCGGCTCTCCCAGAACGGCCGTCGGGGGCCGTAGTGCCAGGAGGTGGAGGGCGCCGGTACGTACATCTGCTCGTCTGACCGCGGGCTGCCGGACGGCGAGCCGGGCTCGGGTGAGGACGAGTACGAGTACGTGGCCACCAGTCGACAGTACGGGGGGACTGCCCTGCTCCGCGAGGGTACGGGGGAGGTGGATACGTGTGCCGCCGCCTGCGCCGGGGAGCGTGCTCCGGGGCGCGGGCGGGGGGCGCTCAGGCCGGGCGGGGCGGCGCGGCGCTCGTACGGGAGTCGTACGGGAGGGGGGACGGGCGAGGGACGGGAGTCCTAAGGGAGGTCCTACGGGAGTCGTACGGGCGGGCCGGGGGTCAGACCCGCGTGAAGAGCAGGTCGCGCACCACGTGCCCCTTGGCGAGGCCCTGCCGCTCGAACTTCGTCATCGGCCGGAAGTCCGGCCGCGGCGCGAAACCCTCCGCCGGGTGGATGTTGGCCAGATCCGGCGCCGCGCTCAGCACCTCCAGCATCTGCTCGGCGTACGGCTCCCAGTCCGTCGCGCAGTGCACGACCGCGCCGGGCCGCAGCAGCGGGGTGACCAGGGCGAGGAAGGACGGCTGGATCAGCCGGCGCTTGTGGTGCTTGGCCTTGGGCCAGGGGTCGGGGAAGTACACCCGCAGCCCGGACAGCGACGCTGGCGGCAGCATGTCGCGCAGCAGGACGATGGCGTCGCCGTTGGCCACCCTGACGTTGGTCAGGCCCGCCCGGTCGGCCAGCGCCAGCAGATTGCCCTGGCCGGGGGTGTGGACGTCGACGGCGAGTATCCCGGTGCCCGGGTCGGCGGCGGCCATCTGCGCGGTCGCGTCGCCCATGCCGAAGCCGATCTCCAGCACGACGGGCATGCCCGGGCGGCCCGGCCCTGCGCCCGCCCCGTCCGGTCCTGCGCCGGCCCCGTAGAGCGCGGGGAGGTCCAGCGGGCTGCCGTCCAGCTCGACGCCCCAGGTGTCCCAGTGCCGGTCGATCGCGGCGGCCTGCGCCTGCGTGATACGGCCGCGGCGGGCGTGGAAGGAGCGGATGCGGCGCTCACCGCGTGAACCGGCCGGGTCGGCGGCGGGCCCCTCGGGGAAGCGGGCGCCGGGCACGGCGGGGGCGGAGGCACCGGCGGCGGGCGCGGCGGGGGCGGGCGCCCCGGAGGGGGACGCCTCGGCGGCGGGCGCGGTGGATCGCGCGTCGGCTTTCGCGCCAGCGGATGCATTGGCGGACGCGACGGTGGGGGCGAGGGGTGACGTGGACACAGTGGCACCGATTCTACGGGAACGCTCCGGTGGCCCGCCGCAGGTCACAGCGCCGCCAGCACCCGCCGGGCCACCTCGCGGCCGATCGGCAGGGCGGCGGTCGCGGCGGGGGAGGGGGCGTTGAGCACGTGCACGAACGGGGGCGAGCCGGCGAAGCGGAAGTCGTCCACGAGGGTGCCGTCGGGCAGCACGGCCTGGGCGCGGACGCCCGCGGGGGCCGGGCGCAGGTCGGAGGAGCGCAGGGCGGGCAGCAGGCGGCGGGCGTTCGCGGTGAAGGCCCGCTTGGACAGCGAGCGCAGCACCTCGCCCGCCTCCTGCCGCCAGTGCCTGCGGGCGATCCGCCAGGCGCCCGGGTACGCGGCGGTGCCCGCCAGGTCGCGCGGGCGTACGGTCCAGCGGCCGTAGCCCTCCCTGGCCAGCGCGGGCACCGCGTTCGGGCCGAGGTGGACGCCGCCGTGGACGTCCCGGGTGAGGTGCACGCCGAGGAAGGGGAAGTCGGGGTCGGGCACCGGGTAGACCAGGCCGCGGACGAGGCCGCGGCGGGCCGGCGCCAGCTCGTAGAACTCCCCGCGGAAGGGCACGATGCGCATCCCGGGGTCGTCGCCCGCGAGCCGCGCGACGCGGTCGCTGTACAGGCCGGCGCAGTTGACCAGCACCTTGGTGCGCAGCGCCGGCGTGGCACCCGCGGAGACGGTGACCGTGCCGTCCGCGGCCCGGCCGATGGCGGTGACCCGGACGCCGTAGCGGATCGTGCAGCCCGCGTCCGCCGCGAGGCCGGCCAGCGCGGCGGCGACGGCGCCGAAGTCGCAGATGCCGGTGGAGCCGACGTGGATCGCCGCGAGGCCGGCGACCTCGGGCTCGCGCGCCGCGATCTGCGCGGGACCCAACTCCCGTACGGTGATGCCGTTTTCACGGCCGCGCTGGGCGAGCGCGTGCAGCCGGGGGAGTTCGGCCTGCTCGGTGGCGACGATGAGCTTGCCGGTGACCTCGTACGGGACGCCGTGCTTCGCGCAGAACTCCGGCGTCTCCGCGCAACCGGCCATCGCGTAACGGGCCTTGAGCGAGCCGGGGCGGTAGTAGATGCCGCTGTGGATGACACCGCTGTTGTGGCCGGTCTGGTGCCGCCCGGGACCGGCCTCCTTCTCGACCACCGCGACCCGGAGCGCGGGCGCGGCCCGGGTGAGGGCGTAGGCGGTGGAGAGGCCGACGATGCCGGCGCCGACGACGGTGACGTCGTACGGCTCGGACCGAGCCGCGCTGGTCGCGGCGGTGCCGCCGGTCGCGGTCATGGCGCGCCTCCTCCCGGGTGCTGGTGATCAACTTAACGGGGCGTCGGCTGTCGCGGTGCGTACGGTGCCCGCCGCGCCGCACACCTCGCGTGCCCGCTGCGGAGGAGGGCACCCCTGCGGGGCGCCGCGACGCCGAAGGCGCGCGACGGACTGCGCGCCCGGCCCCGGACCGGGCGGCGGATGCCCACTGTCCGAATGCGGCAGGTACGTTCGGGAAGCGTGGGGCGTCACGGCCACGTCGAAGGGGCGCGACGGACTGCGCGCCCAGCCCGGACCGGGAGGCGTGTGCTCACCGTCCGAAAGCGGCATCCTCGTCCGGGGGTTGCGGAACACCTACGCTGGTGCCGCCAGCAACGGCCGCGCCCGCTCCCGCAGTTCGAGCACCCGCGGCTCGTCGTTGTACGGCTCAAGGCGGTGCAGCAGGTCGCGGACGTATTCCGTGGTGCGGGCCGAGGAGATGCGGCCCGCGACCTCGACCGCCTTCACCCCCGCGGCGCACGCGGCGTCCAGATTGCCCGACTCCAGCTCGGCGACGGCCGACACGACGAGCCGCAGCCCGTGGGAGCGGACGAACTCCTCCGTCGGCTTGGCCAGCGCGTGTTCGGTGAAGCGCTGCACCTGGCGGGGTATGCGCAGGTCGCGGTAGCACTCGGCGGCGTCGGCGGCGAGCCGGTCGTAGGAGTAGAAGCCGAGCCAGCTCGGGTCCGCGTCGCCTTCCCTGGCCCGTTCGAGCAGCGCCTCCGCGGCGGCGAGCGATGCCCCGCAGGCCGCGGCTTCGCCGGCCTTGGCGTGGGCGCGCGCCTCGACCAGGTGGAAGAAGCTCATGGTGCGGGCGGTCGCCAGGCCCCGGTTGCGCTCCAGCGCGGCCTGCGCCAGGTCGACGCCCTCGTCGGCGAAGTTGCGGTAGGTGGCCTGCAGCGACATCGACGCGAGCACGTAGCCGCCGAGCGGAACGTCCGCGGCGGCGCGGGCCAGCCGCAGCGCCTGGATGTAGTACCGCTGCGCGGCCTCCTGCTGGCCGGTGTCGAAGGCCATCCACCCGGCCAGCCTGGTCAGTTCGGCGGTGGCGCCGAAGAGCGCGCGGCCGACGTCGTCGCTGTACGAGCCGAGCAGCAGCGGCGCCGCCTCGACCCGCAGGCACTCCGGCACCATGCCCGAACGCCAGTCGCCGCCGCCGTACTTGGAGTCCCAGCGGCGGGCGTCCTCGGCGGCCTCGCGGAGCTTGGAGACATCGGTGTGCCCGACGTGCGCCATGCCCGGTGCGGGCGCGTCCCGGGCGACTGTCGCGTCCGCGGGGGTGATCAGCCAGCGCGACGCGGGGGTCACGTAAGCGCTCACTGCGAAAGATCCAGCCAAACTCTGCCAGATACCGGATCCGCCCGGCCCGCGCCGCCCCGCGAGGTCCAACCGCCACAGATCGGTGGCCGATTTCACCGCCTCGCCGACGTCGCGCGGGAAGGCGAGACCGACCTCCGGGGCGGGATCGGCGTCCGCGAGCCCTATCTCGTGCAGCGGCACCGGGCGGCCGAGCTTGCTGCCGATCGCGGCGGCGATCAGATGCGGCGCGGCGCCCTGCGGGACCATGCCCTTGGCGACCCAGCGGGCGACCGACGTCTTGTCATAACGCAGCGTCAGACCGCGTTGCGCGCCCAGGTCGTTGACCCGGCGGGCGAGTCCGGCGTTGCTGATGCCGGCCAGACCGAGAAGGGTGCCGAGTTTCTCGTTCGGCCCGCGGTGTTCTCTGTTCACTGCGGTTCACCTCGTGATGCCGCTGGGGCAGGCCGGCGGGCCTGGTCGGTCGTCGGGGCTGTGGGGGCCACCCTCCCCTGGAACCCGATTCAGCCACCGCGGGGGCCTGTTGGCGGCGACCGCGGTGCCTGTGCCGGAATACCGAGCCGCACGTACGGGTGCGAACCGGATGCACCCAGCGTAGTTCGCCGCCTCCCGACCGTTAAGGGTCTCGTGTCGGATGGCGCGAATCCAGCCCCTTACTCGAACGCCGTGATGGCGCGGAAAGTGCCCCTGCCGAAGATCCCGCGGCCATCCGATGATTGGCGGTCCCGACCACTCGAACGGGCGCGGGCGGAGGGCCGCCGGCGGCGTGCGGCGCGTGCTCCCGGTATATGTGGCCGTGCGCCCGGCTGTGCGCTCTGTGCCGGAATGGCCGCGAGGGGTTGCATGGTGATCCGTGGGTCGGCCCGCGCTTCCGTCAGGCGGCTATGGCGGGGTGCGGCGGGCCAGCAAGTTCCGCTGCCACAATCCCCGCGGGTGGCGGACCGGCCCGGGGGGCGTTGAGTCGCTTCCCGGGCCGTGTGTTGTGCGCGGGCCGCCCACCCGGCAGGGGGCCGGCGGCCCTATTTCGGTTGCTACGGACGGCAGTTGGCGGCGAGGAAGGACGTACCGCCGAGTACGCAGGGTAGTTGTACGGCGCACCCGAGGTCGCTCACGGTGGCGGCCGCGGTCGGTCCCGGGTGGCGGGCGGGGCGTTCCGCAACGTCCAGGACGAAGATCCGCGGCGGAAAACGATCGTCGCGAGCGGTCCCGGTTACCCGGCATATCACCCCCGGCATGTGCCGCAGCCGCGCCAAAACTTTGGCGCGAACCCGACGTTTCGGCCGAGCGGTGACTTCCGGATCGCGTCGCTGTCCGCAACGCCCCGATTACGCACCACCGGTGGCCGCCGGCCGACGCCGATCCGCCGGGATCCACGTCGATCCGTGTCCCGTACGTCACACCCGGCCGGTGTCCGGCGCACGAACCGGCGCACCTGGGAGCCCTCATGCGCCTCTCTGCGCGCGTCCACGTGGCAGCATGGTCTTTCGGACGTCAGACGTGGCGGCACGGCGGGGCGAGGCGCGCGCGAGGGAGCGGTGGGTCTTACCTTCGCATCGGCTGTCCACAGCCTGTGGAGGCGACGATGCGGTGGTTGGTGGGGTGGAGCAGTGCCACCGCGGGTCCCGTTCCCGGCGATGGCGGCGCGACCTTGCGGCCGGTCGGTGCCCAACTGCTGTGGGGCGACCTCGATCCGCTGTGGGCGGTGGGCGACTGGCGGCCCGACGAGGTCCGGGTGGTGCAGGCGGATTCCGCGCATGCCGCGGGCGCCGGCGGCACGTACGGCTCCTCGTCCTACGGTGCTTACGGTTCCGGCGCGAACGGCAGCGCCTACGGCGGCGGTTACGGGTCGCGGGCGAACGGCGGCCCGAGCGGCGGCCCGCAGGGGATCGCCCGGCTCGCGGTGCTCGGGCGCTGCGGGGCCAGCGACGCGCAGCTCAGGCTCGGCCTGGTCGCCGCCCGCGGCGGCGCGCTGCGCCACGTGACCGCCTGGCCGGGCAGTTACACCGCCGTCCTGCAACTGGGCCGCCGCATCACCGTGCTGGGCGACCTCGCCGGCGCCAGGCCGGTCTTCCACACCCGCTTCTCCCGCGGTACGGCCTACGCCACCGCCGCGTTGCCGCTCGCCGACCTCATCGAGGCCGGGCTCGACGTCACCCACCTCGCCGCGATGCTCGCCTGCCCGGACGCGCCCGAAGCCCTCGGCGACGGGACCCCGTACCTCGGGGTGCGGCGGGTCCCGCCGGGCCACGCGCTGACCCTGCGCGACGGCGCCCCCGAGATCACCGGCTACGAACCGACCGCCTCGCTCGCCGTCGGCCACCAGCCCGCCACCGCGGCCGACGCGGACGCGGCCATCGCCGCCATACGCGACGCGCTGGTCGAGTCGGTACGGGCCCGGCTGGCGCAGCCGCGGTTCGTGCCGGACGGGACCGCGATGCCCGGCCAGGAAGAGGCGGACGGCCACGGCGGCGGCCCGATGCCCGCGCCCGGCATCGGGGCCGACCTGTCCGGTGGCAGCGCATCCGCCACGCTGGCGCTGCTCGCCGCCGGCCTGCCCGGGATGCCCGGCATGCTGCCGGGCGCACCCGGCTCGCTGGCCGGCGAACGTCTCCTCGCCGTCACCTTCAACGACCTCACCGCCGGCGGACTGCCGCTGCGGGACGGCGAGTTGGCCCGGGCGGGCGAACTCGCCGCGGACCCGCGGCTGCGGCACGTCGTCGTCCCCGGCGGCGAAGAAGCCCTGCCCTACGCCGACTTGACCGGCGGCCCGGCCGTACCGCTCACCGACGAGCCAGGCCCGTCGCTGATCGTCGCAGAACGCCACCGGCGCAGGCTCGCCGCGGGCGGCGCCGACCACCTCATCGGCTTCGGCGCCCGGCAGGTCCTCGACGCGCACCCCGCACGGCTCGCCGACCTGCTCATGGACCGGCGCCGGCGCCACCTCGTACGGCCCGTCGCCGCGTTGACCCGGGCGGGCGGCCCGGCCGCGGGCCCCGCGGTGCTGGTCCCCTTCACCGTGCCCATCACCGTCTACCGGGCCGCGCGGCGGCTGGCCCGCACTCCCTATCAACAGGGTGTGGAGGACGCGGCGGCCCGGCTGCTGCGGTACGCCTCCGGCGGGGTGTCGGGCGGTTCGTTCGGTTCTTTCGGTTCTTTCGGCTCCGTGGGCGGCTCCGACGGGCCCATCGGCGCGTCGCTCGCCGCGATGGCCTGGGTGCGGCCCGGGCCCGCCGCCCGGTGGCTCACCGGGGAGGCGCTGGCCGAGGTGTCGGTCCGCCTGCAGGACGCCGCCAGGCGGCCGTGGCCGATGGAGCGCCCCGGCGAGCGGCGCGCCCGGGCCGCGCTCGCCCGGCACGCGGCCGACTTCCGCGTCCTGGAGCAGGCCGCCGCCGTCCCCAGCCAGCGGCTGCACGCGCCCTACCTCGACAACGCCGTCGTCCGCGCCGCCCGCGCCCTCCCCGGCGCCCTGCGCGTACGGCCCGGCGCCCGCGCCGACATCCTGCGCGACGTCCTCGCCAGCGCCGGAGTACGCGAGCTGCCGGCCGGCTGGGGCGTCGCGTCCCACTCCTCGGCCGCGGCGGCCGCCGCCAGGGCCGGGATGCGGTGCGCGATCGACCCGCTGGTCGAGCTCTTCGAGGCGCCGCTCCTCGCGGACGCGGGTCTGGTGGACGCGCGGGTCGTACGCGATGCCCTGCGGGCGGCGGTGGACACGCCTGGGGCGCCGCTGGAGGGGTTGGGGGAGGTGGTTGCCGTGGAGCTGTGGCTGCGGCGGTTGCTGGCGCGGCGGGGGTCTTGCTGGACCGGGACGGAGTCGCCTCGGCGGCGGGCGGTTGCGAGTGGGGTGCAGCGGCTTTCTCTGTGAGGGGTGGTGTGTTGCCCGCCCGCCCACCCGTGCGGGTGTTTGGTCGGGTGCGGGTGCTGCTGGTGGGTGGGTCGGTGCCGCCCCGGGGGTATCTCCTCGGCCTGCGCACCTCTGCTCTGACCGTTCCTTCCAGCGGGAGTTGTGCGCATGCCTGCGGGGACACCCCCGGACCGTCCCCTCCCCGCCGCCGGCGGCTCCCTGCCGACACTGGCTGAGGAGGAGGGGGTCCGGACGGGGGCACCCCCTCCCGCACCTTCCCCCGGGGGCGTTGGATGTCTCCCCGGGGGCGCCATCCGTGCCCACGGCACACCGTCACGCACGGGCGGAACAGCCGCCGATGGTGGGCCACTCCCACAAGAAGACCTGCAGACGACGTCGTATCCGCACGGGTCTGGGGGCACCCCCACGCGGAGCCGTGGGGGAGGGTGGGAAACACCCCGCGCCGCCAGGCGCGGGAAACCCCCACGGACGTGCACCCGCCGGCGGTGGCGGCCCGCACCCGGGACCGCCGCCGCGAGGCACCCCGCACGGACGTGCACCCGTCACCGCTGGGTGGGCGGGCGTTCAGCCCGCACCATGCGTGCCGCAGAATGGAAGCTGGCGGCGAAAGGAGTACGCGGTGACCGTATGGGACGACGTGGTCGGCCAGCCTCACGTGGTGGCCGAGCTCTCCGCGGCTGCGACCGACGCCGACGCGGTCGTGACGTCCGGTGGTGCCGGGTCGCGTATGACCCACGCCTGGCTCTTCACCGGCCCCCCCGGCTCCGGCTGCTCGACCGCCGCCCGCGCCTTCGCCGCGGCGCTGCAGTGTGTGAGCCCGGACCGCGCGCTGGGCGCCGATCCCGGGTGCGGATTCTGCGACGGCTGCCATACGACGCTGGTCGGCACGCACGCCGACGTCGAATTCGTCCGCACCGACCTGCTGTCCATCGGCGTCAAGGACACCCGTGACCTGGTGCGGCGGGCGTCGCTGTCGCCGGCGGGCGGCCGCTGGCAGGTGATCGTCCTGGAGGACGTCGACCGGCTGACCGAGGGCGCGGCCAACGTGCTGCTCAAGGCGGTCGAGGAGCCCGCACCCCGTACGGTCTGGCTGCTGTGCGCGCCCTCGGTGGAGGACGCCCTGCCGACGATCCGTTCGCGCTGTCGGCTGCTCAGCCTGCGTACGCCGTCCGCCGGGGCCGTCGCGGACGTGCTGACCCGGCGGGACGGTGTCGACCCGCGGCTGGCGGCGGAGGTCGCACGGGCCACCCAGGGCCACATCGGGCGGGCCAGGCGGCTGGCCACCGACGAGTCGGCGCGCGAGCGCCGGGCGGCGGTGCTGCGGCTGCCGCTGCGGGTCGCCGATATCGGCGGCTGCCTGCGGGCGGCGCAGGAACTCGTCGACGCGGCGGCCGAGGACGCCAAGGCGGTGGCCGACGACGTCGACGCCAAGGAGACCGAGGAGCTGCGCGCCGCCCTCGGCGCCTCGGCCGGCGCGGGCAGCCGGATGCCGCGCGGCACGGCGGGCGTCATGAAGGACCTCGCCGACCGCCAGAAGCGCCGCTCCACCCGGACCCAGCGCGACACCCTCGACCTCGCTCTCACCGACCTCGCCTCCTTCTATCGCGATGTGCTCACCGTCCAGTTCGGTACGGGCGAGCGCATCGCCAATACCGAGGTCGGCGACGGCATCCGCCAGATCGCCGCCACCTCCCGCCCCGAGCACAGCCTGCGCCGCATCGAGGCCGTGCTCGCCTGCCGCGAGGCCCTCGACCGCAACGTCGCCCCCCTCCTGGCCGTCGAGGCCATGACCCTCGCCCTTCGCACCGGCTGACCCCACCCCCCAACCCGAGCCAACCCCCCGCCCGCCCGAGACCCTGAAACGTGAAAACCGCCCCCTGATCCGTCGCGTCGAGGCCACGCGCCGCGGCCGTCCCCCGTCCTCCTCCCCCCCCCCGGGTCGGCAGTCCCCGGCCCCCCCTCGCGGCAGGCCCGAGCTCTCAGGGGCGCGGGGAACTGCGCGCCCAGCCCCCACCGGCGCGCGGGTCGTCACTCACCCCGACAGGCAGTTGCGGTCGGAGTCAGACCACCGGCGGATGATCCCCTCCTCCGCAGCCCCGAGCCCCGCCAGGGGCCGCCACCTCCGGGGCGAACCGGCCCCCGTGCCCGCGGCGTCCCCAGCCCGGGGGCACGGGCGCCCAGGCCGCCTGCCCCGCCCCCGCGCGAAGCGCGAAGCGCGAACACACCCCAGGCCGCCTGGCCCGCGCCCCCGCGCGAAGCGCGAACCCGCCCGCGCGGCGGCGCAAACCAGACCGTGCTGCGGCCTCAGGCCGCCCGCGATGTGGCGTTCGGGTGATCGCGGCCCCGCGAACGTAACGGCAGCCGGAGCTGGGCCGGTCGCCGTTGCAAGGTGCTGGCAGTGGTCCTGCCCGCCGTGTCCCCCGCGGGGCCGCAGCCGTCCCGAAGGGGTTGCCGTGGCTGACGTCGTGCGGTCCGTAACGATGGTGGTGGCCGCTGCCGCCGCCGTACTGCTCGGGCATCGCGCGTTGCGGCACTGGTGGGCCGAGCGCGCCGGGCGGGCGTACGAGCTGCCGGAGGACCGTACCGGCACCGCCCTGCGCGCGGGCGCCGCCGGGGCCGCTGCCCTGCTGGCCGCGGGGATGGCCGTACCACTGTTCGCCGGTGGCCGCGGGCAGGCCGAAGCCGGTATGAGCGCACCCGCACCCGCACCCGTCGTCGCACCGGCGCCGCCGGCCCGTACGCCCGAACCCGCCCCCCCGCCGCCCGAGGTCCACACCCTCGGGCATCCCGCGGGCGGCACCCTCGACGCGTTGCGCGACGGCACCCGGGTGTGGCTCCCGCCGAAGTACGCCACCGCGAAGGCGGCCCGGATCGGCTTCCCGGTCGTCGTCGCGCACCTGCCCGCCGGCGCGGACGCGGACCTCTACGAGGGCTTCGCCCGGGCCGCGAAACGCGGGCTCGCCGACGCCTTCGTCCTCGTGCTGCCCACCGGCTGCACCCAGGACCCCGCCGTCATCGCCGAGGTCGCGCGCCGCTACCGCGTGCTGCCCGCCCGTACCGCCGCCGGCGTCATCGGGGCCGGCGCCGACGCCCCTTGCGCCGTACGCGAAGCACTTGCCACCACTGGCCGCTTCGGCGCCGCCGTCGGGATCTCCGGTCTGTATCCACGTCTCGTCCCCTCTCGCTCACCGCACCCCTCCTTGCTGCTCGCCACCGCCCCCGGTGAGACCGCCGCCCAGGCCGCAGCCCTGCGTTTGCGCGACGCCCTGCACCCGCACGGCGACCAGGTACGCGTCATCGACGCCCTCGCTGCCCACCGCGACCGCTTCGCTCTGATCGCCGGCTACCTGACGGAGAAGCTCGACGGCCCCGCAACGGCCGTCACCCCGCCGCCGGCCTCCGTATCCCCCACCGTTCCCGCATCCCCCGCACCTCCCCGATCCCGCTTGTCCCCCGCCACCCACACCTCCTCGGCGACCCCACCGACTGCCTACCCACCCCACAGCGCACCGCAATCCCGCAAACCGGCCCAAAGCCAGTAATCACTCATTAGGGGACACCGTTCCCGGTGGACCCCCCTCGCCGCCAGCTACGCTCGCATTCATCCGACGGGAGGACCTGAGCCGCCGATGCACCCCACGCACCCCACGCGCCCGCTCCGCCTCCCGGCCACCGTCATCGCGGTGACCGGGTTGCTGCTGCTGTCCGCCTGTTCCAGCGGCGCAGGCCACCGGGCCGCCGCGTCCGTCTCGACCCAGGCCCCGGCCGCCCAGGACGCGACGGGCGCCCCGGCCCCGTCCGACACGGCGTCGACCGGCACGGCCACGCTCGCCCCGCTGCCGGCCGCCACCCCCGCCGACCTGGCGCCGTACTACAAGCAGAAGCTGTCCTGGCGCTCCTGCGGCGTCCCGGACTTCCAGTGCGCCGCCATGAAGGTGCCGCTCGACTACAGCCACCCCGTCGCCGCGGACGACCTCAAGCTCGCCGTCGCCCGCAAGAAGGCGCCCGGCCCCGGCAAGCGCCTCGGCTCGCTGCTCGTCAACCCCGGCGGCCCCGGCGGCTCCGCCATCGACTACCTGCAGTACGCGGCCACCGGCTACCCCGCAGCCGTCACCGGCCGCTACGACATGGCCGCCGTCGACCCGCGCGGCGTCGCCCGCAGCGAGCCCGTGAAGTGCCTCAGCGACAAGCAGATGGACGCGTACACCGCCGTCGACTCCACCCCGGACACCACCGCGGAGGCCGACAAGCTGGCCACCGCCGACCGCTCCTTCGCCGCCGGCTGCAAGAAGACGTCCGCCGACCTCATCGGCCACGTCTCGACCGTCGACTCGGCCCGCGACATGGACGTCCTGCGCCAGCTGCTCGGCGACACCAAACTCAACTACGTCGGCAAGTCCTACGGCACCTTCCTCGGCGCCACCTACGCCGGCCTGTTCCCGCAGCGCGTCGGGCGGCTGGTGCTCGACGGCGCCATGGACCCCTCGGTGAACGCGCTGCAGAGCAGCCGCACCCAGGCCGGCGGCTTCGAGATCGCCTTCAACGCCTTCGCCCGCGACTGCGTCACCCGCTCCGACTGCCCCCTCGGCCGCACCTCCGCCGCCGACGCGGGCACCCGCCTCGACGCCCTCTTCGCTGGCCTCGACAAGCACCCGCTGCCCACCGGCACCAAGCGCCCGCTCACCGAGGCCCTCGGCACCACCGGCGTGATCGCCGCCATGTACGACCAGGAGGCCTGGCCGGCCCTACGCGGCGCCCTGATCGCCGCCAACAAGGGCAACGGCGCCGCGCTCCTCCAGCTCTCCGACAGCTACTACGAGCGGGACGACTCCGGCAAGTACAGCAATCTGATGTACGCCAACGCCGCCGTGAACTGCCTCGACCTCCCCCCGGCCTTCCACTCCCCGGCCGACGTCACCAAGGCGCTGGCCGGCTTCCGCGCCGCCTCCCCGCACTTCGGCGCCGCCCTGGCCTGGTCCTCGCTGATCTGCGGCTACTGGCCGCTGCACGCCACCGGCCACCCCGAACGCATCCCCGCCAAGGGCGCCGCCCCGATCCTGGTCGTCGGCACCACCCGCGACCCGGCCACCCCCTACGCCTGGGCCCAGTCCCTCGCCTCCCAGCTCTCCTCCGGCCACCTGCTCACCTACGACGGCGACGGCCACACCGCCTACGCCCGCGGCTCCACCTGCATCGACTCCGCCGTCAACGCCTACCTCCTGTCCGGCACGGTCCCCCCGCCCCACCAGAAGTGCACCTGACCTGCACCCTTCCAAGATCCCCACCTGGTCGGAACCACCCCCCACAACCCTGTAGACTTGGCGCCGCTGCGCCTGCCACCCTTGGCCCCGAGCGCGCGGCATGCCGCCTTAGCTCAGTTGGCCAGAGCAACGCACTCGTAATGCGTAGGTCTCGGGTTCGAATCCCGAAGGCGGCTCCACGGTGAACCCCAGGTCAGGCCTCTGACCTGGGGTTTCTTGTTTTCGTTGACCTTGGAATCCGGCCTAATCGGACACGTGTGGTCTATGCATCGCAATGCGCGGGTCGCAGGTTTGGTTTCCGTGACCGCATAGACGACTAGGGCTTCTGACCTGGTCTTTTGTGCATTTGGGAGGGGTGAGGCGGGCGCACGCAGTGGGTCTCGGTGGACAACCGGTGGACAGGTGTGCATGACGCTTCATCAGGGTCTGTCGCTGTCCCTGAACGGACGGGTGAGTATGCGGCCATCCTCGATGGAGGGTCGGCGGCGCCGGGACTGTCCGGTGCCGACAGATCTCACGCAGCCGCTTCGATTCCGACGATGATCACATACCTGACGTTCGGGCGGTGGCCGATCGCGCAGTGCCGGCAGCGAGCGGTGCGGGTCGATGAAGGCGAGCGTCCCGATCGCGTACGGGGCGTCGAACGGCTGGGCTCCGGCCAGGTACTCGGCCACGTCTCCTCGGACGAACTCCACGCCGCCGATGTCTGCGTGGGTGGAGACGGCGCGCTCGTGCCGGGTCGGGGACAGCTCGATACCGGTGACGCGGGCTCCATGAGCGTGGGCGAGGTGGACGGCGTGGTGGCCGGCCCCGGATCCGATATCCAGGATGCGGCGGCCGGTGATGTCACCGAGCACTTCTGCTCCCGGTCCGATCCCTTCCCAGGGCGTCCAGCCGAGCCGGTCGGGGATGGGCGGGGTGAAGGCGCGAGCTAGTTGGCGCTGGCCGTAGATCTGCCAGGCCCGGGTGTCGGTGTCCTCGGCGGGCACCGGTTGCCTCCTGGTGGGCGGGCGGGTTCGGGGGGTCAGGTGTGCGTGATCAGGTAGGCGGGGCCCTCGCCGTGCCGAGCCCGTTCGACGGCGTCGAGGCGGGCGAAGGCGCGCGCCCCCATCAGTTCCTGCCAGGTCGCGAGGTCGTGGACGGCCCACATGTCGTGCTCAGCGGGATCGAGGTGGATCCGGCCGAGCTGGTCGGCGGTCAGATGCCCTCCGTCGAAGATGAGCCCTACCTTGTTCAGCGGCAGGCGCGGCCCGGCGTGCAGGAAGTGCGTCAGGAGCAGCTTCGGCGTGTCCAGACCGAGTTCGAGGCCCGTCTCCTCGACCGTCTCGCGCTGTGCGGTCTGCAGAGGGTCCTCGCCAGGGGCGTCGAGATCGCCGCCCGGGAACTGCCAGAGCCGCGAGCCGTAGACCGAGCGCAGTTGGACCGGCCGGTCGTGCTCGTCGCGGATGTACAGGCAGCCGTAAACCGTGTGGTGGGGGACGGTCTGCGCGTACTGCGTGGGCGTCATCGGCATGGGGCGGCCCGGCCGGGCAGGGCGGTGATCGAACGCGAGGGCGAGAACGCCTAGCGCCTCTCTGGCCGGCGGGTAGATGCTGTGGAGGTTGGCGAGTTGCTCTTCGGGCAACCCGTCCGGGTCGACGCGTGCGGGGTCCTCGGAGGTGAGCAGATCCTCGAAGGAGTGGTACCGGGTGATCCGCTGCACGGTGACGTCGAGTTCCCGTGCGGTGTCCCGGTCGTGGAAGACGACCGTGTCCCCGGCGGCGACAGCGCGCTTGTTCGGGGTTGCGACCCTCACTTCGATCGTCTTGCGGCCGGCTTCAATTTGGCGGTAGTACCGCCCGAGCAGGTGCATGTGGTGCTCTTGGGGTTCGTATCCGGCCGTCGGACCCGGGACGGCCGGGATCGACTGCTGGGTGTCGTCAGGCATACGTGCCTCCGTTCGATGCGTTCCGTCCGTTGCGGTCTTGGGATCGCAACAGGGCCGGGGGCGATGTCCACACTCCTGTGCCCGCGGCTCGGCACGGGTGGCGAGGAAGCGGCCGACGCTGCAAGGTGCTAAGCCAGTTCGATCGGCCCATACCGCGCGTGCGGCTCCTGCCGCATCAGCGCGTCGTACCGGTCCGCTACCGAGAAGTGCCAGAACTCGGTTCCGTAGTTCGTAAAGCCGGCGGTCTCCATGGCGTTGAGCAGCAGCGCGCGGTAGTGGCGTGCGTAATGGCTGAGGTTCGTGGCGTGAGTGAAGCAGGCGCCGTCGCTCTCCTCGGGGGAGGCGTTGACGCGGGTGCCGAGGTCGATTTCGTGGCCGTCCTGGTCGACGAGGGTGACGTCCACCGCCGCGCCCGCGGAGTGGGGCGCGATCTGCGGTGGCGATACGTAGCGGCCGGCGGCCTGGTGCAGCTGTTCAGCGGTCCAGCCGGGGTGGGCGGCGGCCAGCTCGTCCCGGTATTCGGTGAAGTAGCGCTGCTGGAGGGCGAGCGGCCGGTAGCCCTCGATGAACAGCAGGTCGGTGCCGGCGGGCAGGAGCGAGCGGGCGTGCTCCAGCCGGGCCAGGACGCCCTCGCGGACGAGGGTGAACGCGCCGAGCGGGTCCTGCTTACGGGGATCGACGCGGAAGCTGTGGCCCCGCATGTCGACGAGTGGCTCCCCGCACTCGCGCACCGGGATCGCGGCGACCTGCGGATCGGACATCAGCACCAGAGCGTTCATCGAGTCTCCCTGTGACGGCTCGCACTGCGGCGGCGGGATGGGGGAGGCAGCGGCCAGGCCGGTTTCGCGCACGATTCGCGCGAGGGTTTCCCGCAGTGTGCTGTCGGCCGGGATCACGGTCTCCAGACCGCCGGGCAGCAGATCCAGCTCGCGGTACCAGGAGGCGAGGTGGCTGTCGGTGACTTGCGCCAGGTAAGCGGCATCCGCCTTCGACGCGTGCCGGGCGAATGTCGTTTCCAACGGCACGTCCAGGTAGTAGCAGCTGGAGACGCCGCGGTGGTCCCGCACCAGAGACGTGATCATGTGGCCGTAGCGGTCGGCGTACAGGATCCCTTCGAGCACCACGTGAAAGCCGGCGTTCAGTGCTTCGCGGGCGATCCGGGCCAGCAAGGCGATGTTGGCGCCGCGCGCGGTGTCGTGTTCCCTGAGCACGTTCCGGCGGATCACGTCCTGCCCCACGATCGCGATACCGCGGCCGTAGTGATCTCGCAGGCTCTGGGCCACGCTTGACTTGCCTGAAGCCGAGTTGCCGCGGATCACCACAAGGCGGGTGTCCTCGCGGCCGGCCGCGGTTGCAGTGGACAGGCGACGGTGTGCGCCACTCGGCGTGCCGGTCATGTGGGCCAGCCCGTCTCGCTGTACAGCTCCCCGTTCTGGATCTTTGCGATGGCCACCCGGGTGTAGGGGACGAGGTCGTCGGGGAGCGCGGTCGGGTCCCAGAATTTCCACTGGGTGCACTTGTCAGGCTCGCGCAGTTCCGGCTCGCCGCTCCAGGCGCGGGCGCGGAAGAACAAGCCCATGCGGGGCCGGTCCCCGGCCTTGTCGATGTGGTGGATGACGTGGACGAGTTCGACGTCTTGGGGCTCGATGTGCAGGCCGGCTTCCTCTTGCGCCTCCCGGATCAGGCAGGTGATGGCGCTCTCCTGCTCGCAGTGGCCGGCCAGGACATGCCAGGCGGACGGCGCGAATGCGGAGTCGGGGTGACGCAGCCCGAGCAGCACCGTCCCGTCGGGCCGCTCCAGGTAGAGATGGACGCCGATGACGTTGAGGACCGTGCCGAGCGGCGAAGCTCGGCGCTCCTCCTGCGGTGCGAGCCCGTCCTGGGGCGCGGTACTGGCCGGGCGGCTGGCGGCGTGGCGCCGTACGAGGTCGCTGGTCGTGTCTGTGATACGGAGACGGTGCAGGTCGTCGGGGGCGAACCAGGCCAGCATCACCCCTTCTGTGAGGTGGAGTTCGCGGGGATCGCCGTTCCAGCGGCCGGCGTGGATGGCGATGGGCACGGTAGCGCCGGCGTCGTCGGCGGCGTACTCGGTGCCGAAGGGAATCAGGTCGGCGATGTGGAGGCCGGCCTCCTCGGCCAGTTCACGCCGGACGGTGTGTTCCATGGTGGCGTCCTGGGGTTCGCGGCCGCCGCCCAGCAGGGACCACATGCCAGGCTCCCGGATCCGGCTGGGGAAGTAGTCACGCAGGTGGAGCAGGTACTCGCCGCGGTCGTTGTAGATCAGGGCGGAGGCGTTGCCGGCCTCCGGTTCGGCTTCGGGCGTGAGCTTGAGCAGCTTCTCGCGCAGGGAGGGTGAGGTCACCTTGTCCATGGGCCGCCACTCGACACCGCCGACCTCGTCTTCCTGCAGCACCACCGGCACCTCTGCCGCGGTGTGCAGACGGAAGAGGAACCGGAGGTCGAAGTGCTGGTGACCGGGTTCGCCTTTGCTCGGGCGGGCGTCGATGGTGTGGATGTCGATGTCGAACGGCACGGTCTCGTAGCCGGGCCACGGTGCCACGGCCTGGGGCGGGATCCCGGTCTCCTCGTGCAGTTCCCGCAGCGCCGCCCCTACCAGGGACTCGTCGGCGGGCTCGGGGTGTCCGCCGGGGGCGAGGACCTTCCCGCTCGCAAGGTGCAGCACGTGCAGGACGCGGCCGAGCGGATCGACGACGATCGCGCCGCAGGTGACGTGTCCGGTGAAGGTGGAGCGGCTGGCGATGTCGGTGGGACGGTCGAGGGCGTCCAGGAGTATGCCGAGCTGCTCGCGCTCCTGAGGCTGGCGAGCGAGATAGGTGGCGACGGCCGTGCGGATGTGGTCGTGCGACAACGGCATGGGACGACCTCGGAGGTAGGCGGGGTGGGACGAGTCGGAGGCGGGGTGGGCGTTCGTGTCAGCTCAGCCGCATCCCCTCCGCAGGGATCTCCTCGACGGCGGCGGCGCGAGCGGTGGGCAGGCCCCACTGCTCGCGTGCCGTCTCCGCCGCGGGCGGTGATGACCGCGGCGGCGCCGAGCCACGCCGCATGCCGGGGGACGGCATACCGCGCCGCGGGCAGAGCAGAACGCGGGCGACGCGATCCGAAGGGGAGACGGGAGAGGTCACGTGGCTCTGCCTTCCGAGACGGTAGGGGGGCGAATGTGCAGCGAGGCCCGGCGAACGGTGATCAGGAAGCACCGCCGTTCATCCGGCGCCGCAGCTCCCAGAGTCGGTGAGCAGGGCAGCGCTGCCGGGCACGATCGGCCAGTCCACGGTGATACGGGTGTGCTTCTTGGCGAACACATGCGGTTCGTGGTCCGTGCCCGCCGGGGCACAGCCGGCTGCCGGGCGGGCGGTGATGAGGGGGCAGCGGGCGCTGCGGTGGTTGCGGTGCCAGTGCTCGACCTGCTCGGCCATCTCTTGCGCGGCGAGGTGTCCTTGGGTGCCGTGGCCGTGGACGACGAACTCGTACAGGCCCTTGCCGTCGGTCCCGTCGCCGATGCGTTCGGTGGCCAGCCGGGCGAGGGAGGCTCCGCGGACGATGGCGGCGCCGGGCCAGTGCCGGGGCGGCGGGTTCAGGATCCCGTTGTCGGCGTCGGGGTCGACCGAGAGGCGGCAGAAGCCGGGCAGGGCGCCGGCGAGGTGGAGGGTGAGGGTGTCGAAGGGTTCCTGCCCGCCGACGGTGATGTGGGTGCGGGTCACGGTCGGCTCGCGGGTGAGGGCGGGGGCGAGCTGGTCGACGGGCAGCGGGGTGCCGTCTTCCCATGAGAGGTGGACGCCGGTGCCGGGGACGGTGCGGCGGTTCGTGTTCCAGACGCCGTCGCCCTGCATGGCGACGAAGCCGCAGACGACGAGGGGCTCGTCGCTGTGCAGGGCTCCCTTGTCCTTGGTGAAGCCGATGGCCCAGTGGTAGCCGTGCAGACGCAAGGGTGCGACGAGACGGCCGCCCTCGGCCAGGGCGTCGATCCAGGGCAGGTCCCAGGTGTCGACGGTGACCACGATGGCGTCAAATCCGCCGTCGGGCACCACACCGGCGGGCAGGTGCTCGGCGTCCGCGGTGACCACGCGGACCTGGTCGTATCCGGTCTGGCGCAGGAATCGGGTGGCCCGGTCGGTGACGGCGGGATCGATATCGAGGGTGGTGACCTGGCCGTTCGGGCCGGCGAGTTCGGCGATGAGCGCGGCGTTGTAGCCGCCGGAGCCGATCTCCAGAACGCGGTGGCCTGGCTGGATCCGGGCTGCTTCGAGCATGTCGGCCTGCAGCCAGGGCGCGGAGATGGAGCTGGTGACGGTGCCGTCGTCGCTGTGGCGGGTGGCGACGATGTCGTCGGCGTACGCGGTGTGGAGGGGGACCTCGGGGGCGAAGGCGTGACGGGGCACGGTGCGCAGGGCGTGGTCGACCGCGGGGGTGCGGATGTGTCCTGCGGCGGCGAGCTGGTCGGCCAGCCCGTGGCGCAGGGCGGTGGGGTCGTCGAGGTCCGTGGTGGGCGACGTGGTCACGGCGGGCCTTTCGGTCGAGCGGGTCATACCTGGTCCGAGACGGCGGGCGGGGCGGGGTGGGGGATGGCCGCGGTCGGGGTGTACTGGGCGGCCTGGGCGTCGAACATGGCGGCGTACCGGCCGCGGGCGGCCATGAGTTCGTCGTGGGTGCCGTGCTCGGCGAGGTGCCCGCCTGCGAGGACGTATATGTGGTCGGCGTGGCGGACGCCGGACATGCGGTGGGTGACCAGGACGACAGCCCGGTTCGGGGCGGCGAGGCGGTGGATGCGGTCGAAGGCTTCGATCTCGGCTTCGGGGTCGAGGGCGGAGGTCGGCTCGTCGACGATGAGGACACCGTCTGCCTGTGATGTCGAACTGCGCCAGTGCGTGCGGGCCAGGCCGACTTTCTGCCATTCGCCGCCGGACAGTTCTATGGCGCCGCGGAACATGCGGGCCAGCAGGCTGCGCAGGCCGTCGGGGAGTTTGGCGATGACGGGGCCGGCGGCGGCGTAGTCGACCGAGGGCCCCAGGTCCTGGTCTGTTGCGGGGTGGTCGGGGCGCCCGAGGCGGATGTTCATCGCGGCGGTCACGGGCCAGCGCTGGAAGTCCTGGGTCAGCAGGGAGACCCGCTCGAAGACCTGGGCGCGGTCGAGGCCGGTGAGGTCCGCCTCGCCCCAGCGCAGCGCGCCGGAGGCGGGCAGCAGCATGCCGGAGAGGACCTTCATCAGGGTGCTCTTGCCGGAGCCGTTCTCGCCCACCACCGCGGTCACCGACCCCATCGGCAGGGTCAGGGACACCCCGTCCAGGGCAGCGGTGTCCCGGTCGGGGTAGCGGTAGGTGACCTGGTCCAGAACGATCTCCTTGACCCGTTCCGGTACGGGCGCCCCGCCGGACGGCAGTGTCCGCCGCCCGGCCTGGGCGAGGAAGCGGCCGTGGTCGCGGACGTAGAGGCTCTCCTCGTGGAGCTGGTTGATGTTCATGACCAGTGCGCCCAGGCTCGCCGAGCCGGTGCGCACGGCGATGACAGCGGTCCCGGCGACGGCGAGGCTCATGTGCCCGGCCGTGACCAGCCAGAACATGGCGCCGTAGGTCGCGGCCATGGCCAGGCCGGACAGCGCTGAGGCGACCCATTCGGTCAGGGCCTTGCTGGAGGCGAGGCGTTCTTGTTCGGCCTCCGCGCTCTCGGCCATGCGCTCGTAGCGGCTGAGGAGGAAGGGGCCGACGGCGTGGAGTCGGACCTCCTGGGCGGCGGTGCGTTCGGTGAGCAGGTTGCCGATCAGGCGGCTGGCCCGTACGTGCTCGATCCAGCTCATCACCGACACGTACCGCTCCTGGGCCACGCGCATGGCCCCCCAGCCGCGCGGGGCGGCGATGAGGATCAGCAGGGGCAGCAGCAGCGGGTGCAGTACGGCCAGGACACCGGCGGTGGTGATCAGCGAGATGAGGCCGTTCAGCGCCGCGACGCAGGCGCTGATCATGCGGCGGGCGGAGCCGGGGCCGTGCTGGGCGATGTCGACGAGGCGACGGAAGTCGGGGTCGTCGATGGCCTCCAGTTCGACTTTGGCTGCCGCGGCCAGGTACTGGGTGGTGGCGATCCGCTCCACCTTGGGCTCCAGCCGCCCGGCACGGGAGGTGGACCAGGCGGACAGGGCGGAGTTGACGACACCGACGACCGCGGCGGCCAGGAGACCGGGCAGCAGCGCGTGCAGCCGCTCGGGGGCGCTACCGGTGCCGGCGAGCAGCGCGTGCATGACGGCGTTGACGGCCAGCAGCCCGGCGGCTGCGGCGATGCCCTGGCAGATCTCGCTGACGCCGACCGAGAGCAGGGCACGCCGGTCGGCCTGCCACGCCATGCGCAGCGTGGCGCCGACGAGTGAGGGCATGGAGCGCAGCGCGGACATCATCGTCAGGTCCAGGCTCGCGTGCTCGTGCTGGGACCAGCCCATGTCGTAGCGCAGGGGCCCGCCGAACAGCTCGTGTTCGGCGTCGGAAACCTGCGGGTCGGCCATCGTGACCGGTCCGAAGAACCTCTTCACCGGGCGCCTCCCGCAGGCCAGTCGGTGGCCCGGTGGGACGGGCCGCGGGTCATGCCAGGTACCTCGTATCCGGTCGTGACCCACGGGTGGGCAGGGTGTTGCGGTCGGCGGTGGAGTGCAGGGTGGTGCCCGAGAAGGCGGTGGCGTTTTCGAACGCGGGATGAACGAGCGCAGGGCAGCGTACGGGATTCATGGGGGCTCCTCGGGTGAGGTGCGGACTGGTAATCGGGTAACGGGGGTTCTCCTGTCGCCGTAACGGGTGAAGGCGGGCGAAATCTAGAACCTGAATTCGAATGCCCGGCCTTCTCCTTCTGTGGTCGGGCAGGCGGGCTGTGATGCTGCGTTCGATCACTCATGTGGGTTCCGGTACCTCCGTCAGGGGATTGCCTGGTGCCGCCTTCTGTCCCGCAGAAGTCGCTTCAGGTCGGCTTCGCCGAGGGTGACGGAGTCGGACAGAAACCGCTGATGGCCCGTGGGCATGGTCCCGGCACTGAGACCTGCGGCCCCGACCACCGCGCCGAGTGCGGATGCCCGCTCGGCGCTGGGGATGGCTCTGGCGGGCGGGTGGTGCAGCACTTCACGCGCGGCATAGACGTCGAGACGGGCCGCGTCGGCGAGGGGCTCAAGCGGTCGGGTCGCTCAGATCGATCACGGTGAAGTCGGTCAGAGTCATGAGGAGTTGGCTGGCCCGTGTCCAGGACAGGCGAGGGTCGCCCAGGCGGACGGCTGCGGCGTCGTACACGCGGGGGCCGGACAGGGCCGCCTGGTAGACGGTGCCTTGGACGCCGTAGAAGGTGAAGGCCGAGGCCCGCACAGCCACGTATCGGGCTCGTAGATGGACGCAGGACCGTACCGCCTGGTGGGCGCAGGGGCGGCAGACCGGCGGGTGGGCGGTGTGTTCCGCTCCGGGCCTCAGGTCGTCGGCAGGTGTGTCGACAATCCAGAGCACGCCGTCGGCGGTGCGGTCGGCCGGCCCGCCGCAGACCTGGCAACGGAGCCCCGCCATACACAACCGCTGCCGCAGACTGTGCACCTTCCCGTACTGGGGCACACCATGGCCGGGCTGGGAAGGAGTCCTGCTCCACAGAATCCCGTACGAGTCCCGGTCGAACGACCGCTCGTTCGCGTAGCCGATCCCCCGAAGGCCCCGACGAAACACCATCGGCATGTCCCCGTCCCGCTCCCCGCTCCACCGCGCGATGAACGGCACCGCGCTCCGCTGGGACCCGTGCGATCGCGCCTTGCTCTGGGCTCCGCCGAGCCTGTGCGTCGGCGTTCGTGCAACGTTTCGCGTGTTCATGGAAAGGGGCTCTCTCGTGGACGACGTAGATCGGCGGACAGGTGGAGGGACGTAGGTGAGCTTCCGACGCTGCTCTCAGAGAGGAGCGGTACCTCGGCCCACACGACCTTCCCCAGCTCCGGCTGGCAGGGGTAATGGCCCCATCGCGTGCTCAGACTTGCCACGAGGAAGATGCCTCTTCCTCCGGCCGCTTCGACACCGACCTCCTTCAACCGAGGGGGTGTCGGATCTCGGTCCCGTACCGAGATCCGCACCATCGAGTCGGTGGCCTCCAGCACCAGCTTGACGGTGCTGACCGGCTCCGGGTTGGACGGGAGTGAGCCCGCCGCCGTCCCCGGGTGGCGGATCGCGTTGGTGACCAGCTCGGACACCACGAGGCGGGTCGTCTCGACGGTCTCCTCGGAGCACACCTTCCAGCCCGGCAGCACGTCCGCGACGTGCCGTCGAGCCGAGGCGGGCGAACTGGGCGTATCCGCCAACGTCAGGATGCTGATCAAGGGTGATGCCTGGGACACGATGTACCTCCCGGTCGGAGGGGAGCGTTCGGCTGCTGGCTCTCGACTCGTTCTCGATTCGGGTCGCCCTGCCCGGAGGCGAGGCGGATCGCCGGCACACGGACTGGCGACAGCCTCGCCGTAGACCCTTGAAGTGGTAGGCATCCACAGAACCGTCTCGGCACCGCTCGCAGCAGGGGCAACAGGGGGTGTAATCAAGCAGGCGGGGATGCAGGAAGGCACCAGGAGGAAGCGATGTCCACCATCAGGGAAACCAGCGCAGCGGGTGGGCGGGGCGGTCGCTTCGAAGGGCGCCGAATGGTGGTGACCGGTGGTTCCCGTGGCCTTGGAGAGCAAGTGGTCCGGCTGCTGCTCTCCGAGGGGGCCGTTGTCGCAACCTGCGGGCGGACGGCCGATCACCTCGACGCCCTACGTGACGCCGTTGAGCCTGGCGATCGACACCGGCTGGTCACGCGAGTTCTTGACCTCGTCGAATCTGGGGCTGTCGAGACCTTCGTCGCGGAGGCAGCCGACGAACTCGGCGGCCTGGACGGTGCGGTCGCGAGCGCCGGTGGAGCGCGGGGTCGCGGTATCGCCGAAGCCACGCATCAGGACTGGTCGACGACCTGGGAGATGAACGCGGGACACGCTGCCCGGCTCATCGGCTCGGCGGTTCCCCACCTGCGGGCCGCCGGCGGCGGGTCCGTGGTGGTGGTCTCGTCGATCTCCGGCTCCCGGCCGGGTCCCCAGGCTCAGTACGGGGCTGCCAAGGCCGCTCAGATCCACATGGTGTCGTCTCTGGCGCGGGAGCTGGGCGCCGACGGCATCCGGGTTAACACCGTCAGCCCGGGGTCGATGCTCATCCGGGGAAAGCGCTGGGACCGAATGCGGGAGGAGGACCCGGCCGCCTTCGACAGGTTCCGTGACGAGTTCCCCGGCCGTGAGCTGGTCGAGCCGCGCGAGGTCGCCGACGTGATCGCCTTCCTGCTGTCGGCGGAGTCCCGGGGGGTGACAGGGGCCAACATCCCCGTTGACCGGGGGCAGAACGCCCCTACACCCGACGGGTACTGATCAGCGGACCTCAGGCCGCCTCGCCGAGAATCGGCCGAGCCTTCCGCTCGAAGTCACGCACGAGAGCCTCGGTCCGGCGAGGAGCGAGCCGGGACCGGAAGTCTCTGAGCGCCTGCACCGACCGCTCGCTGTGGACGTCTCCCAACTGGTCCAGCGCACGTGTCGCCGTTCCGATGGCCTCGTCCAGACGGTTCTGCTGGAAGAGGGCCGTCGCCAGTACGGAGCGGCTGATGGCCTGCCGGCGGCGCCGGTTGGCGTTGGCCCGCACGGACGCTTCCGCCAGGCGCTCCGCCTCCGCGGACTCACCGAGATCGCGGTGGACGAGCGCGGCCTCCGCTTCCAGATAGTGATGATCCAGATATCCGACCCAGCGGGACTCCTCGTCGGTCCCGCGGCTCAGGTCGAAAGCCGCGGTCGCGGCGACCAGGGAGCGGGTCGCCGGTTGTGAGTCGCCCAGAGCGGCGTGGCCACGGGCGGCCATCGCGTGCAAGCGCATCAGCCCGAGCGGACTGCCCGCGGACTTGGCTGTGGCGATCCCGGCGCGGGCAAGCGAGATCCCTTCGGCCGGATTTCCGAGGCTGGTGGCCAGGTGGGACATGCCGGCCAGGATCTGACCGCCGAGAACGCGGTCACCGCCTTCGGCACACAGCCGGAGGGCCTGGGTCATGTACCGCTGTGCCAGGCCGTAGTCGGCGGAGTCGTACGAGCACCACCCGGCCATCGCGGCGAGTTTGGCCGCGGACGTGAAGAGAAGGCGTCGCTGGTGGGGAGGCGTGCCGCGCTGTTGGAGCATCGGCGTCAGCTCTGTGCTCAGGTAATTCACGATGCTGGCCCGGACGCCGCCACCACCGAACCTGTTGTCCATCTCATCGAACATGCTGATCATCGCCCGCACACGCTGCGCAGGGCCTCCGCCCGCAACAGCGGCCAGCCGTGGCGCCTGGTCCTCCTCCAGGAGCCAGAGCAGCCACTGGCGCTGGGGATCCATCAAGGCCGTCGCCACGAACGGAACGGTCCCGAGCAGACTGCGGCGCGAGGTGTCGGTGGAGCCGAGCTCCGCGAGGATGTGCAGCGTTTCGGCCACATCTTCACGATACGTCAGTGCTTTTGCTACGACCGGGCGTTGCGGCTCAGTGGGGAAAGCGAGATCGACCTGCGACACCGGGCGGCCGAGAAATCCCGCCAGGGCAGCGGCGATGAACTCCGGAGCCCGCCCTCGCGGGATCATGCCGACGAGCCACCAGGTGACGGACGCCTTGTCGTACCGCGACACCACGCCCTGTGCCCGTCCGAGTTCGTTGACCTTGCGGGCCAAGGCCGCATGTGAGCAACCGGCTTCGAGGATCGCCGACCCCAGTGCGGTGTTCCCGTCCGCAGGGCCTCTGTTCCTGACCATGTTCTGATGATGCCCTGTCGGTCACGCGGCGTCCCAGTCTTCGTACGGCGGGTAGCTGATTTACAACCCCTATGCAACCGAACAACCCTGACGACCCCTCGTCGGGAGCCTGTCCCCGCCCGAGACTGAGAACGCGGGGGCGAAGGTCCAGTGCTCCGGGGGATCCCGTGGCCTGAGGTAGCCCCGGCAGAGGGAGGGGAACGATGAGCCCAGTCGTGATCTTGGATTGCTTCACCGTCGAGCCGAGCGGCCTCGGTGTGCCGCCCTACCTGTCGACGTACGTCCGGAGCGCATGGTCGGCTCTGCGGCGGTCCCGGCCGGACGCAGACGCGCGTTACCTGACGATCGACGACGTCCGCTGGTGCCTCGCGGGCGGAAGGCCCGCTGTGGAGCCGCCGCAGAGCGATCCCCTGACGTACTCCGTCACCGCCAACCGCGACAACGCCATCCAGCTCCTGCGTGACGCCGAGCTGGTCGTCGTGGTCGCCGGTGACGCGGTGCCGTCCGTCCACCTGCACGCCGTGAACGGCTCGCCGGAGGAGATCGCCCGCGCCCTCGCGTGCGTCCGGGGCCGACGCTGCCTTCTCGGGCCGCTGTCGGCGTACGTGAACGACGCTCCCGCGCAGTACGCCGGGCTGTTCGACGCCGTGCACGCGGCGACCATCACGTCCAGGGACGTCACCCTGGGCAGCCGCCAGGCGGCGCCGTACGACCTGATGCGCGGAGACCGGGACGACTTCAGCGGGCTGGTCGCGCAAATGCCGTGGCGACCGATCGCCGAGCTGGAGCTGTACCGCGGGTGCACGCGCCGGAAGTTCTGCGACTTCTGCAACGAGCCGGCCAAGTCGCCGCTCGTCGCCTTCCGGGACGTCGAGGACGTCGTGGAGGAGGCCGCCCAGCTCTACGCGGCCGGAATCCGCAACTTCCGGCTCGGCCAGCAGACCTGCTTCTTCTCCTACCGCAACCGGGACGAGGAAGCGATCCGAGCACTGCTCGGCGGCATCCGGGAGCGTTGCCCGGAGCTGGAGGTGCTCCACATCGACAACGCGGACCCGCTCGCCGTGGCGGCCCCGGTCGGGGCAAGGATCGCCAAGCTGGTGGCCGAGTACTGCACCGAGGGCAACTGCGCGCCGATGGGCATCGAGAGCTTCGATCCGGCCGTCGTCGACCGGAACAACCTCACGTGCACCCCCGACATCCTGATGCGTGCCGTCCAGCACATCAACGAGGCCGGCGCAGGCAGCGGCCCCGGTGGACTGCCGAAGCTCCTGCCCGGCCTGAACCTGATCTACGGACTGCCCGGCGAAACCCACGGCACCCACGTCGCCAACCTTCTGGGCCTCAGCCGGATCCTCGACGCGGGGCTCCTGTGCCACCGCACCAACGTCCGGTTGGCCCGAGCCTTCCCGGGAACGCCGCTGGCCGCCCTCGGCCAGCAGGATCCCCTGCCGTCCGCCGAGCACTTCGCCTCGTGGAAGGCGGACATCGACTTCGGCTGGGACCAGCCGATGAAGGAGCGCGTGTACCCCACCGGATTGCGCGTCCCGGGCCTGCACTCCTACTTCGTCGGCCAGGGCGGCACCTGGTGGCGGCGCCTGGGCTCGTACTCGATCCAGATCATCGAGCGCGACACCGCCACCCCCGTGGGAACCGTCGGCGACCTCACCGTCACCGGCCATGCCCCTCGGACGATCTATGGAGAGCGCTTTGCCGCAGCGGCCTGAGGGCACCCTCGCCCTGCTCGCGAGGCTTGACGAGGGCAGCAGCCGCACGGTCCGCGTCGGGGTGCTGCTGCCCTGGGCCAACGTCGCCGTCGAGACCGAACTCCCGCGCCTGGGCCTGACGCACACGGTCTTCCACCACGCCCGTCTCGTGCCGGAGTCACGGACCACGGCGGTCGACGACGCCTTCTGGAACGGACTGCGCGAAGCCGCCGCCGGAGCGCTGGACTCGTTGTCGCACGTGCCGCTGGACGCGGTCGTCCTCGCCTGCACCTCGGCGGGATTCACCGGCGGTCCTGAGTTGCCGCCCGGCGTCATCACGGCGTTCGACGCCTTGGTCGGCGCCCTGGCCTCGGCCCGACTGGGGCGGGTCATCCTGGCCACGCCCTATCCGCACCCGGTGACCGCGGCGGAGAGCGAGGCTCTGAGCAAGATGGGCATCGATGTCCTGGCCCACGCGAGCCTGGGGCTCGATGACGGCTATCCGGCGGTCAGTGCGGAGGAAGTGCTGGCCCTGGTCAGCGCCCTGCCGGAGGGGGCGGTGCGGGCGGCTGACGCCGTCGTGCTGTCGTGCACCGGGTGGCACACCCTTCCGGTCGTCCGGGACGTGGAGCAGGCAACGGGTAAGCCCGTGGTTACGTCCAACCTCGCCATCGGGCTGCTGGCAGCCCGCATTTCCGCCGGAGCAGCCCTGTGACCCTCGAACGTCCAAGGCCCCGCTCGATCGACAACCGGCGTATCCACCGCCTTGTCGAACGGGCCGCCGCCCTGCCCGACGTCCGCACCGAGGTCGAGGCCAACCACGACGACAACCGGTGGTGGCCGTTGTCCATCACCGATCCCCGCATGCGCATGCTCGCCGCCGGCTGGTCCACCCGGGTGTCCTACCGGATGGTGGAGACCTACCGGCAGGTGATCCTGACGGCCGACGCCCGCGGGTTCGACGCGCTGGCGAACGCGTCGGACGGCGACCTCGCCGCGCTGGTCCGGCCGATCGGACTGCCCCGAACCCGGATCGACTACCTGCGCTCGCTCGCCGACCTGTGCACGCTGTGGGACAAGCACGCGATCGATCCGTCATCTCCCACCGCAGACGTCGATGACCTCGTGGCGGACTATGCCGAACGGGTACGCGGTGCCTCCTTCAAGGTCGCGCAGTGCGCCCTGCTCAACGCCCGCGGCTACCACAGCGGCATCATCCCGGTGGACTCCGGAATGGTCGGCAAGCTCGCACCCGCTCTCGGCATTGAGCTGCCGAACGGTGCGGTCGCCCACGAGAGGTTCCGGCACATCCTCGAAGCGGCGGTCCACGCGCACCGCGAAGACTTCCGGGCGCTCGCGTTCCGGCACGAGTACGCGGTCACTATCCCGGACGGCGTCAGGCCGACCTGGTGGGTCCACCTGGTCCTCATCTATTTCAAGCGCCTCTACCTCAACGGCCCGTCCCCTCGGCTGTGCACCCACCGACCGGTGTGCACGCAGGTGGTCGACTGCCCGCATCGGAAGCGTGGAAGGTGACCGCGCTGGCCGTGATCGGCAACGTCTCCCGCGACACGACGCGCTACCCCGACGCCGGGGAGGCACCAGCCTCGGCGGCGCGGCACTGCTGATCTCGCTGGCCGCCACCCGGGCCGGACTCCGCGCCGGACCGGTCTGCGTCCTGGGCGACGACCTCGCCCACCTCCCGGAGGCAGCCGATTTCGCGGCACTGGACTGGTCGGCGGCATCCCGACTCACAGGCCCGACTCCGTCGTTCGGCCTCACCTACGACGTGACCGGTGAACTGCTCGCGGTCACCGCTGACTACGGCGTCGCCGAGAAACTCACCGACCACGTGCTCGCACACCTGGCCCGCTCCGCCGACGGCACGTACCACGTCTGCTGCCGGCGCCCCCTCGGCGTCCGCGCGGTCCTCGCCGAGCTGACCAGACAACGGGCCGACTTCAGCCTCGACTTCTACCTGCCCAGCGCAGCACCGCTGATCCGGGAGGCTCTTCCCTGGCTGGCGGAGGCGTCCACCGTCTTCGTCAACGCGGCTGAATACCAGGCACTCCGGGGCCTGGTCGATCCCGCCCACTTGCGGGAAGTCGTGATCACTGACGGCCCCCGCACGGCGCGCGTCCTTGAGTCCGGGCGGGCAGTCGCCGAGGCCCGGCCGCCGACCCGCGCTGCTCGCGACGTGACCGGGGCGGGCGACACGCTGGCCGGCACCTACCGTGCACAGCGCGCCCAAGGCTCCACGGCTCAGCAGGCTCTCGCCCGGGCGGTGTTCGCCGCCGCCGAGCACGTCACAGCACCGCCCCTGCCGATTCCGGCGCCCCGCCGCGCCTGACCCATCCGTTGGGAGCACCCGGTGTATTACATCGCTCACCGGCTCTTCGCCGCGCACGACCGCGCCTTGGGCGCCGACCTCGCTGACCGCCTGGCCGACAAGACCGGCCCGGACCGCGTCTTCCTGCCGTTCTGCGACACCGACGAGGAACAACTGGTCGCCGACGTCAAGGGACGACGTCTCTTCGAGCTGGACCGTGAACGCCTTCGTCGCATCGACGCGATGGTGGCCATCCTGCACGGCCCGAGCCTGGACGACGGCGTCTGCATGGAGATCGGGTACGCCTGGGCGTGCGGCGTGCCGGTCGTCGTACTGACGACGGACTTCCAGACGTACTCGCTGACGGAGGACGGTCCGCGGCTCGAATTCCCCGATCCGTTGATCGAGGCGGCGGCGACTCGCGTCATCCGGCTACCCCGCCTTGGCACGCCGAGTACCGCGTCGGGGTCGGGTACGGCCTCACGTTTCACCGCTTTCCGCGAGCGCAACCTCGTGCAAGTGGCGTCCGCACTCGATACCGCTGTCGAGGCTCTGCTCGAACTGTCGGCGACTGCTCGATACGAACCTCACCCACCGGTTGGAGGGGAGGCGTACGTGGAGCCCTCTCCGTACAGCCGTCAGGGTGTCGATCATCTCGTCCAGGCGTGCGTCTCAGTCGGGCACCGCATTGTCGGGCCGCAGCGTTTTGCCGCGCCTGAACCCGTCTCGGCTGGTCTGGCAGACCTGACAGCCGCTGTAGGTGCGAGACGACTCCTTGTCGACGTCTCCGGACCGGAAACCCCACCCGGTGGCGCACTGTTGATCGGCGCCGCGTGCGCCTCCGGCACGCCCACTGCTGCCTACGCCTGCCGAACCGGCTTCACCCACGCCGTCGGGCGTGAGCCGAATTTGCGGAACCTCATGATCCAGTACGCCGTACAGGCCCGGCTCGACACCCCGGAGGCCGTCACCGCCTGGCTGTCGGCATGAGCGTCGAACAGATCGCCGCAGACCACCGGACCCTGGTCCTCGAAGGGTGCGACGGCGTCGGAAAGACCACCCTGGCCCGACGCCTGTCCGTCGACCATGGCTTCACCGTGGTGCACTCCCCGCGAACCCCCGACCACCTCGACCTCGCCGGCCGATACCGAGCGATCCTGGCCCAGGAGGGGCACCTTCTGTTCGACCGCTGCTTTCTCAGTGAACTGGTCTACGGCCCTCTTAACCGCGGCCGCTCACGCATCGCGTGGAGCGAGGCCATCGACCTCGCCGAAACCGTCATCGCCCGAGACGGCCTGCTCGTCCACCTCACCGCCCCGCCGACCGTCGTCCACCAGCGGCTCCTCGCCCGCGACGGCGAGGCCATCAGCCTGGACGACGTCACGGCTCTGATCGCGGCGTACCGGCGCGTGTTCGACACCCTGGCGGACTACGCACCTGTGCTGACGATCGACACCAGCACGCTGGACATCCCCTCGACAGGGTGAACTTCCCTACCCCTCTCCCGGGACGCGTTCCTCACCTCGCTAGGCTGCGACCGCACCTGCTGCCACGCCGTCGGAGGAGCCATGGACATCCGGTCCGCCCAGAAGCTCGCCTGGGAGAACAAGACCGCCAAGGGCTTCAACACAACCGACGTGCCGCTGGAGTTCGGCCTCCTCACCGCCGAGGTCGGCGAAGCCTTCACCGCCTGGCGCAAGGGCCTGCCCGACTTCGGCGAGGAGCTGGCCGACGTCTTCCTCTACCTGGTGGCCCTGGCCGAGATGAACGGCATCGACCTCGGCGACGAGGTGGCCCACAAGATCGACAAGAACACCCGCCGCGTGTACGAGCGCAACGAGCAGGGAGTACCGATCCGGATCGGTGAAGGCTAAACACGTACGAGCTCGTAGGTCGCTGTCATCCATGACCGACATTGGACCGAGGCATCATGTGGTGCTCGGCCGCACTTCGATGAGCACGGAAAGTGGAATCCACCACTGCCGCGCCCTCCAGAGCCTCCGGCAAGGAGTCGTTTATCACCAGAAGGCGGGTGAAGAGGGAACAGTTCTCAAAGACGTCGGATACGTCTGCGCGTACTCCGCCGATCGCCGCCTCATCCTGAAGAACAACGCACCAGGTCAGACGGCTCCTCGCCACAGCTCTGACTCGGCCTCTGCGAAGCGGTACTCCAACGCTTTGACCATCTTTGATGGTGTGGTCAGAAGCGACGGGACTGTCTGGTCCTGACAACTCAGTGTCGGGAACGACGGACACGTGTCAGCGATGCCGTCGTACGAGGGGGCAGCCCCCTCCCGCTCGGAGTGGCCGTTCGGGCAGGCGCTCGGAGACAACGGCACCGGCATACTCAATCCGTGATCGAGACCGACAGACTTGTTCCGCTGCCCGGCGCCGCCATACCCGGCGGGGTGCCCGACTAGCCAGGGTCTGTCTCTCAAACTCAGCTATGAGATCGTCGTGCTCATGACCGGCTCCTGGGTGATCGATGACGGCAGCGCGGTGGTGTCGCCCGAGGTGGTGTTGGAGACCCTCAAGGCAAGGATCGGGGGAGGCGAGCTCGAGACCTGGCTGACCAGTTCGTCCGGTCGCAGGCTGGCCTTTGTGACCAACAGCCGGCGCGTAATGCTGGTGCTGATGGATGGTGAAGGAGACCCCGGCGAGCATGCATCCGACCCTGGAGCTGAGGGATCGAGCGACGGTTTCCTTCTGTCCAACGGGGAGTACGACGAATACCCGGATGAGGACACCGTTCCCCTTGCGGAAGCATTCAGGATCGTCCACCACATCGTCGGCAAGGGCTCTTGGCCTCCGGACGCGCGCTGGGTCGTCGATCGCTGAGGGAGGGGCTATCGCCGTGTCCAGATGAGGATGGCGGCGAGGCGGAGTGCGGCCTGGTAGCCGATGGCGAGCTTGTCCGTGCACATCGCCAGGCCGCGCCATTGTTTGAGAACGGTTGATGGAACGTTCGACGGTGTTGCGCTGCTTGTTGTCCTCGACATCGAATCGGGGCGGGCGGCCTCCCGCGCGGCCGCGTCGCAGCCGGTGTCCGACCTGGTCGGAGGGCTGCGGAATGATCGCACGGATGCCGCGCTGGCGGAAGCGCACCCGGTCAGGGGTTCCGGTGGTCCTGGGTACTGGCATGACCGTGTTCGGCTTGAACTCGACGGACCCTGTCGAGATGCATCGCCTGCCGCCGGGCGAGCAGCTCATCGACGGGCATGAGAACACGGTCCCACGCCCGTTCGGCGTCCGCCGAGCCGATGGGGGTACGCGCATAGGCCTGAGCCGCGGTGATGGCCCTGTCGTAGAGGACCTGTTCGTCTGGGAGCGCGGCCGAACGCTCGCGCCGGAACCACCGGATCAGCCAGGGCATGTCTCGGGGCCAGTTCGGGTTCGCCAGGGAACGAACCCTCAGGTATCCCAATTGATCCCACCATCGACGGCTGTGCCATTTCCGGGAGTTCGCCGGCGGCAGGCCACGGGGCAGGGCTTTCACCTCTTCATTGTGGCCGGTGAGTGCACCGTCGGGCTACGGTACTCCGCTGACCCCGGGCGGCTGCCCCTGGGCCCCGGCCCTCGACCGTGCTCAGCAGGACGGGCTGGACAATTTCTCATCGGCCCGTGCCCCACCATGTCTGCGGAGAATTCCGACGGCTGGGCTGTCCGGCACGGGGCCGTCCTCACCCGCGGTCTCGCCCTTGTTTGCGGCGGGTGACACGTTGTCTGACTAGCGGTAGTCGTCCGGGTGTGACTGCATCCAAGTGTTGATCTTGTCGCGGGTCGTGACCAGCAGGCTCTGGTGCTTGTGGAGGTTGTCGAACGTGAAATCGCCGTCCAACGCGGCTTGCATCTGCCCGATCCAGGCGAGCGGGTGCCTGAAGTGGGCTGTGCCCTTCGGGCTGGCCTTCATCGAGTTGCCGAGGTCGTCGAGGTTGGTCAGGAGGCGGTTGAGGAAGTACTCGCAGTTCCCGGGGGCCCCACAGTTGTCGTTGTATGTTGCTTGCAGTACTGCGAAGGCGTCTCGCACCTGCGGGACGGCCGCGCCCGGGGCGGCCGCGGTGGTCGGGTAGCCACTCGATGCGGCGGTGCTCGGTGCCGTCGAACTTCCGACGTTTTCTGCTGCAGTGCTCCCGGGTGTCGGCGTCGCCGTGACGGAGGACTCCGCGGGCCCGGATCCGGCCTCACTGCTGTGTCCACCGGAGCAGCCGGTCGCGAGAGCGGCTGCGAGCAGCACGACGACCGCTCCGGGTATGAGTTGGGTTCTACGCACGGCTTGTCCTCGAGTTCCGGGATGATGAACAGGGCGATACGCGTGCTTACCCTGTGCTGGTGCCCGTTGTCCATCTGGCGCAGGGGTGCTCTGCGCGAAGCGGAACAAGGCGGGCCCGCGTTGGAGTGGTGCCAGACGGCGCGGGACCGCGTGGGGGCCGGCCACGGGCCGTTGCCCGAACTCGCTTCGGTCGTCTGCCGCTTCGGGCCGCCACTGTGACGGAGACGCAGGTGCCCGGTGATCTGCTCCGGCGCCCACTCCTCCCTCAGCAGGGTCAGGACCGCCTGCCTCAACTCGGGTCTGCGAGCGAGTAGGCACTGCCTCGGGCGCCGGGCGCGGTCAAGTGCCCGTTCCTGCGCAGCTATCGCCCGGTAGACGTCGCGTCCACCGTTCTTGTTCACTTCACGGCTGATCGTCGACACTGCGCGTCCCAGGAGGCCGGCGATGGCCCGGTAGGACTCGCCGGCGCACAGTCCGCGGGAGATCTCCTCCCGCTCGCCCACGGTCAGGCTTCCAGGCCGCGCCTTGCGAGGCGCTGGAGCGATTCCTCCATGATGCTTGAGGACGGTGAACACCGAGCCGGGCGGTTTGCCGATCTGCCCTGAGATGACGCTGATCGACTCCCCAGCCCTCCACCGCCGCCACAGGTCGGCCTTCATCCTGCCCGACATCCCCGGCCGACCCATCCTCGCCACGTGTACCGTCCTCAACCAGCCCTGTTGCTCGACCGGTTGAATCTAAAGCGGCTTTCTTCGCGGAGGAGACCCGGGGATTCTTGTCACGTTGCGTGTCGAATATTCCGTGAGTGTGATCTGCGGCACAGATGTATGGCCCGTCGCGCCTGCCGCACCCGGGGATCCGGGGCGCAAGCCTTCCGTAGGCGTTCAGCGGGTCCGCATGGGGTGACCTTCTTCCGTGCAGTTGCTACGGCCGATGCTTCCGACCGGCGGCCTCCCGGCAGCCGAGCGCTCTGCCCAGGCCGGATCCCGCGTGCGGCGCCGCCCGGGCAGATGCGCAACATGTCTTCCGCACTAGGATAGAATATGCTGAGATGACAAAGGATTGCTTCGCATCTGGAGGTTGCCATGGGTGAGGCCGAGCGCAGAATGGCGGTGCGCGATGTCCGCGCCCTCACCAGCCTCGGGCATCCGCTGCGTCTGCGGCTGCTGCACCACCTCCTGGCTGCTGGGCCGCGCACCGCGGCCCAGTGCGCCGAGGCACTGCACGACACCGGCGCGAACTGCGGATACCACCTGCGGAATCTGGCCCGGTTCGGCCTGGTGGAGCGGGCGGAGCCGGACGGACAGGACCGACGGGAGCGCCCATGGCGGGCCAGCGCGACGGGCTTTGACTTCCTGCCGGATCTGGAATCGGAGCAGGCCGAGGAGATCGGCGCGACGCTGTCCTCGCTCCAGCTGAACGAGGTCTTCCGCGCCATGCGCGAGTACCTGGAACTCGCCGGTCGGCTCCCCGAGGAGTGGCAGAGCAGCGCGGCGTTCAACAACTACGCGCTGATGCTGACTGCCGAGGAGCTCGCACACCTGGTGGTGACGCTGGACGCCGTGATCCGCCCGTACATCCGGGCCACGCGCAAGTACGTGCCGCCGGACGCACGGCCGGTGAACCTGAGCGTGCAGGCGCACCTCAACCCGGAATGCCTCTGACCCCCATGCTGTCGCTGTTGCGCAGGAAGGCCTTCTGCCTGGTCTGGACGGCCGGGCTGGGAGCGGACGCGGCGAGTTGGCTGCTGATCACCGGTCTGCCCATCTATGTCTTCGGGCTGACCGATTCGAGTTTTGTCACCTCGACAGTCCTCATCGTGGAACTGGCGGCGGGCATCTCCTGCGGCTCGTTCGCCGGCGTGCTCGTGGACCGGCTGGACCGGTTCCGCCTGATGACAGCGGTCACCGCACTGCAGGCCGGAGCGCTGGTGCCGCTGCTGTTCGTCCGCTCGGCGCACCAACTGTGGATCATCTACCTGGTGGCGGCAGCCGAGGCGATCCTGACGCAGACCTACGAACCGGCCAAGAACACACTGCTGCCCAGCCTCGTCGGCACGGATGAGACCGTGCGGGCCAACAGCATGGTTGCGTTCAACACCAACCTGGGCCGACTGGTCGGCAGTTCCCTCAGCGGCTTCGCGCTCGCCCACGGCGGCACCCGATTCCTGTGCGTCGGATCCGGCGTGTGCTTCCTGGCCGCCGGAGCGCTGCTGCACCTCGGACGCCGGGCATCGGGGCCGGCGGCCCAAGTGTCCGCGAGGCAGGGGACCTCGGCTGTTGGTGCGTGGCGGGAGGGAATCCGCCTGGTCAGGGCCGACCGGGACATCCGTGTCGCGTTCCTGAGCACCGCCACCTGGTCGGTGTCCCAGGGCATGTTCGTCGTGCTCTTCGTGGTCTTCGTCAGCCGAGTCCTCGGCGACAGTGCCGACGTCACCGGCGTGCTGCGCGGCGTACAGGCGATCGGCGGGCTGATGGGCGGGGTGTTCATCGCGACACTGGGCCACCGGGCGGAGCCCCGGCGGCTCATGATCATAGGGGCGACATCGTTCGGACTGCTGAGTCTCGTACTGTGGAACACCGCGTACGTGACCCACAGCGAGGCGGTGTACATCGCGCTGTTCATCGCGGTCGGCATCCCCGGAATCGCTTCGAACAGCGGTGTCTTCTCGCTGGTCCAGGGCCGGGTGGCCAACGGCGAGCTGGGCCGGGTGTTCAGCATCTTCTACATGGTCAACAACAGTTTCCAGTGCCTCGGCATGCTGGTGGGAGGCCTGCTGGGAGACCGCGTCAATGTCACTTTCGTGCTCGACGGCCAGGCCGCGCTGTACCTGGTGGCCGCGGCTATTTCCCTGACGGGCCTGCGGGCGGGCGGGGAAAGGCACCGTTCGGCCCATGCCCCAGCCGAACGGCTTCAGCCGACCCTCAAGCGGGAGTGAGGCGATACGGCGGCGTGGCGGGCCTCGCGCCGGCGCCGGCGCGAGGAGGGGACTGTGTGCCCAGCGGTTCGGCCGGTCCTTTGGACCGGCCGAAAGGAGTCTGCGGACATCACCCCGCGCTGCCCGGCGGGTGGACAGGGTGCAGCCAGTCGGCAGGGTCCGGCGCACGGCCGTGCCGGATGTCGACCAGGCGGCGGCGCAGAGCGAGCGTCGTCGGGCCGGCCTGACCGGTACCCATCGTCCGCTCGCCGTCCTCGTCACAGAAACGTCCGATGGGGGTCACCACGGCCGCCGTACCGCGGGCCGTGCATGACGCCCGCACCGTGCACAACGCCGCCGCGATGGGCGACCAATACGACCGCTGACGCTCCGAGGACCGGCACCAGGACTGGACCGGGCACCGCAAATGAGCGGTCGAGCACTTCTGCGAGCGGGCTCGCGAGCTCTTCCGAGCGGTCACCGAGAGCAGCGCCGAAGACCGCACCTGATAACCGGCGCCGGGCCGATGGCGCAGCCGAGCGATACGGGAGGAAGCACTGCGGTCTTCCCATCTCGCACCCTCAACGTGAGGTTGGAAAAGGCTCAGTGTGGGCAGTCCTGAAGGCCGAGATCGGTACCCGGACCTGGCCCGACCGGGCCACCGCCCGCGCCGCGGTGTTCTCCTACATCGAGACCTTCTACAACCGCCGCCGGCTACGCAAGCACCCCGACTGGGGCTACCTGACCCCAAACGAGACCCGACAACGACACACCCTCGCCGCACAAGAACGAGTGTCCGAGATCACGGGGGAACTTCACTCGACAGGTCTCGCGACTTACTGGGCACCGGAGGGTGCCGCCGTGAGGATCTGCCGAGGTGTGGGACGGGCCAGTCAGTCCCGCCGGGCGGAGAGCAGCCGTGTCGCGAGGGCCAGGACCAGGCCGGCGACGACGAGGTAGAGGCCCAGGCGTTCCTCGGTGACCGCCCGGGACCAGACGCGCCAGGCCGACGTGGTGTGGCTGTCGGCCACCAGGACGTTCCCGTAGAACCTGGGGGGTGTGTGGGTCGACCGGTCGCGGATCCACAGCAGGGCGCCCAGGGCGGCGCACGTCGCGGACACCGTGTAGAGGACCACGGTGGAGCGTGGGGACGGTGATCTGGTCACAGGTTCTCCTCTTGCCGGTGCTCTTCCGCCCCGATGGTATTTAGGTCGTGGCTCGCGGGTGCCGCCGGAGGGGGTCGCCGGGTGGGGTGACCGGACTGGAGTTCCCGGGAGCCGCCGACAGGATTCGGGCACCTGGCATCGGCCCGCAGGCCGCTGGGCCCTCTGACGCGAGTCCAGGTTCCCACGGGTTGTCATATAGTTTATTTGGACTGGTAGAGTTCGACTATGCCACGTCGCGCTCTCGACAACCCGATCGTTCTGGCAGTTCTCGGCCTCCTGCTCGAACAGCCCTCGCACCCGCACCAGATGCTTGCTGAGCTGCGAAAACGCAGCGACAACCACGCGGCCGCGATCACGCGGGGCACGCTCTACAACACCGTTGCCGCGCTGGTCGAAGCGGGGTGGCTTGCCTCGCAGGGCCAGCAGCGCTTGGGGAACCGTCCGGAGCGGACCGTCTACGCCCTCACGCAGGAGGGCCTTGGCGAACTCGTACGGCGGCTGGACTCCCAGATCCGCAACCCGGAACGGGAGTTCTCGCAGTTCCTGGGCGCGGTCACCTATCTCGGCGCCCTCGGGGTGACTGGCGCGGTGGAGGCCCTGGTTGAGCGTGGCCAGCGCCTGCGGCAACGCACGGGCGCCGATGAAGAACGCCTCGCGAAGGCACTGGCGGCCGGCGTGCCCCGCCTGCATGTCATCGAGGCGGAATACGCGCTGTGCCTTGCTCGCGCCGAGATGGCGTGGGTCGACTCGGTCATCGACGAGATCCGCACCGGCTCACTGCCCTGGCCGACCGCAGCGGCGACCACCTCCACGCCCCCTGTTGCGCCGAACCGAAAGGAACCGAACGCGTGACACCGACAGCGCCTGACGGCTTGCTCTTCGGGATCTACCCGGGCGGAGTCGCCGGTGATGACACCGGGGGCCTGGCCGGCGGTCTGCCCGATGAGCCGGCCCTCGTGTCGAGTGCGCTCGACCGCCTCCAGGGCCGACCAGGCCGTCCGTTCCTGGTACGCGCCTACATCGGCTTCGACGATGCCACCCGCCTCGGCGAGCCACACGCGACCGCTTCACCGGCCGACGCGGCCCAATACGCCGTCCGGGGGCGCCGTTTGGACCTGGTGGCGCAGTACCAGTCCGCAGCTGGAGACGTCGACGGCTACTGCGACTTCCTGCGCGAGCTGGTCGAGCAGTACGGCGCGGTCACGGGCACGTTGCAAGTGACGGAGGAGCCCAACGTCACGTCGAACCCGACGCTGGACGGCTATTACCCGGCGGTGCGCGAGGCGATCGTCCGTGGGGTTTCCGCCGTCAAAGCGGCAGCACGTGAACTCGGGTACACCGGCCTACGGGTCGGGTTCAACACCACCCCTCTCTTCGGGCCGGCAACCTCCTTCGTCACTGACCTGACGAACCTCGGGGGAGGGGGCTTCATCGCCGATCTGGACTACGCGGGCCTGGACTTCTTTCCCGACGTCTTCCGACCCGTCGACGCGTCCGACCTCCCGCAGGCCGTTGAGGGACTGCTGCGTCATCACCGTGAAGCGGTACTTGCACCCGCCGGCTTGGGACACCTACCGCTGCACATCACCGAGCACGGTTGGCCCACCGGGCCCGAACGCCCCCCGCGCCGGCAGGCCGACGTCGTCGAGACCGTGGTGAATGTCGTCGCCGCCCAGTCGAAGCAACTCCGCCTGAGCGGTTACACGCATTTTGCGCTGCGAGATGCCGACAGCGCCAAGAGAGGACTTTTCCATCAATTCGGGCTCACCACCGATGACTACGCCCCCAAGCCCGCCTTCGAGACGATGAAGATGCTCGTCGAACGCTTCAGCGTCTGACGGGAACGACGAGCGGGGCAGGCCTTCTCTGACATGGCACCCGAGGTGCAGGGGGAGGCAGGTGGGGCGGGGGCCGCCCTCGTGTCGGTGGCGGGCCGGGGGGAGTCAGGGGGTGGGGGCCGGGTGCCGGCGGTGGGGTCGGCGGAGGGGGAGGAGTCGCCAGAGACGGCCGCAGGCGATGGTGCCGGCCAGCCACAGCAGGTAGACCATCGGAGTCCAGGCGCCGCCGGCATGGGTGCTGTGGCCTTGGTCGAAGGTGAACGTCATCCCGCTCTGCAGGAAGCTGACGCCGTTCCAGGTGAACGTCCCGGTCGCGTGCGGGTCCTGGACGGTGATCCCGTGCTGGAACGCCGAAGCCGCCTCCGAGAGCACGTAGTTGAGCACCAGGGGGACGACGGCGAGGAAGCACGCTGCGGCCGTCCAGGAGTGCCGGGGGCCTTCGCCCAGCTCGGCGGTCAGATAGCTGTCCGCCAGCTGGCGGCTGCCGCCGATGCGGCGCAGCGCCTGGCCGGCTCCCACGTCCCCGGCGGCGGCCACGAGGTTCGCCCGGACCTCGCGGCGGGTGGAGATGCGCGCGCGGCGGGGCAGATCGTAGAGCCGTTGGTCCAGGGCCCACACGAGGCGTTCGATGCGCAGTCGGCTGAGCAACGAGAGGGTGTGCGGCATGGTGTCAGCGTCCCTTCTGGGGGTCGGTCGGCAGGGGGCGGGTCAGGACGGAGTCGACGACTGCTACGTGCCGGGCCCAGGCCGCGGTCCCGCTCGCCAGGGCCTCGTGGCCGGCCGGGGTGAGCCGGTAGTACTTGCGTGCGGGGCCACTCGGGGAGGCGACGAGGCGGGTGCTCAGCCCGCCCTCCCGCTGCAGGCGGGACAGGGCCGGATACACCGTGCCTTCCAGGACGTCGGAGAAGCCGGCCGCCTGGAGCCGCTGCACCACCTCGTACCCGTAGGACTCCTGCTCCGCCAGCAGGTGCAGCAGCACCACGGACAGGACGCCCTTCAGCAGCTGGGGATCGTGGCTCGGTGTCATGCAACTAGACTGTCTCCACTACCCGGCAAAGTCAAGTAGCTACGGATGCTGGTGTCCGGGAGTGGCCAAGCGCTCGCGAGCGAGGCTCGGTCGGGACAACTCGCCCGTCCTGCGCGTCGGTCCGCGGGCCGGCCTCGGCCTTCGAACCCTCGGACCCGGGCGGGGCGGTGTGACGTTAAGCACCCGGAATTGTCCCTTCCAGAGTGCAACTGTGCGGGCTTGCTGGTATTTGTCCCGTTGGGCGCGGGGGTCCGCCCGCCGGCGACGGCGAATTGTTGGCCGGGCGTTCGTACGGCTCGGATACAGTCCGCTGGTCGCTCGCCTGACCTGTCGGCGGCGGCCCCACATTCTCTTTCGCGTCTGCCAGACCATATGAGGTCTTCATGAAGCTCCGTCATGTCTTCGCGTCGGCTGCTGTGACCGCCGTGATAGCGCCCGCAGCCCTCTTCACGGCCGGTTCCGCGTCCGCGGCGCCCGGCGCGGCGACGGCGAGCCCGTCCGTGAGCGCCAGTACCGAGGTGACGGACACGGCCACCGCGACCGCGACACCGAGCGCGTCGGCCTCCGCGACCCCGACGACATCGGCGTCGACGCCGCCGGTCACGCCCACGTCCTCCCCGACCACCGCGCCGACGCCGTCCGCCTCCGCGACCACCGAGCCCCCGAACGGGACCACGTGCGACTCCTCCGATGACGACGAGCCGCGGATCGACGACAAGCTGACCGCCGACATCACCGGCCTGCCGGCGCAGATCAAGGCGGGCAGCGGCTGGCACGGGTTCAGCCTCGCGGTCGCGAACTCCTCCGGCACCGACTACCGCCGCGTGGACTTCGGCCTGTTCGCCACCCAGGTCGACTCCGACACCTGGAACTCGGACACCAGCCACCTGAAGTTGGAGTTCCAGAATCCCGACACCGGCGACTGGGCCGCCGTGTCGCTGGACGAGGACGACCCCGGCGCGGGCTACCTCGGCTACACCGAGGTCAAGCCGCACGCCTCCTTCAAGCTGAAGGCCCGCATCCAGGTCGACGCCAAGGCCAAGGCCAGTGACGGGTTCGCGGTCGGATTCGGCATCTACGCCGACGACAAGGGCAAGTGCGTGGAGGCCGGCGGCGACAACGGCGTGGCCGAGTTCGCGGTCGTGGCCGCCGACGGGTCGACCGGCGGGGACTCGGGCGGTGACGGCTCGGGCACCGGCACGCAGACCGGCAGCAAGACGCCGCTGCCGGTCAAGCCGGCCGGTGACACCCAACTGAACACGTCCGGCGGCGACTTGGCCGAGACCGGTTCGTCGTCCGCGACGCCGGCCATCGCCGCTGTCGGCGCCGCCGTGGTGGTCATCGGGGCCGGCACCGTCTTCCTGGTCCGCCGCCGCAAGCCCGCAGCGGGCGGGCCCGCGGCCGGCTGAAAACGCCGGCAGGCACACGTAAAGCGGGCACGTAAGGCCGGCACCTGAAGCGCGCACCCAAAGCGCGTACGAGCTCACGGGTGGGGCGGTCTCCTCGACGAGGGGGCCGCCCCACCGGCGTCAGGGTCGGCGGGCGGGCCCGCGGGTCGCGGGGGCGGGCGGGCGGAGCAGCAGGAGGGCCACGTCGTCGCTGACGCCGCCCGTCTGCTGGACGTGGTCGATGAGGGTGTCGGCGAGCGCGTCCAAGGACGGGGCCTGCGCGGCGGCCAGTTGGCGGGCGAGGTCGGCGATGGACTCGCCGAGGTCGACGCCGGGTCTTTCGACCAGGCCGTCGGTGTACAGCGCCAGGACGGCGCCGGGGGGCAGCGCGATCTCGGTGGTCGGGTAGTCGGCGTCGGGTTCGATGCCGAGGAGCAGTCCGGGGGGCGGGTCCAGGACCTCCGCGCGGTGGTCGGGGTGCCGCAGCAGAGGGGGCGGGTGGCCGGCGCTGGCCAGCAGCGCCTTGCCGTTGCGCAGGTCCAGCTGGACGTAGAGGCAGCTGGCGAACAGCTGCGACTGCAGGTCGACCAGCAGCCGGTTGGCTCGGGCGAGGACCTCACCGGGGCCCGCACCGGAGTCGGCGTGGGTGTGGACGGCGGTGCGGACCTGGCCCATGAGGGCGGCGGCGTTGACGTTGTGACCCTGGACGTCGCCGATGACGGCGGCCGCGGTGGTCTCGTCGAGGCGGACGAGGTCGTAGAAGTCGCCGCCGATGTCCATGCCCTGGCTTGCCGGCAGGTAGCGGGCCGCGCTGTCGAGGCCGGGGACGGCGGGCAGCAGGCGGGGCAGCAGGGCGGCCTGGAGTCCGTACGCCACCTGGTTCTTCGTGTCGTACAGGCTCGCCCGCTCCAGGGCCTGGGCGATCATCGCGGCCAGTGCGGTCAGGGCCGCACGCTCGTCCGCGGGGAACGCGTGCGTTTCGCTGTAGCCGAGCACGCAGCAGCCGATCGGACGCCCGGCGGCGATCAGGGGCAGGTAGGCGAAGGAGGCCTGCTGCGCGTAGACGGAGGCCCCCTGCGGATGGGCGCGCAGCAGTTCCCCGCTGTCGGGGAAGAATTCGGGAACGCCCGTGGCCAGCACCCGGATGCTCGGAACGTTCGAGGACAGCGAGAGACCGTCGAAGTGGCGCTGCGCTGCCCGGCGGAAACCACCGGTACCGAGCACCCGGAGCCTGCCGTTGTCCGCGACGACCAGCGCCAGCGCCTGGGCGTTGAGGACCGGCATGATCTGCTCGGTCACCGCGTCCGTCACGTCCTTGACCCCGACGGCGTCGGACAGTGACGAGGACAGGTGCATCAGGTAGAAGAGGGTGCCTGCGCTGGCCTCGGGGGTGGCGGGAGGGCCGGTGGCCGGCTCGCTTCCCGCCGGGGGGTGGTCCAGGACGGTGACGCGCACGCTCACACCCGTGATGTCGGGGTGGAGGGCGAAGGACAGCCACGTGTCCGGGGGCTTGAGCGCGTTGAAGGAGGCCGGCAGCCGGCTGAAGAGCGTCTCCAGGAAGCAGTTCTCGTGGACGGGGTCGTGGGCCCAGGGCAGGACCTCCCAGAACCGGGCTCCGAGGAGTTCCCCGCGGCCCCCGCCGAGCAACTCGACGGCCCTGTTGCTGAGGAACGTGATCCGGCCGTCCAGGTCCAGCGAGAGGTGACCCTCCTGGAACCGCTCCGTGAGGCCGGCCCCCGAGCGTGCCTCCGCCTCGGGCCAGGGGTCCGAGGGGGGCGGTGCCACCGCGTGCGGTTCGTCGCCGGGCCGGAGCGGATCACCGGCCTTCTCGGCCTGGTCCAGGAAGCGGCTGATGCGGCGGCCCGCCTCGGTGATGGCCTCGGATTCCCGCGGGGAGAGCTCGGGCGGGTGGGTGCCGGGCCACAGCAGGAGCACCACGCCTTTGACCGCGTCACCCGAGAGCACCGGCGACACGCCCATGGCGACCTGGTAGGGGAGCGCGAGTCCGGTCCGCGGGTAGCGGCGGGCCAGCTCGTCGTGGCTGCGCAGCCATACCGGACGGCCCTGGCGTGCCACGTCGGCCACCGGGACCGGCGCGGCCATCGCCACCCGGGCCCACGGCCGCGCGATCCTCGCCGACACTCCGAAGACCGCGACCATCCGCAGGACCTGCTCGTCGGGGACCGGCAGATACACCGCCCCGACGTGCGAACCCGTATCCGCTGTCAGCTGCGACAGCGCCTGGTGTATCCCGGCCGCGGCCCGCTGCGAGGCGGTACGGCCGGAGGCGCCCCCGGCGGCCTCGACGTCGCCCCGGACGCCGCGGGGATCGCCGGGCGGCTCCGGCGGGTGACTGCTCTCGCCGGTCACCCCGACCGTGTCTCTCGCCGGCCCGCGGGAGCGAATCGCCTGTTGGAGGCCATAACGGAAACGATAGGCACTGGGCGTGCCCACCGCATCCCAGGAGCCGGCGCCCCTCAGTTGGCCTGCCACCAGCGGGTGATCACCCCGGCGTAGGCGTCGGCGGCTTCCTCCCAGGCGAAGTGGCCCGCGTCGATCGGGTCGAGCGCGCTGTTCGGCAGCCGCTCGTGCAGGTATTCGGCGTTCGCCAGCGGTACGACCTGGTCGTTGCGGCCGGCGAGGAGCTGGACGGGCGTCTGGAGGGTGGGCAGCAGTTCGCCGAGGACCGGCAGTTCCGCGGGGTACGCGCGGACGTACGCCATCTGGTCGACGAACCGGCGGCCCGAGTAGGCCGCGAGGTAGTCCTCGCGTACGACGTCGGGCAGCTCGTAGCCGTTGATGGTGCTCATCGCGAGCGTCACGGCGGCCTTGGGGCCCATGGCCAGGTACGGGCCCAGGTCCTCGGCGTGGACCCAGTCGTCGAGCGGGCTGCCCAGCGTGATCGGGACCGCCGCCCCGCCGGTGCCCACCACCAGGCTGCGGAACCGGTCCGGGTGCCGGGCCGCGGCGAAAAGCGATGCCGCGGTGCCGATGTCCGGGCCCACGACGTGCGGCTTCGCCAGCCCGAAGGCGTCGGCGATCCGCACGACGAACTCGCCCATCGCGGTCGGGGAGAGCAGGTCCTCCCGGAGCTCGGAATGCCCGAAACCGGGCAGATCCACCGCGGTCAGACGCGCGTGCGCGGCCAGCTCGGACCAGATCGGGTCGTAGCTGTACAGGCTCTCCGGCCACGGGCTGAGCAGCAGGGCCTCGCTGTCGCCTGGCCCGTCGCTCTCGGCGTACCGGATCGAGAGTCCGTCGATCGTACGGAACCGGGGCTTGATCTCGGTCATGTCCTTGTCCGATCGGGGGGTGGGGGAGCCGGCAGGCCAGGCCATGGCACGCCAGGTCCCGCGCATGCCTGTCATCAGCCTGGGTCCCGGCGGGCGGGGCCGCAAACGCTGGCATCGCGGGGCCAGCGAACGCCGGCCTCGCGGGCAGGGGCCACGGCGGCTCGCGGCGGGGCTCTTCAGGGCGCGTCGGACGCGCCCGGCGCCGCCTGGCCCGCCGGCTCCGACTGCTCGCGCAGGGTGCGCTCGACCGCCTCCCTGACCCGGGCGTCCTCGCGCAGCTTGCGACGGGCGCGGGCGCGGCGGGTCAGGACGAACGCGCAGCCCGCGGCCGCCAGCAGGATCAGGGCCAGCAGCGTCAGCGTCCACGGGACGGCGGCGGTGTGGGTGCTCGCCGAGACCTTCCGCAACGCCGTGGTGGAGCCCGAGGCGTCGGTGAGCAGCGGGGTGAGCGTCGCGGTCGCGGTCAGCCGGAATCCGGGGGCCACGCCGTGCACGGGCACCTTGACCTTCCAGCTCTCGCCGGGCAGCAGCGCCGGCGGTGCCTCGATCTCGGCGGCGTCGGTCCGCAGCCACCCGAAGGGACCGGAGACGGACACCGCCTGCTCGGCGGACAGCACGGCGTTGCCGGTGTTGTGGACGGTGTAGGTGACGGTGGCGTCGCCCTTGGCGAACGGGTCGAGGGTGCCGCTGTAGTGCGTGTGCAGGTTCTCCACCGCCAGGCTGGGCTTGAGCGCGCCGCTGACCCGTACCGCGATCCGGATGCCGAGCCGCCGGTCGACGGTGATGCCCTGCTCGGCGTCGGGCTGCTTCAGCGAGGTGAGGATGCCGCCCACGTAGTCGCCGGGGGTGGCGTTGGCGGGGACGGTGACGGTGAAGGGGACGTCGGCGGACTGCCCGGGCTTGACGACGACGTCGGCCCGGCCGGCCCGCACCCAGGCGCCGATGCCCACGGACTTCTTGTCCCGGGTGAGCAGGTCGAGTTGGCCGTTGCCGGTGGTGTAGCCGTCGGAGGCGTAGACCGCGAGGGTGAGCGGGGCCTTGCCGCGGTTGGCGACGGTCATGGTGTCCTTGACCTGGCCGCCGGGATTGACGCTGTAGCTGAAGCTGGAGCGGTCGGCACCGAAGGTGTTGGCGGCGGTCCTGACCGTCCAGGTGACGTCGCCGCCGGCTGCGGCGGCGGGGCCGCCGGCCAGGCCGGCGACGGTGAGGGCCATGAGCAGCGCCAGGACGACGCGACGTATCAGGGCGGTGGCGGCGGTCTTCCGCCGCGCGGTGGGCGCGTGCATCTCTTGTTCTCCTGGCGCGGGGGTCGGGCGCGGCACGGTGCCTGGCGGGGGAGGCGGGGCAGGCACCGCGTGGTGCCTGCCCCGCCGGGGTGGGTCAGCTGCTCAGCGCGGTGATCGTGAGAGTGGCCTGGTAGCTGCCCTTCTCCACGCTGTCAGGGATCTTCAGGCTGAGGTCGGCGCCCAGCTTGGCCGTACCCCGGGTGTGGCCCTGGTCGGCGGAGCCGAGGCCGCTGGAGACGGACAGGCCCTTGCCGTTGCCGTCGAAGCCGGAGGCCACCGAGTCGCCGGCCTCGGCGCCCGCGCCGGCCTGCAGCACGCGCGGGGACCAGCCGAGGTAGGAGCCGGGGAAGGTCTTGCCGGCGTCCTGGAAGTCGCTCACGCCGGCCGAGATCGACCAGGGGGCGAGCGAACGGCGAGTGTCCGACACGGAGATGGGGTTGATCTTGCCGGCGGCCTCGAAGTGGTCGCCGTTCTCCGTGGCGGTACCGAGGTCCACCAGGCCGTTGTAGCCGTCGATCGTCCAGCCGAACTCGCCCGGCGCCGCGTTGGGCACGTTGACCTGGATGTCCTGGCCGTCACCGTGGAACGGGTGCACGGTGACCTTGTCGACCAGCGAGCCGACCGGCTGGTCGGCGGTGGTGTTCTTGCACCAGTTGCCGTGCGACACCGAGGAGTTCGGAGCAGCGCAGGTGCCGCTGCGGACGTCCTCGACGACGAGCTTGTCGTTGCGCACCTGGACCTTGACGTAGGTGCGGACGTGCTCCTGGTTCTCGACCGAGTTGTACCAGTAGTCGTCCGGCTTCAGCGGGTCGGCGCCGTTGCCCGCACCGCTGGTCCCGCTGTTGTCGGGGGCCGTGATGTCGTAGTACTTCGAGCCGGACGAGGAGTTGGCCGTCACGTACAGGACGCCGCCGGGGCCCGGGTAGACGTCGGCGTCGCCGGGCTGCTCGTCCGGGTTCGCCTTCGCGCCGTTCTTGATCAGGTAGCTGCGCGAGTAGCTGTGGTCGTGGCCCTGGAGGACCAGGTCGACGCCGAGCTTGGAGAACGTCGTCGGGAAGTCCACCCGGCGGACCTTGTTGTCGCCGTCCTTCGCGTGGTCGGCCGGCGAGTAGATCGCGTGGTGGTAGGTGAGCACCTTCCACTTGGCCTCGGCGCCGTGCTGGTTGATGACGTCGGTGACGTACTTGATGTGCGCCGCGTCACCGCCGCCGCCCTGCGCGGTGTCGTAGCTGTTGCTGTTCAGGTCGATGAACAGCACGTCCTTGTAGATGTACCAGTAGTCACCGCCCGAACTGTCCGACTCGGGCTTGCCGTTGGAGTAGTACGGCGCCGTGCGGTCGGTGTTCGGGGTGTAGAGGTGCTGCTCGTACGCCTTGCCGCCGACGTCGTGGTTGCCGATGGTCGCGGCCCACGGGTACTGGCGCAGCTTGTCGGGCGCGAGGAAGGAGTTCCACTGCGACTCGTTGTTGGCGCTCTCGACCTGGTCGCCGCCGGACACCAGCAGCTCGGCGTTCGGGTTGGCCGCCGTGGCGATGTCCACGGTGTCCTGCCAGCCGGCCTGGTCCTGGGCCAGGTCGCCCGAGGAGCCGATCTGCGGGTCGCCGAAGAACAGGAAGTCGTAGTCGCCCTCGAAGTCCTGCGTCTTGAATGCGTACGTGGCCGACCAGTTGCCCGCGCTGCCGACGCGGTAGGAGTACGGGGTGTTCTCCTTGAGGTTGGTGACGGTCGCGTGCCGGTTGTAACCGCCGCTGGCGGCGATGTTCTGGCCGCCGGTGGCGTCGAACGTGGCGGCGTCCGCCGGGAATTCACCGGCCACCAGGGCGGCGGTCGGCACGACCTGGATCTGCTGCGCGGTGTCGGTCGAGGAGTACCAGGTCACCGTGCGCTGGGTCTCGTTGGCGCCCACGCCGAGGATGATGCCGGTCACCGAGGTCGGTTCGGCGGCTCCGGCGGGGGACACCATGCCGCTGCCCAGCGCCACGGTCAGGCCCAGAAGCGCTGCGGCGGTCCCGGTGGCCACGCGGCGCCGCACAAGCCCTGAGGCCTGCATCGAGGGTCTCGATTTCATCAGTTCCTGTTCCTTCTGCGTACGGAAAGTACATGAAGTGGGGATCGTCAAGCTCTCAGCGGCGGGTTAACCACTGCTAAACATGGTCTTGGTGATTGCTAAACGTTTGGCGGGGCAAAAAAAATGGTGCCGTTCACTCAGACGTTGAAAGCCCGTTGCGTGAACCACACCAGTCCCATGACGAACACGCCCGCGGATATCGCGCCGGTGGTCCGCAACCCGGCCGCGGGCCACCGGTGCCGCAGCACGGTCAGCAGCGGGAAGACCAGCGCGATGATCGACAACTGCACCGCCTCGATACCGACGTTGAACACCAGCAGCGACCACAGCAGCGTCCACGAGAAGGCCTTGTCGATCCCCAGCGCGCCGGCGAAGCCCAGGCCGTGCACCAGCCCGAAGCAGAACACCACCCCCAGCCGCAGCCAGCCCGCGCGATCCAGGCCGAAGTGGCCGCGGTTCGCCGTCTCCAGCTCGGTGGCCCGGCCGCCGTGCCGCCAGATCCGCCACAGGTACCAGCCGGCGACCACCGCGATCGACAGCGCGATGACCGGTTCCACGACCCGGGAGGGCACGTCGACCAGGCCGAGCGCGGCGAGCATGAACGTCACCGAGTGGGCCAGGGTGAAGCTGGTGGCTGCCAGCACGACCTCGCGCAGCCGCCGCGAACCGGCGATGAGCGCCAGCAGGAAGAGGATGTGGTCGATCCCGGTGAGCAGGTGCTCGGTGCCCAGCCGGAAGAACTCCCAGAAGCGCTCGTACCACGCCTGGTGGGTGGAGAACGCCGGATGGCCGGCGTCCAGGGCGGCGCTGCCGGAGCGGCCGTCGACGTCGTAGGTGACGATCGACCTGGTGCCGGTGACGTAGTGCTCGGCGTCCGGGAACAGCCCGCTGCGCACCTCGTGGTCCTCGCCCTGCCTGCCGCAGGTCCAGTCGAGCACCAGGCCGGCGTAGGGGACGCCCTCCTGCCGGCCCATCGTGAAGCCGCCGGCCTTTGCCGGGGTGCAGGGCCTGCCGTCGGAACTGACCGAGAAGCGCCGCGTGACGTAGCCGACCGCCGACCTGGCGTGCCCGTCGAGCGCGGCGGCCTGCGCGGCGGCGTCACCGGCGTCGAAGGCGGCCGTACCCGCCTTGAACAGCGGGTCGTCGTGCTCGAAGTCGGCGGCGGACACGACGAAGAGGTCGTATTCGAGCTGCAGCTCCGTACGGACGCGGCCGTCGTCGCCCGCCGTGACGTGCACGTAGACGACCGAGGAGAAACCGTGGGCCAGGGCGGGCTGTGCGAACCCCAGGAAGGCGATCACCGCCACGGTGACGGCGAGGATGCTGCGGCGGACTCGTGAGGACATGTGGCTCCTTTGCTTGCCAGCGCACCGTGCACGGCGCGGGTGAACAGGAGCGGGCCCGCCGGGGAATGATGGAAAAACAAGCGTGGGAAGGGCACCCGGTGACGAATACGGCAGGGCGCGGCATAGCAGGATGGCGGCACACCCCCGCCACCACCTGGAAGGACGATCCGTTGCGCCCCTCGTTTCCAGCTGTCGCGGCGCTGGCCGCGGCTGCCGCGCTGGTCGCCGGATGCGGCTCCGGCGACGACTGGTCGCGGCCGCACCCCAGGCCGTCCGCCGTCGGCGCCCTCGGCCCCGGCTTCGTCGACCCCGCCGCCCCGCCCGCCCCGGAGGCGACCGCGACCCCGCAGCCCGGCTCGTGGGACCACGTGCGCCCCTCGGAGGGCTACCGGGTGGTGCTGCTCACCGCGGGCAGGGACCGCCCGACCGCCGCGCTGGTGGCGGCGGTCAAGGACTGGGCGGCTGCCGAGCACGTCGGGCTCAGGACGGTGACCGCCGACGGCACCGCCGACCTGCTGCCCAGCGCCACCAGGGCGCTGGACATGCACCCCGACCTCATCGTCAGCGCCGGCAACGACCTGATCGACCCGCTCGCCACCGTCACCCCGAACCACCTCTCGCAGCAGTTCCTGGTGGTGGGCGCGGAGTTGGCCGAGCCCACCGCCAACGTCACCGCCGTCGACTGGTCGGGGGCGTCCTTCCGCGGCGAAGGCCTCGGCATGTCCTCCACCTACGACCCGGCCTCCTTCACCACCGAGCGCTGCGCGGCCTCCATCAGGGCCGGTGTCGCGGCCGTGCTCAACGACCTGACGGGCATCGTGCTCTGGCTCGACCGGGTCTGAACCCGGCGGCGACCAGGTGCCCGTGCGGCGCCGGTCAGGCGGTCATCGCCAGGGCGGCGCCGACGGACTCGTCGAAGACGGCGCGGGCGTCGGCCCGTGACGCCGCCGGCAGCAGCGGCAGCACGACGTGCGTACGGGACTGGACCGCGGGGTGCAGGCGCAGCACGGCCGCGCAGCTGCCCTTCGGGCCGGCTTCGAGGAAGAGGCGGCTGCCGGACCTGAGCAGGTCGTCCATCGCGGGCCAGAACAGCACCGGTCTGGACAGCTGGGCCGACCAGAACTCCGGGGTGACCGACTCCGCGGCGGTCACGTCGCGGGCGGTGCAGGTGGAGCGGATCGTGATGGCCGGCGGGCGCAGCTCGATACGTCCGAGCAGTTCGCCGAACCTGGCGGCGGCCCCCGCGCACAGCGGGCTGTGGAACGCCTGCCGCGCCTTCACCGGGCGGCACGCCACCACCTCGGCGGTCAGGGCCCGCTCTGCGGACCGCAGTTCGGCCGTCGCGCCGGAGAGCACCGTCTGATAGGGGCTGTTGATCGCCGCGACCGCGATGCCCTGCTCGGCGAGGTCGGCGCCGAGCACCTCCCGGATCCGGCCGACGCCCGCGGCGACCGCGAGCATCCCTCCCGGTTCCGTGGCCGCCATCGCGGCGGTCCTCGCGGCCATCACCCGGCTGCCCTCGGCGATGCTGAACACCCCGGCCACGGCGGCCGCGGCCAGTTCGCCGACGCTGTGGCCGACCAGGACCGTGGGGCGCAGGCCCCGCGCGATCACCGCGAACGCCAGGGCCGCGCCGACCGCGAACAGCAACGGCTGCGCCCGGCAGCAGTCGTCGAAGTCCGGCACCGGCTGCTCGGCGAGCCAGTCGGCACGCAGCCGCCGCCCTTCGGCACCGCCCGCGGCGAAGAACTCGTCCATCACCGCGGTGAACGTCGGCTCGACGCGGTAGAGATCGGCGCCCATCCTCGGTTGCTGCGCGCCCTGCCCGGGGAAGACCAGGGCGACCTCGCGCCGGACGTCCAGGGGAGCCACCGCCTTCGCCGGCCTGGTCACGGGTGCAGCCCGGTCAGTTCCAGGGTTCCGCTCGCGACGCGGACGCCGGCCTGGTCGATGCCGACCGAGGCGGTGAGCGCGTCAGGCCCGCCGCTCACCGCGACCACGCATTCGGCGGGTACGTCGATCTCCACGAAGATGCCGAAGTCCAACTCGGCCCGGGTCAGCGCCGCCTCGCCCGTGCGCAGGCCGGACCTGGCCGCGCTGTGCAGCGCGGACTGCCGCATGGCTTCGATGAGCAGCGAGGCGGGGATGTGGTCGTAGTCCCGGTCGAAGAACGACGGGTGGCTCCGGTCCACCACCAGCGGGTACCGGTCGGGCCGCACGGCCGGGCCGATCACCACGTTGGCCGGGTCGCGCCGCCCGACCAGCTCGGGGTCGACCGGCTTGACGTCACCGGCGGCGCCCACGTCCCCGGCGCGGCGGGCCCGTTGGTAGCTGCGGATCTCGCGGTAGGACTCGCGGGGGAAGAGGATGCTGCCGAACGACAGCGTCATCGCCGGTTCCCGGCCGACGAGGAAGTCGCCCGCGATGTCGAACGTGCCGTCGCGCTCGGTGACCCGGACCTTGATGACGCCGCGCAGCGGGGAGGTCCCGTCGGCGCGGAACGCCCCCAGCCCCGGCACGGCCAGCGACACCTGCTGCACCGCCGAGGGGGTGCCCCGCCGGACGTCGAGGTATTCGTGCCTGACCACGACGAAGGCCTGCCGGAACGCCTCGACCATCGCGACCGGGTCGTGCCAGGGGGCCTGCTGGTCGGACCACAGCGGGTGGTCGTGCGCGATCCGCACGGCGATCGCGAACTCGTGGGCGCCGAGGCGGGCGTGGTCGGTGACGAACACCTCGCGGGCCGACCGCCGGTTCACCGTCTGGGGCGGCACCAGCTCGTCGAAGCCGAGAGCGGCAACGGGATCGTGGGACATCGGAGCCTCCGGAACTGTCAGCGCTCGTCCAGGAACCTGGCCAGCGAGCGGATGGTCGGGTTGTCGAAGATGTCGGTCAGGCCGATCCGCGCGTCGGTCAGCGCCTGCAGCCGGCCCCGCAGCTCGACGGCCGCCAGCGAGTTCAGCCCGTGCGCGACGATGTCGTCGTCCAGGCCGACCGTGCCGTACTCGCCGAGCACGTCGCCGACCGCGGTGCTCACGGTGGTGAGGTTGTCGCCCGAACCCCCGCCGGGGGCAGGCGCAATGGCGGCGGCCGGGGTCCTCGCGGGAGCAGCCCAGTAGCGCTGCCGGGCGAAGGGGTAGGCGGGCAGGTCGACCGGCCGCGCGCCGGAACCGGCGAAGACCGCCGCCCAGTCGACGGCGTCGCCGGTCACGAACCGCTCGGCCGCCTCGCGCAGCGCCGTCCGCCCGAACACGCCGCCCGGCTCGGGAGCGGCGGCGAAGGCCCGCAGCCCCGCCAGCAGTTCGTCCCGGTCCGCGCCGAGCACGACGGCCCGGTGGGTGAAGCGCGCCCGGCACAGCAGGGTGTGACCGACGTCCGCCGGGTCGAGGTCGGACCGCTCGAGCAACGCCAGCAGCCGGGCCGCCTGACGGGCCAGCGCGCCCGGGGTCCTCGCCGAGAACACCCAAGGGACCGCGGCCGGTTGCCGCCGGGGCGGCTCCGGCTCGGGGGGCGCCTGCTCGACGATGACGTGGGCGTTGGTGCCGGAGATGCCGAACGACGACACCCCCGCCCTGCGCGGCCGTCCGGTACGCGGCCAGCTCCGCCGCTCCACGGCCAGCTCCACCCGCCCGGCGGACCAGTCGACATGCGGGCTCGGCGCGTCGACGTGCAGCGTCGCGGGCACCACGCCGTGGCGCATCGCGGCGACCATCTTGATCAGGCCCGCGACGCCCGCGGCGGCCTGGGTGTGCCCGATGTTGGACTTCAGCGACCCCAGGACCAGCGGCCGGTCGGCGGGCCGGTCCTGCCCGTACGTCGCCAGCACCGCCTGCGCCTCGATCGGATCGCCCAGCGTGGTCCCGGTGCCGTGCGCCTCCACCACGTCGACGTCCACCGCGGACAGCCCCGCGTCGGCGAGGGCGGCCCGGATCACCCGTTGCTGGGAGGGGCCGTTGGGCGCGGTCAGCCCGTTGGAGGCGCCGTCCTGGTTCACCGCGCTGCCGCGCACCAGGGCCAGCACCCGATGGCCGCGCTGCCGCGCGTCGGAGAGCCGTTCGAGCACCAGGACGCCGACGCCCTCGGCCCATCCGGTGCCGTCGGCCGCGGCGGCGAAGGACTTGCACCGCCCGTCCGGCGACAGGCCGCGCTGCCGGGCCATGTCCACGAAGCCGCGCGGGGTGGCCATCACCGTCGCCCCACCGGCCATCGCCAGATCCGACTCGCCCGACCGCAGCGACCTGCACGCCAGGTGCACCGCGACCAGCGAGGAGGAGCACGCCGTGTCGAGGGTCACCGCGGGACCCTCAAGTCCCAGCGTGTAGGACAGTCGGCCGGAGATCAGGCTGCCCGCCGTGCCGGTCAACCGGTAGCCCTCGGTGCCCGCTTCGTCGAGGTCGCGGCCGTACTCCTGCGCCATGTGGCCGAGATAGACGCCGGTCGCGCTGCCGGCCAGGGACTGCGGGTCGATGCCGGCGTTCTCCAGCGCCTCCCAGGCGGCTTCGAGCACCAGCCGCTGCTGCGGGTCCATCGCCAGGGCCTCGCCCGGGCCGACGCCGAAGAATCCCGCGTCGAAGTCCGCGGCCCCGGCGACGAATCCGCCGTGGCGCACATACGTCGTGCCCGGCCGGTCAGGATCGGGGTCGTAGAGGTTGTCCAGGTCCCAGCCCCGGTCGGAGGGGAAGCCGGAGATCACGTCGCGGCCGTCGGCCACCAGGTCCCACAGGTCCGCGGCCGAGACGGCGCCGCCGGGGAGGCGGCAGCCGATGCCGACGACCGCGACCGGGTCGTCGCCGCCGTTCCCGCCTCCCGTGCCGTTCCCGCGCAGCCGCTCGATCTCCTTCAGCGACTCGCGCAGCGCCTTCACCAGCCTGGCCTCGGTGTCCTGGCTCATCGCGGGTCACTCCGCCCGGGGTCCTGCGGGTCGTCCGCGTACTCCACCGGAAGCGGCACCCAGGCGCCGCCCATGGTGACGAGGATCTGCCACAGCGCGTCCAGGAAGTCCCGCTCCCGCCGGGGCGGCGCGGGCCGGGTCCCGGAGCCGGCGACCGGCCTCCGCGCGGACGGGGTCCGGGACGGGGGGATCCGCTGCCGCGGGATCCACACCTCGGGGGCGCGTGGCCCGAAGACCCGTGCCCGCAGGGTCCGTGCCTTGCCGGTCCGCGCCCTGGGGCCGCGGCCGGTCATCGCGGGCCGCCTTCGCCCAGCGCGGCCGCGATCAGCTCTTCGGTGTCCATCGCCTCGATCAACTCCTTCTGGCTGGGCCGCGCCTGCGGCGCCGGCGCGACGACGAGGATGCGGTGTATGTGGTCGGTGAGCGCCGCGGGAGTCGGGTAGTCGAAGACCGCCGTGGCCGGCAGCGGCGCGTCCGTCAGCGGTGCGAGGGCGTTGCGCAGCTCGATCGCGATCAGCGAGTCGACCCCCAGGTCGCGGAAGTTGCGGTCGGCGTCGAGCGGCTGACCCTCGCGGTGGCCGAGCACCGCCACCAACTTCCGGCTCAGCAGGTCCAGTACGCGCTGCCGCTGCTCGTCCCGGCCGAGCCCGGCCAGTTCGCGCCGCAGCCGGACCACGTCGTCCTGGCCGCCCGGCCGTACCGGCGCGCGCAGCGTCACCGCGGCCACCTGGGCGCGGGGCGCGGTCAGGGCGGCGTCGAACATCGCCAGGCCGTCGGAGCGGGAGATCGGCGCGAGCCCGCGGTCGCGCAGCCGCGCCAGGTCCGCCTCGCCCAGCTGCCCGGTCATGCCGCGCTCACCGGCCCACAGCCCCCACGCGATGGACACCGCGGGCAGGCCGCCGGCCCGGCGGTGCGCGGCGAGACCGTCCAGGAAGGCGTTCGCGGCCGCGTAGTTGGCCTGGCCCGGCGAGCCGAGCGCGCCGGCCACCGAGGAGAACAGCACGAAAGCGCTGAGATCAAGACCGCGGGTCGCCTCGTGCAGATGCCAGGCGGCGTCCGCCTTGGCCGCGAGCACCGCGGCGAGCCGCCGCGGTGTCAGCGAGTCGAGGACGCCGTCGTCGAGGATGCCCGCCGCGTGCACGACCGCGGTCACTCCGGCGGACGCCACCAGGTCCGTCACCGCGGCCCGGTCGGAGACGTCGCAGGCCACGACCTCGACCTGCGCGCCGGCCGCGGCCAACTCCGCGCGCAGCGCGGGCGCCTCGGGCGCGGCCGGGCCGCGCCTGCTGACCAGCAGCAGGCGCCGGACCCCGTGGCCGACGACGAGATGCCGGGCGAACAGCGCGCCGAGACCGCCGCTGCCGCCGGTGATCAGCACCTTCCCTTCGGGACCGAACGGGGACCCTGTCCCCGCCGGCTCGGCGAGCGGCGCGAGGTGCGGCACGTGCGGCACACCCGAGCGGACGACCACCTGCGGCTGCTCCGTCGCCGGGACCGCGGGCAGGTCCACTTCGCCGTCGGTGTCCACCAGGAAGAACCGGCCCGGCTGTTCGGCCTGCGCGGACCGCACCAGGCCCCACACCGCCGCCCCGGCCAGATCGGGTACGTCCTCGCCCGGCAGCGCGACCGCGCCACGGGTCACCACCACCACCCGCCGCGTCCCCGGCGCGGTCAGCGCGTCCAACGCCCGCCGGGTGGCGGCGTGTACGGAGGAGATGACGTCGGCGCCGGTGGTGAAGCCGTCGAGCACCACGACGTCGTCGAACGCGGCCGGCCGGGGCGCGGGCGCGGAGTCCAGCGGGGTCCAGGCCAGTTCCCGCAGCAGGCCGCCCGGCGCGGACATCGGCCGCAGGCGTACCGGCCCTGCGGTCAGCACCGGCCTCCCCGCCTGGTCGTACGCCGCCAGCGCGACGCCGTCCTGGCCGGCCGGGGACAGCCGGACCCGCAGGCCGTCAGCCCCGGGCCGGTGCAGCACCACGTTCTCCCACGCGAAAGGTACGTCCGTGCCGCCGCGCCCGGTGCCCACCACCCACGCCTGCAACGCCGCGTCCAGCAGCGCCGGGTGCAGGCCGTAGCCGACGGTGTCGAGATCGGCGGCGACCTCGGCGAGCACGTCGTCGCCGTCGCGCCACAGGGCCCGCAGCCCGCGGAAGGCCGGGCCGTAGCCGAGCCCCTGGTCCGCCAGCCGGGAATACGCACCCGCCGGGTCGAGCGGCACCGCGCCGGCCGGCGGCCAGGCCGCCGGTTCGGCGGGTACCGCGTGGACCGCGGTGGCCAGCGAGCCCCTGGCGTGCACCACCCAGGGCGCGGCCGGCTCGTGGGCGCGGGCGGACAGCACCACCTCGCCCGCCGGGTGGGCGACCACCTGGACGGTCACCGCGCCCTGTTCGGGCAGCACCAGCGGCGCCTGGATCACCAACTCGCGTACCGCGGCCGCCCCGACGTCGGCGGCCGCGCGCAGCGCCAGTTCGGCGAAGAGGGTGCCGGGGGCGAGCACCGTACCGGCCACCGCGTGGTCGGTCAGCCAGCCGGGGGAGGTGCGGGAGACCGTGCCGGACAGGACCACCGTCCCGTCGTCGGGCAGCTCCATCCGGGCGCTGAGGACCGGGTGGCCGGCCGCGACGAAGCCGAGTCCCGGGGTGGCGAGCGGGGGTTCGGGCCGCAGCCAGTAGCGCTGCCGGTCGAAGGCGTACGTGGGCAGCTCCGCGTACGGCCCTGACCGCACGCCGAACACCGCCCGCCAGTCCACCGGCAGGCCCCGCGCGGACAGTTCGCCGAGCGTCGGCAGCAGGCTGGCAAGTTCCGGCAGGTCGCGGCGCAGCAGCGACAGCGCGACGACCTCGGTCGGGATGGTCTGCGCCGCCAGCGTGGCCAGCGCCCGCCCGGGGCCGATCTCCACGAAGGTGCTCGCGCCCAGCTCCGCCAGGGCGTTAACGCACGGCAGGAAGCGGACGCTGCCCCTGGCGTGCCGCAGCCAGTAGTCGGCGGACCGCAGATCGCCCTGCGCGGCGGGTCCGCCGCTGACGTTGGACATGATCGGGATCGTCGGCGGGTGGTAGCTCACCTCCCGGGCCACCGCGGCGAACTCCTCCAGCCGGCCGTCGAGTTCGGCGGAGTGGAAGGCGTGCCGGTTGCGCAGCTTGACCGACCGCCGCCCCCGCTCGCGCCAGTGCGCGACGACCCGCTCGACGGCCTCGGGCGTCCCGGAGATCACCGTGGCCTGCGGCGCGTTGAGCGCCGCGATGGACACCCCGGCTTCCAGGGTGGGTTCGATCTCGTCGGCGCCCGCCTGGATCTGCACCATCACGCCGGGCGGCAGCGCGCCCATGGCGCGGCCGCGTGCGGTGATCAGCCTGGCCGCGTCGGGCAGCGACAGGATCCCGGCCACATGCGCCGCGGCCAGCTCGCCGAAGGAGTGGCCGAGCAGGTAGTCGGGACGCAGCCCGAAGGACTCGACCAGCCGGAACAGCGCGACCTCGACGGCGAACAGCGCGGGCTGGGTGAACTCGGTCTGGTCCTGGAGAAGCCCCGCCTCAGGCGAGCCCTTCTCGGCGAACAGCAGCTCCGCCAGCGGCCGTTCCAGATTCGCGTCGAGTGCGGCGAGCACGTCGTCCAGCGCGGCGGCATACGCCGGGAACTCCGCGTACAGCGCCGCGCCCATGGCCGCGTACTGGCTGCCGTGGCCGGGGAAGAGGAAGACGAGCGGCCCGGAGGCCGGTGCGGCCGGTTCCGCGTGCGCGGCTTCGGCGAGCCGGTCGATCAGCTCGGCGCGGTCCGCGCCGGTGACGACCGTCCGGTGCGGGAAGTGCGATCGGGTCGCGACCAGCGCGGAGGCGATCGCCGCCGGGTCCACGTCCCCGTGCGCCCGCACGTGGGCCAGCAGCCGCGCGGCCTGGCCGCGCAGCGCGGGCTCGCTGCGCGCGGACAACACCCAGGGCAGCAACGGCCAGTCGGGCTCGGAGGGCACGGGTTCCGGCTGCGCGGGCGGCTGTTCGAGGATCACATGGGCGTTGGTGCCGGAGATGCCGAACGCGGAGACGCCCGCGCGCCGCGGCCGTCCGGTGTGCGGCCAGTCGACCGGCTCGGTCGCCAGCGCGACACCCCCGGCCGACCAGTCCACCGCGGGGGTCGGCGGGTCGGCGTGCAGGGTCGGCGGGACCACGCCCTGGTTGAGCGCGCCGATCATCTTGATCACGCCGGCCATCCCCGCGGCGGCCTGGGTGTGCCCGATGTTCGACTTGACCGAGCCGAGCAGCAGCGGGCGGTCGGCGGGCCTGTCCTGGCCGTAGGTGGCCAGGACCGCCTCCGCCTCGATGGGGTCACCGAGCACCGTGCCCGTACCGTGCGCTTCGAGGACGTCGACGTCCCCGGTGGACAGGCCCGCGTCGGCCAGGGCGGCGCGGATCACCCGTTGCTGGGAGGGGCCGTTGGGCGCGGTCAGGCCGTTGGAGGCGCCGTCCTGGTTCACCGCGCTGCCGCGCACCACCGCCAGCACCTTGTGCCCGGACTCCCGGGCCCGCGAGAGCCGTTCGAGCACCAGCACGCCCGCACCCTCGCTCCAGCCGGTGCCGTCGGCCGCGGCGCCGAACGACTTGCACCGGCCGTCGGCGCCCAACCCGCCCTGCCGGGCGAACTCCACGAAGACCCGCGGGGTGGCGATCACCGTGGCGGCGCCGACCAGTGCCAGGTCGCACTCGTCGGAGCGCAGCGAGCGCGCGGCCAGGTGCACGGCGACCAGCGACGAGGAGCAGGCGGTGTCCACGGTGACCGCGGGCCCCTCCAGGCCGAGCGCGTAGGCGACCCGGCCGGACGCGACACTGCCCTGGCTGCCGATCAGCCGGTAGCCCTCCACCCCGGCGGCCGCGTCGTCCACGCCGGCGCCGTAGTCCTGCGCCATGATCCCGGCGAACACCCCGGTCCGGCTGCCGGCCAGCGACTCCGGCGCGATGCCGGAGCGTTCCACCGCCTCCCAGCACACTTCGAGCAGCAGCCGCTGCTGCGGGTCCATCGCGGCCGCCTCGTGCGGGTTGATGCCGAAGAAGGCGGCGTCGAACGCGCCCGCGTCGGCGAGGAATCCGCCCTGCCGGGTGGACGGTCCGGAGATCTGCCAGCCGCGGTCGGTCGGGAAGTCGCCGATCGCGTCCCGGCCGGTGGCGACGGCCTCCCACAGGTCGGCGGGGGAGTCGATGCCGCCGGGGAACCGGCAGCTCATGCCCACCACGACGATCGGGTCGGCGTCGTCCACCACGCCGGCGGGCGGCGCGTCCGCGCTCCCGCCGCGTCCGGCGGCGCGGTCGCGCAGGTAACCGGCCAAGGCGGTCGGCGTGGGGTAGTCGAAGACCACGCCGGCGGGCAGCGCCATGCCGGTGGCCGCCTTGAGCCGGTTGCGCAGTTCGACGGCCAGCAGCGAATCGAAGCCCAGATCGCGGAAGTTGCGGTCCGGGTCGACGGGGGCGCCGCCGCCGTGCCCCAGCAGGAGCGAGGCCTGGGTCCTGGTCAGCATGAGCAGGTCCGTGGTCCCGGAGCCCGTGGCGGGTGCCGCCATGGGCCGGCTCGGCGCCAGGTCGGCCAGCACCGAGGGGAGTTCGCCGAGGCCAGCGGACATCTGGAGCACCGCGCGGTCGACCGGCATCGCCACCACGGACGGCCGGTGCTGGGCGACGGCGGCGTCGAAGAGCGCAAGCCCCGCGTCCACCGGCAGTTCGGTCAGGCCGCGCCGCCTGAGCCGGACGAGGTCCGCGTCGCGCAGCTGCCCTGCCATGCCGGCGCCGCGGTCCCACAGGCCCCAGCCGATGGACAGCGCAGGCAGCCCGCGGTCGTGCCGGTACGCGGCCAGCGCGTCGAGGAAGGCGTTGGCCGCCGAGTAGTTGGCCTGCCCGGGGCCGCCGCACACGCCGAGCACGGAGGAGAACAGCACCAGCGCGGCACCGGTCCGCTCGGTCGCCTCGTGCAGATACCAGGCCGCATCGGCCTTGGGGCGCAGCACGGCGTCCATCCGGTCCGGGGTCAGTGCGTCGATGACGCCGTCGTCGAGCACCCCGGCCGCGTGGATCACCGTGGTCAGCTCCGGCGTCACCAGGGCGGCGACCGCGTCGCGGTCGGTGACGTCGCACCGGACCACCTGGGCTTTCGCGCCCAACTCCGCCAGGTCCGCGACCAGTCCCGCGGCCCCGGGGGCGTCCGGGCCCTGCCGTGAGGCGAGTACGAGCCGTCGCACGCCGTGCCGGGCCGCCAGGTGGCGGGCCAGCGCCGAGCCGAGGCCGCCGGTGCCGCCGGTGATCAGTGTCGGTCCGCCGGTGTCGCCGGTGATCAGTGTCGGTCCGCCGGTGTCGAACCCTCCGGCGGCCGAGTCCGGTACGGGCGTGAGGCGGGCCGCGCGCAGCACTCCGGCGCGGATCATCACCTGCGGTTCGCCGCTCGCCACGACGGTGGCGATGTCGATGTCCGCGCCGCTGGCCGTGTCGGCGTCCACCAGCACGATCCGGCCGGGCGCCTCGGCCTGCGCCGCCCGCACCAGACCCCACACCGCGGCGGCGACCGGATCGGGCGCGCCGCCACCGGGGGGCTGCACCGCGCCACGGGTGGCGACCAGCAGGACGCTGCCCGCCGTCCGCTCGTCGGCGAGCCAGTCCTGGAGCACGCCCAGCACCCGGTGGGTGGCGGCGTGCACGGCGGCGGGCAGATCGGGGCCGGCCGGTGCGGCCGGTCCGCCGTCGAGGAGCACGACGTTCGGCAGCGGCACCGTCCGGTCCAGGTCGTCCCAGCTCGCGACGGACACCGGGAGCGCGTCACGGCGGGCCAGCGGCGGCCAGGTCAGTTCCAGCAGGCGGTGGGCGGTGGCGTGGCCGGCCCGGGACACCGCGGCCTGCTGCTCGGCCGACAGCCGCCGCAGGACGACCGACCCGGCCGTGCACACCGGCCGGCCGCCGAGGTCGTAGGCCGCGAGGGAGAACTCCTCCGGCCCGGTCGGGGTGATCACCACCCGCAGCGCGGTCGCGCCGGTCGCGAGCAGCCGGACGTCGGCCCACGCGAACGGCAGCGCAAGGCCCTCCCCGGCGACGGTCACCAGCGCCGCGTGCAACGCCGCGTCCAGCAGCGCCGGGTGCAGGCCGAACCCGGCCGTATCGGTGCCGTCCGGCAGCGCGACCTCTGCGTAGACGTCCTCGCCGCGGCGCCACACCGCGCGCAGGCCCTGGAAGGCCGGACCGTAGCCGTAACCGCGTTCCGCCAGCCGCTGGTAGGCGCCGGCCAGGTCCACCGGGGTCGCCGCCGCGGGGGGCCACTCCCCGAGCTCCGGGGGCAGATCGGGCGGGTCCGCGGCGGTCAACTCGCCTCGCGCGTGGGTCACCCACTCGTCGCCGGTGCGGGAGTGGATCGCGATCTCGCCGTCGTCCACGACCACCCGGACGGCCACACCACCCTGCTCGGGCAGCACGAGCGGTGCCTGCACGACCAGTTCGCCTACGCGCTCCAGGCCGACTTCGGCGCCCGCGCGCAGCGCCAGCTCGACGAACGCGGTGGCCGGCACCAGCAGGGCGCCCGTGACCGCGTGGTCGGCGAGCCAGCCGTGCATGCCGAGCGACAGCTGTCCCGACAGCAACACCGCCCCGGTGTCCGGCAGTTCCGCGACGGCACCGACCAGCGCATGGTCCGCGGCGGTCAGGCCGAGACCCGTCACGTCCGTCCGCGGCGCCGCTTCCAGCCAGTACCGCGTGCGGTCGAAGGCGTAGGTGGGCAGCGGCACATGCCGGGCGTCACCGAACGCCGCGTCCCACGCCACCTCGCCGCCCCGCACGTACCGCTCCGCGGCGGAGGCCAGCAGCCGCGCGGGGCCGCCCTCGTCGCGCCGCAGCGAGCCGACCACGGTGACCGTGCGGCCCGCCGGCTCGGCGGTCTGCTCGATGTGGATGCCCAGCGCCGGGTGCGGCGAGCACTCCACGAAGTGCCTGAAGCCGTCGGCGAGCAGCGCCTCGACGGAACGCTGGAAGGCGACCGGCTGCCGGCAGTTGCGGTACCAGTACGCGGGCGTCAGCTCCTCGCCCGCGACGGGCGCCCCGGTCACCGTCGAGTAGACCGGCACCGCGGCGGCGCGGGGGCGGACGAACGCGGTCAGGCGGGCGAACTCGCCCTCCAGCGGATCGACGAGCGGGGAGTGCGAGGCGAGCCGGGCCACGATCCTGGCCCGGACGCCGTTCGCGCGCAGCTCGGCGGCGAAGGCGTCCAGCACGTCCGCGGGCCCTGCGACCGTCGTCCCGTTCGGGCCGTTGACGCCCGCGATCGTCAGGCCGGGCAGCAGCCGTCCGGCCACCTCGCTCTCCGGGGCGGCCACCGACACGATGGCGCCGGGCAGTTGCTCGGCCATCAGCCGCGACCTGGCGACGATCAGCCGGCCGGCGTCCTCCAGCGACAGCGCACCGGCGACGCAGGCGGCCGCGATCTCCCCCTGCGAGGTGCCCACGACGGCGTCCGGCCGCACGCCGAGCGAGCGCCACAACTCGGCCAGCGACACCAGCACCGCGAACAGCGCGGGTTGCACGACGTCGGCACGCTCCAGCCACGAGTCGTCGACGGTCTCCCGGACCGTGTCGAGCAGCGACCAGTCGACGAGCGGGTCGACGACCGCGGCGCAGTCGGCCATCCGGGCGGCGAACACCGGTGCGGTGTCCAGCAGTTCGGCGGCCATGCCCAGCCACTCGATGCCCTGCCCGGGGAAGACGAACGCGGTCCTGCCCGGCTCGTCCTCCGCCCGGCCGTACGTCACCTGGGGGGCGGGCAGCCCGGCGGCCACCGACGACAGCCCGGCGACCAGGTCGGCTTCGTCCGCGCCCACCACGACGGCACGGTGGGCGAACCGCGACCGGGTGGACGCCAGCGACCGGCCGATGTCGGCCGCGTCGTGCCCGGTGTCGCCGCCGGTGTCGTGGCCGGAGTCGGGCCCGCTGTCGTGCTCGGAGTGGTGCCCGGTGGCGGTGTGGTCGAGCAGCCGCCGGGCCTGGCCGCGCAGCGCGTCCTCGGTCTTGGCCGACAGCACCCACGGCACCGCGGGCCAGCGCGGTTCGCTCCGGGGCGGCAGCGAACGGGCGGGCGGTTGTTCGAGGATGACGTGCGCGTTGGTGCCGGAGATGCCGAACGACGACACGGCCGCGCGGCGCGGCCGCCCGGTGTCCGGCCAGTCCTGGGCGCTGGTGGCCAGCCGGACCGCGCCGGATGACCAGTCGACGTGCGGGCTCGGCGCGTCGACGTGCAAGGTCGCGGGCACGACGCCGTGCCGCATCGCGGCGACCATCTTGATCACGCCGGCCACGCCCGCGGCCGCCTGGGTGTGGCCGATGTTGGACTTCAGCGAGCCGAGGAGGAGTTCGCGGCCGCGCGGCCGCCCGCGTCCGTACGTCGCCAGGATCGCCTGCGCCTCGATCGGGTCGCCCAGCGTGGTCCCGGTGCCGTGCGCCTCGACCACGTCGACGTCGAGCGCGGACAGGCCCGCGTCGGCGAGCGCGGCGCGGATCACCCGTTGCTGGGAAGGGCCGTTCGGCGCGGTCAGCCCGTTGGAGGCGCCGTCCTGGTTCATCGCGCTGCCCCGCAGGAGCGCCAGCACCTCGTGGCCGTGGCGGCGCGCGTCGGAGAGGCGTTCCAGGACGACGACGCCGACGCCCTCCGCCCAGGCCGTGCCGTCGGCCGCCGCGGCGAAGGACTTGCAGCGTGCGTCCGGCGACAGGCCGCGCTGCCGGGCGAATTCGAGGAAGACCCGCGGCGTCGACATCACGGTGGCACCGCCGGCCAGCACCAGGTCGGACTCGCCCGACCGCAGCGACCGGCTCGCCAGATGCATCGCGACCAGCGAGGAGGAGCACGCCGTGTCGAGGGTCACCGCGGGACCCTCAAGACCCAGCGTGTACGCCACCCGGCCGGACGCGACGCTCGACAGGCCGCCGGTGATCCGGTAGCCCTCGACGGACTCGCTGGAGTCCCAGCCGTACATGCCCAGGAACGCGCCCGTACGGCTGCCGGCCAGCGACAGCGGGTCGATCCCGGCGTTCTCCAGCGCCTCCCAGGTGACTTCGAGCAGCAGCCGCTGCTGCGGGTCCATCGCGACCGCCTCGCTGGGGCTGATCCCGAAGAACCCCGCGTCGAACCCGGCGACATCGCTGACGAAGCCGCCCTCGCGGACGTACGTCGTGCCCGTACGGTCCGGATCGGGGTCGTAGAGCGCGGCCAGGTCCCAGCCCCGGTCGGTGGGGAACGCGGAGATCACGTCACGTCCGCCGGCCGCCACCTCCCACAGACCGGCCGCCGAGGTGACGCCGCCGGGGTAGCGGCAGCCGATGCCGACGATCGCGATCGGGTCGTCGGCGGCGGGCTGCGGGGCGCCGGCTGGCCGGCCGGGCGGGAGCTCACCGCCGGACCGCCCACTCGCGGGAAGCGTGCCCGCCGAAGGACCGCCGGGGGTCTTGCCACCCGGGAGGCCGCCGCCCGGGAGCCCGTTGTCCCGCTCACCCTCGCCGGCCTGCTCGGCCAGGTGCGCCGCGAGGGCGGCGGGTGTCGGGAAGTCGAAGACGGCGGTCGCCTCGACCGGCCTCCCGGTCGCCGCCGACAGCCGTTCTGCCAGCTCGACCGCGCTGAGCGAGCCGAAGCCGAGGGACCGGAAACTGCGCTCGCGCGGTACGCCGTCGGCGTCGTGGTGCCCCAACTGGGCAGCGACCTCGGCCCGGACGACCCCGAGCATGTCGCCGGCAGGGACAGCCACCGCACCGGCCGGCCGGTCACCCTGAGTCGGCCGGTCAGCCGCACCCTGCCGGTCATCCTGAGGCGACTGGGCAGCCGCACCCGACCGGCCACCCACACCCGACCGATCACCCGCCCCCGACCGGTCGAAGGCGTACCCGGGCAGGTCCACCGCCCGGGCCCCGGTGCCGGTGAAGACCGCGGGCCAGTCCACCTCGCCGCCCGCCACGAAGTCGTGCGCCGCCGCCGACAGCGCGGCGTCCCCGGCCGGACCGGCCACCGCAGGGTCGTCCCCGAGCACCGCGGGCCCGTCCCCCACCGCCAACGCCCGCAGCCCCGAGTCCAGTTCGGCCCGGTCGCGGCCGAGGGCGACCGCGCGGACCGGGAAGACCGTGCGGGTGGTCGCCAGCGAGTAGCCGACGTCCACCGGGTCGCACCCGGCAGTGGTCTGGTCCAGCAGCCGCCTCGCCTGCCCGCGCAGGGCCTCAGGGGTCTTCGCCGACAGCACCCACGGCACCCATGGCACCACCCGCAGGCCCGAGGGCGCGGACGAACTCGGCGCCGGGGGCGCCTCGGTGAGGACGACGTGGCAGTTCGTGCCGCCGATGCCGAACGAGCTGACGCCCGCCACAGCAGGGCCGCCCTCGGGCCACGGCCGCGCGCGGGTGTTGACCAGCAGGTTCAACTCGGCCAGCGGGATGGCCGGGTTGGGCTCGGCGAAGTGCAGGCTCGCGGGCAGCTGCCCGTTCCGCAGGCTCAGTACGGTCTTGAGCAGTCCTGCGATCCCGGCGGCGGCTTCCAGGTGGCCGATGTTGGTCTTCACGGAGCCGACCAGCAGCGGCGCCGTCCGGGTCGGGGCGTTGCCTAGCGCGGCGCCGAGGCCCGCTGCCTCGATCGGGTCGCCCACGGCGGTTCCGGTTCCGTGCAGTTCGACGTACTGCACCGCGCCCGGGTCGACCCCGGCCTGCCGGTAGGCCCGGGTGAGCAGCGCCTGCTGCGCGGCCGCGCTGGGCACGGTCAGCCCGTCCGTACGGCCGTCGTTGTTCACCGCGCTGCCGAGGATGACCGCGGCCACGGGGTCGCCGTCGGCGAGCGCGTCGGCCAGCCGCTTGACGACGACCAGGCCGCCGCCCTCGCCGCGGACGAAGCCGTTGGCGCGGCTGTCGAAGACGTGGCAGCGGCCGTCCGGGGACAGCACCCCCATCTCGGCCAGGCCGCTGCCCTCGTCCGGGGCGACGATCAGGCTGACCCCGCCGGCGACGGCCAGGTCGCACTCACCGGTGCGCAGCGACTGCACCGCCAGGTGCACCGCGACCAGCGACGAGGACTGCCCGGTGTCCACGGTGAGGCTGGGGCCCCGCAGGCCCAGGGCGTGGGACAACCGGTTGGCGGCCATGCCGCGTTGCCGCCCGGTGAAGGTGTAGAGGCCGGGCGCGGCCGCCGGCGCGAACTCGGCCGGCGCGGACACGAACACCCCGGTCTGCGTGCCGGTCAGCCGGGCCTCGGTCAGCCGGGCGTTCTCCAGCGCCTCCCAGCCCAGCTCCAGCATCAGCCGCTGGTGCGGGTCCATGGCGGCGGCCTCCCGGGGGAAGAGGCCGAAGAAACCGGCGTCGAAGCCGGTGATGTCGTCGAGGAACGCACCACGCCGCGCGGTCGGCCGCCCCGGGGGAGGGTCGGTGACCGCGTCGGTGCCCGAACGCAGCAGCCGCCAGAACTCGGCCGGTCCGTTCGCCCGGGGCAGCCGGGCGGCTGTGCCGATGATCGCGAACCCGTCTGTCATGATGCATCTCCTCGACGAAATCCCGGATGGCGGAGCGGAGTTGCCGGTCAGGAACCGGCGTCCGCCTGGCGGAACGCGGAGGTGTCGGGCGGCGTCATCTTGCCCAGCTGCATCATCAGGACGTGCAGGTCGTTGCAGGCCCAGTGGTCGCTGACCCGGCCGTCGCGGATGCGGGCGATGTGGATCTCGTTCCAGCTGATGGTGCGGCCGGTCGGCTCGGCGCCGAAGACGGTGCCCTTGTGGGTGCCGGTCAGCCGGACGTGCTGGATGACGTATTCGCCGTCCTCGAAATCGCGGATGAGGTCGACCTTGAGGTCGGGGAAGCCCTCCCGCTCGACCCGGATGACCGACTTGACGCCCTCGCGGCTGGTGTCCATTCCGGGCGGCGCGTTGTGGTTGACGAAGTCCTCGGTCATCAGCTCGTCGAGGACGTCCGTATTGCCCTGGGAGAATGCCTCATCGAGAATGCGACGGGTCTGGATCTTGTGGGACACGGTGTTCTCCTTGGAATTGTTTGCCGGTTGTCTCGGAGAGGGCTACCTGGATGTTGACGAGGGTCCGTTCCGGTTCGAGCCAGACCGCGGCCGGGCCCGGGTCGAACCGCGCCCACACCGCCTCCGCGGACAGGCCCTCCGCTTGTGCCAGCCGGGCGGCGGCGAGCACCCGGTCGAAGTAGCCGGCCAGGTCGTGCAGTGCCTCGATCCCGGCCGGCTGGCCGTGCCCGGGCACGATCACCCGCGGGCCCAGCGCGATCAGCTGGTCGAGCGCGCTCCGCCAGCGGCCGACCCGCCCGTGCACGGCCAGCGGGGTCACCCCCGCGAAGCACAGGTCGCCGCTGACCAGGACGCGTTCGGCGGGCAGCCACACCGCGAGGTCGGCTGCCGAGTGGGTGTCGGTGAATGCGAGCACCCGCGCCCCCTCGGGCAGGGCGGCCTCGATCCCGGCGGGCGGCACCGGTTTGGCGGCCACGCTGTCCCAGTCCGCGAGCAGCGCCGCGAACCTGGGCATCACCTTGGCGAGCAGCGAGGGCAGTCCGGGCTCGCCGATCATCTTGCGCATCCCGGTCACCGTCCGCGGATGGGCGATGATCGGCACCCCGTCGAACAGCACGTTGCCGCCGATGTGGTCGGTGTGGATGTGGGTGTTGACCACCAGCTCGGCGCGACGGCCGCGGCGGGTCAGCGCGTCGACGATGCCGGAGGCCATCTCCGGCAGCAGCATGGTGTCGATCACCGTGGCGGGGCCGCCGAGCAGCAGCACGCTGTTGGACTGGCCCGCGCTGCCGTCGCCGTTCACCACCGCCACGACGCCGTCGGCGACCTCGACCTCCTGGCGCACGGGTATCAGGACCGGCATGGCGGTCATCCGTGCAGGGCGCGGATCTGCTGGATCAGGCCGGTGCGGTCGAGCATGGCGTGCCAGGACACGATGTGGCCGGCGTCGGCCCTGATCGTCTCCACCACGTTCCACGCCAGCCGCCGGTCGGTGCCCTTGGGCACGCCGGACAGGCTCAGTTCGACCGAGAGCGCGGAGCCGTCGGCGGACTCGATGATCCCGTCGACCTTGTGCTCCAGCTCGTCGTAGAGCCCGCGCTGCTGGGCGAACATCTCGCCGAGCCGGTTCGCGCCCTTGGTGTGCTGGCTGGCGGTGCGGATCTCCACGTCCGCGGCGCACAGTTCGAACAGCGCGGGGGCGTTGTCGGCGTCGATCTCCGTGTAGACGGACTCCCAGAGTTCGCGTGCGGTTCTCATGGTCACTCCTCCTTTTCGCCGGAGACGATCCAGTCGACCTGGTAGACGTGGACGTCCACGTCGTCGGCGTACTTGTGCAGTTCGAGGATCAGCGCGCGGCCGGCCTCGCTGCGGATGTGCTCCTGGAAGGCCGCCAGCTCGCTCCACTGGGCGTAGTTGGTCACCCGGCTGCCGTCGACGCTGCAGTGCACGTTGGCCGAGACGAAGCCGGGCATGTGCCGGACGATCTCGTCGGTCTCCTTGCGGATCGCGGCGGACAGCGCCTGCTGGTTCTCCGGCTTGCAGTGGAAGATGTTGATGTAGGTCATCAGCCGTTCTTCGGCGGAGATGGTGCTCATGACCACGTCGCCAGCGTCTCGGCGACCACGGTGAAGCTGCGGAACTCCGGCTCGGAGTAGCACTCCCGCATGGGCCGCACCAGTTCCTTGTGGTCCTCGGACTTCTCCCAGCTGAAGAAGTCCGCGATCGAGGTCCACTCGCTGGCGATCAGCCAGCTCCGCGGGTCCTCCGGCGACTGGCAGATCTGGTCGCGGATGTGCCCGGGGGTCGCCGCGACGCTGAACCTGACCTTCTCGTAGGCGGTGAGGAAGTCCTCCCGCTTCTCCTCGGCCACCTTCATCATGAACAGCACGCGGGCCGTGCCGGCGGCGCTGTCGGCCTGCTCCCCGGCCGCCGGCTCGCCGAGCACCTCGGTGTCCACGTGCGCCAGCGACGGGTCCGGCGCGAGCGGGCCGATGTGGTAGACGGTCAGCGACTCGGTCGTGCCGACGTTGCGCAGCCGGTGCCGCTTGCCGATGGGCACGTAGATGCCCTCACCGGCGCCCAGCGTCCAGTTCTCGCCCTCCACTTCGAGTACCAGATCGCCGTTGACGACGAATAGGAACTCCTCGGAATAGGGGTGGAAATGCTCGACGACGTGTTCGCCGGGCTGCAGGACCGCCGTTCCCATGTAGCCGGACCTGCTGCCCACCGAACCGGGGTGCAGCACCATACGCAACTGGCCGCCGCGCGCCCGGTAGGGCTCTATTTCCGCCGCCCGTATTCGGCTCACCTGTGAATTACTCATGGGGAAATCATCTCCGACGCTCTCCCGGGTCCGCATCAGCGATCTGCCGCGAAAATCCGGCGGCTGATCCGCACCATTTCGCGGGTAATCCGCAACGGCTTCCCGACGGGCGCGTCCGGCCGTCGGCGGACCCCGGGTGAGCCGCGGGGCGGACCTGTTCCGGTCCGCCCCGCGGCGCGCTCAGTTCATCGGCATCGCAGCGTGCGCACGGAAACCGTGCATGCAGGCGTAGACCGCCAGTTGGGTGCGGTCGCGCAGGTCCAGGGCGCGCAGCAGCGAGGAGATGTGCGTCTTGACCGTGGGTCTGCCCAGTTGCAGCTGGTCGGCGATCTCCACGTTGGTCAGGCCGTGGCCGATCAGGCCGAGTATCTGCCGCTGGCGCGGGGTGAGTTTGACGCCGTCGCCCGGGCCGGCCGGCACCTCGGAGGGCCCGTTGTAGCGCAGCGCGGTGACCAGCTCACCGGCCACCCACGGGTCCAGCGCCACCCCGCCGCGGTCCACCGCCCGGATCGCGTCCACCAGCCCCTGCACCGGTGTGTCCTTGTGCAGGAAGCCCTGCGCGCCGCCGAGCAGCACCTTGATCGCGGTGCCGGGGTCGAGGTTGGCGGACAGTGCGAGGACCTTCACCTCCTGCTCCGCGGTCCGGCTCACCACCTGTCTGGCCAGTACGTCCCCGATGTCGAAACTGTCCAGGTCCATCAGCAGTACGCGCGCCCGATGGTCCCGCAGCAGCCTGGGACTGTAACTCGCGGTGTCGAATTCGACGACCACATCGATCCCCTGTATACCGCGCAGTACCGTCATCATGCCTGCCCGATATACGCCGGGACCACCACAAACTGCGACCGGCAACAAATCGTCTAAACCACGTACAATATCCATCGAGACCCCCGCAGAGTGATAAACCATCTGTGGATTTGTGTGGCAGACGACACCGCCACCCGCAGTTGGCTCCCCCTGCGGCGCACTCTCGTAACCGGTGTCTGCACTCGCTTATGGTCCGCGGCAAGTGCACCGAATACCGGTACGCCGTGGCCGCTGTCCGAATGCTGCCGATAGTGTCCGGAACGGGGTGTGCGGGCCCGGCGGTTCGGCTGGTGGGAATCAGCCGGCGGAGTCGCGGAAGAGGGTGGACGGGATACGTGCTCGGGGCGGGCGGGTCCCGGGCATGGACAAGGCCGCGCGGGCACACTTCTTGAGCACACTCGAAGAAGCCCGCGCGGCCACCGTCGTGCCGCGGTCCCGCCCCCGGTCGGTCGGGGGGAAGTCGTCGTCAGCCGGCCAGCGGCCCCCTCGGTGCCGGACGCTCCGCGCGCCGCGGGGCGTGGCCGCGCAGCACCACCGCGCTGTTGAAGCCGCCGTGGCCGCGTGCGGTGACCAGGACGGTGCCGAGCCGGCGCTCGCGCGGCTCGCGGACCAGGTCGAGGCCGTAGGAGGGGTCGGGGTCGTCCAGATTGCCCACCGGGGGGATGACGCCGGCCCGCATCGCGAGCAGCGCGGTGGCCACGTTGAGCGCGGAACCGCCGGCCAGCAGCCGGCCGACCAGGCCCTGCGGCGCGGTGACCGGGACGGCGAGTGGGCCGAACACCGAGCACAGCGCCCGGGCTTCGGCCGCGTCGGCGTCGGGGCGGCCGGCTCCGTCGGCGACCACCAGGTCCACTTCCTCCGGGCGCACCCCGGCCCGCTGCAGGGCCAGCGCGATGGCCCGGGCGTACTGCCGCCCGTCCGTGGCGGTGTCCCGGTAGTGGTGCGCGTCCTGGGTGGCCGCGTAGCCGGCGATCACCCCGTAGCCGGCCGGGGCGGACCGGGCCAGCGCCGCCGCCTCGTCCTCCACCAGCAGCACCGCGCCGCCCTCGCCGGGCAGATGGCCGTTGGCGGCCCGGTCGAAGGGCTTGTAGCCGGCCTTCGGGTCGGTGGCGGTGGACAGCTGGCCGCCGGCCATCTGAGCGGTCAGCGCGTAGGGGGCGATGGGGGCCTCGGTGCCGCCGGCCAGTACGGCGCCGGTGCCGCGCCGGATGGCCCGGTCGGCCCAGCCGAGGCTGTCGATGCCCGACGCCGCGTCGGAGACCAGCACCCCGCACGGTCCCTTCGCCCCGTGGTGGATGGCCAGTTGGCCGGTGCTCGCGGCGTAGAACCAGGCGATGGACTGGTAGGCGCCGACCGCCTTGCGGCCCCGGCTCCACAGCGCCTGGATCTCCCGCTGGCCGAACTCGTTGCCGCCTGAGCCGCTGCCCAGGATCACCGACGTGGCGTACGGGTCGTGGGCGGACGGGTCGTAGCCGGCGTCGGCGAGCGCCATGCCGGTCGCGGCGAACGCCAGCCAGGTCCAGCGGTCGGTCTGGATGGCCAGCCGGTCGGGTACGTGCTCGCCGACGTCGAATCCGGGCACCTGGCCGGCCAGCGTGGTGGCGTAGCGGCCGGTGTCGAAGGTGTCGATCGGCCGCACGGCCAACTCGCCTGCCAGGGTGGCGCGCCAGTGCTCGTCGGCGCCGATGCCGGTCGGCGCGACCACGCCGAGTCCGGTGATCACGGCGGCCATCAGCGCACCCCGGCCAGCACGATGGCGGACTGGAAGCCGCCGAAGCCGCTGCCGACCGACAGCGCGAGGTCCACCCGGTGGTCGCGCGCGGTGTTGGGCACGTAGTCCAGGTCGCACAGCGGGTCGGGGGTGGCGTAGTTGGCGGTGGGCGGCACGACGTTGTGCTCGATGGACAGGGCGGTGGCGGCCACTTCGATGGAGCCGATCGCACCGAGGGAGTGCCCCACCATGGACTTGATGGAGCTGACCGGCACCCGGTGGGCGTGGGCGCCGAGGCTGAGCTTGAACGCGGCGGTCTCGTGGCGGTCGTTCTGCTTGGTGCCCGAGCCGTGCGCGTTGACGTAGTCCAGCGCGCTGGGGTCCCGCCGCGCCTGGTCCAGCGCGCTGCCGATCGCGGCGGCCATCTCCACCCCGTCCGGGCGCAGTCCGGTCATGTGGAAGGCGTTGCACCGGTTGGCGTAGCCGACGATCTCCGCGTAGATGTGCGCGTCCCGCCGCCGGGCGTGCTCGTACTCCTCCAGGGTGAGCACGGCCGAGCCCTCTCCCATCACGAACCCGTCGCGCGTCGCGTCGAACGGCCGCGAGGCGTGCTCGGGGTCGTCGTTGCGGGTGCTGGTGGCGCCGATGGCGTCGAAGCAGGCGATCGAGATCGGTGTGATGGGCGCGTCGCTGGCGCCGGCCAGCATGACGTCGGCCAGGTCGTCCTGGATGAGCTGATACGCCTGCCCGATCGCGTCGATGCCCGAGGTGCAGCCGGTGGAGACCACCGAGGCCGGGCCGTGCGCGCCGAACCGGTAGGCGACCTCGGCGGCCATGGTGCTGGGGACCCACGCCTGGTGGAGGAATCCGGAGGCGAACTGCGGGTCCACCAGCCAGTTCTGGCCGCCGTCGCTGGCCACCGCGTACTCGTCCTCCAGGCGGGTGCTCGCGCCGACCGCGCTGCCCAGGCACACCGCCATCCGGTCGGGGTCGAAGCCGCCGTCGAGCACCAGGCCCGAGTCGGCCATCGCCTCGTCGGCGGCGACCAGCGCGAACTGCACGGAGCGGTCGTTGCGGAAGACCTCCTGCCGGGTCAGACCCGCGGCGAGCGGGTCGAAGTCGACCTCGGCGGCCAGTTGGGAGCGGAACTGCGCCGGGTCGAAGAGCGAGATCCGCCGGGTCGCGGTGCGCCCGTCGGTGATGAGCTGCCAGAAGGCCTTCCGCGTGGCGCCGCCGGGCGCCACCACACCGATCCCGGTGACCACGATGCGTCGCGGGCCGCTCATCGCGCGTGCTCGCTCAGTCCCTCGTTGACCAGCGTCACCAGCTCACCGAAGGTCGCGTTCGCGTGCTCGTCGTCGAGCTCGACGCCGTAGCGGTCCTCGATCTCCGCCTTGACCTGCAGTTGCGCCAGCGAGTCCAGGTCGACGTCGCTCAGCGTGGCACTCGGGTCGGCGGTCACCGCGGAACGCGGCAGTCCGGCTTTGACGACCAGGATCTCCATCAGGTCGTTAATTGTGAATGTCGGCACAGCGATTCCCCTTCACATTTCGACAACGAACCCGGCAACTCAGGCTACGCAATAACTAGCCCGATTATCTTCAGCCCAGAGAACTAAATCGGCTCATACCCGAGAACGAGGCCGACCCATCCTCGCGAATGATTCATTGCCTACCACGGGAGTTATTGACGCCATTTCAGAATCGGTGATTCACTGGCTCCAATTGATTTCCCCGATTGTGAGGAGATTGGAATGGACGCGTCAGCAGCACCGACAAAGGCACCGGCGGGCGCCGGCGTCACCGCGGTCGCCGTGGCGATGGCCAGGGCCACGGAGACCGGCCGCGCCGACCGGATGTTCCACGATCCGTACGCCCAGCCCTTCGTCGACGCGGCCAGGGCGGTGCTCGACGCGGACGAGTGGCCGTCGCTGGTCGCCTGGGTGGACCTGTTCTACTCCCGCGGGGTGGTGCGCACCCGCTTCATCGACGACTTCGTGTCCGAGGCTGCGGCCGGCGGCTGCGGCCAGGTGGTCATCCTCGGCGCCGGCCTGGACGCGCGGGCCTTCCGGCTGCCGCTGCCGGAGGCGGACGTCTTCGAGGTGGACACGCCCTCGGTGTTCGGCTTCAAGGACAAGGTGCTGGCCGACGCTGGCGCCCGGCCGACCGCCCGCTCGCGTACCGCCGTGTACGCCGACCTGCGGGAGGACTTCGCCGCACGGCTGGCCGGCAGCACCTTCGACCCCGGCAGGCCGACCGCGTGGGTCGCCGAGGGCGTGCTGCCGTACCTGACCGCCGAGCAGGCGCGGCAGGTGATCACCGACGTCGGCCGGCTGTCCGCGCCGGGCAGCAGGCTGGTCTTCGAGCACTCCGACAAGCCGGGGCCCGACCCGCGCGCGGCGACCGCGGCGCTGAGCACGCCGGGTGCGAACCGGATCAGCGCGATGGTCCGCGGCGGCCTCGGCCCGGGCGGCCGGGACTGGGTGGCCGGGCAGGGCTGGACGATCCACGTCACCGAGCGCGGCGACCTCGGGCCGCGCTACGGGCGGCCCGACGACCGGCTGCCCGGCGGGCAGTTCATCACCGCGACCCGCGACTGACCGGGACGAAGGATATGGAATCGAACCAGGCGCAGACCGAACGTCCCGATCCGACAGAGGAACGTATTCAGGCTGCCGCCGAGTCCTATCGGCGGCCGATGCTCGCGGCCTACGACCTGTTCGTGCTCGGCATGATGAGCCGGTTCATGTGGCGCTGCCCGCGCGGCAGAATGCTGGCGCATTACGACCGCCAGGTCGGCGCGACGCACCTGGATATCGGTCCCGGCACCGGCTGGTTCCTGGACAGGAGCAGGTTTCCGGTGGAATCCCCCTCGATCACCCTGCTCGATCTCAACGAGGTGGTGCTCGCCACCGCGGCCCACCGGATCAGGCGCTACCACCCGCAGACCCGGGTCGGCGACGCGTTCAAACCGCTCGCGCTGGGCACCGAGCGCTACGACTCGGTCGGCATGAACTTCCTGCTGCACTGCCTGCCGGGGACCATGCGGCAGAAGTCGGTGGTCTTCGACCACGTGCGACCGTACCTGCGCCCCGGGGCGCGGGTGTTCGGCAGCACCGTGCTGGGCAGCGGGCCGCACCACACGAGGCGGTCGGGCAAGCTGCTGGCCAAGCTCAACCGCAGTGAGGTCTTCAGCAACCTCGACGACCGCCTGGAGGACCTGAACGAGCAGCTGCGCGCCCGGTTCACCGACGTCGAGACGGTCAGGTCCGGCGCGGTCTGCCTGTTCGCGGCACGGTTCCCGGGGGCGCGATGAGCGGCGAGCCGAACCAGCCGGCCCAGCAGCTGCGCGAGCCGGACCCGCTGGCGCAGCAGCTGCACGACGGCGTGCTGCAGGCGCTGGCCGTCGCCCGTATCCGGCTGGACCGGGCGCTCGCCACGCCCGGCCCGCTGCCCCGCGAGCTCGCAACGGAGCTTCGGCTGCTGGTGGACGGTGAGATCGCCGGCCTGCGCCGGCTGATCAGCGGGTCAGCGCCGCCCACCCCGCCGCACCCGGACCTGCCCAGCGCGCTGGCGGCCACCGCGGAACACCTCCAGTCGGTCACCGGCATCCGCATCCGGGTCGAGAACAGCGCGGCGCCGCGCGGCCGTTGGGCGGGCAACGACCTGGTGGCCTACCGGATCGCCCGCGAGGCGCTGCACAACACCGCCAAGCACAGCGGCGCCAGGCACGCCTGGGTGACGCTGGCCGCGCGGCGGGACCGGCTGGTCTGCGTGGTCTCCGACGACGGCCGCGGCTTCGCACCGCCCACCGCCCGCCCGCACTTCGGGCTGCCAGCGATGTACGCGCAGGCCCGGGACGCGGGCGGCTACCTGGCCGTCCGGTCCCGCCGCACCGGCACGTTCGTCACCCTCTCGCTGCCCAGGAACCCGGCGCCGCAGGGGGAGGCCGAGCGATGACGCCGTACGACCCCGCGTACCGGCCGACCATCCTGATCTGCGACGACCACCCGGTGGTGCGCTGCGGCATCCGTACGCTGCTCCCCGACGACCGCTACCAGGTGGTGGGCGAGGCGGAGGACCTGGCCGGCACCGTGGAGCAGGTCGACCTCCACCGGCCCGCCGTGCTGCTGCTCGACCTGAGCTTCCTCGGCACCCTGAGCCTCGGCGTGCTGCCCACCGTGCGGGCGCTGTCGCCCGCCACCCGGGTGCTGATCCTGACCATGCACAACGACTTGGACTCGGCGCGCGGTTCGCTCGCCGCCGGCGCGCACGGCTTCCTGCCCAAGGACGCCGCAGCCGGGGAACTCGTCGCCGCGGTCGACGCGCTCGCGGCCGGCGGCCGCTACCTCGACCCGGCGCTCGGCGCCGCGCTGCTCGACCGGCAGGACGACACCGACGACGCGCTGAGCCGGCGGGAACGCGAGGTGCTCGGGATGATCGCGGACGGCCTGACGCACCAGCAGATCGCCGACGAGCTCGGCCTGTCGGTGCGGACCATCGAGGCGCAGCGCGCGTCGATCAAGGTGAAGCTCGGAGTCAGCAGGCGGGCGGAGCTGATCAGTTACGCCCGGCGGCTGCGGTTGACCACGACAGGAGGCGATCGGTGATGCAGACGGGCCGGCCCAGCCGTACCGCGTTGAGCTCGGCGCGCGCCCGCGCCGTGCACCAGGTGGCGGACACACCACGGGTGTTCGCCGACCCGCTGGCGGCGCGGATCATCGACGGCGTGGACGGTGTCCAGGACGCCCCGCTCCCGGCTGGCGCGCCCGGCATGCCCGCGGAGGTGCGGCTGTTCATGGCGCTGCGGCACCGGGTGGCCGAGGACGCACTGGCCGCCGCCCCGCACACCGGCCAGGTGGTCATCCTCGGGGCGGGCCTGGACACCTTCGCCTACCGGAACCGCGATCCGGCGCTGCGGGTCTTCGAGGTGGACCTGCCGGCCACGCAGGAGTGGAAGCGCCGGCGGCTGGCCGAGGCCGGTATCGAGGTGCCGGAGACGGTGGTGTTCTGCCCGGTCGACTTCGCCGAGCAGAGCGTGGGCGACGGGCTCGCCGCGGCCGGATTCGACCGGCACGCACCGGCGTTCTTCCTGCTGCTCGGCGTCGCCCCCTACCTGACCAGGGACGCGCTGCTGGCCACCGCGCGCTTCGTGGCGGAGATGCCCGCACCCGCTGAGCTGGTCTTCGACTACAACCAGCCCGCCGCAGCCATGCCGCCGCACCGCAGGCCCGCGCTCGCCGCGCAGGCCGAGGCGATGGCGCGGATGGGCGAGCCCTGGCGGTCGTTCTTCACCCCGCCCGAGATCGCCGCGGAGCTGGCCGACGCCGGCTTCGACGGCGTCGCCGACGTCGGCTGGCGGGAGTGCCTGGCCCGCTACGGGCTCGACCCGTCGCTGCCCGACCTGTTCGGCGGGCGCATCGTGCACGCCCGCGCGTCCGGCACGGGGTCCGGGCGGCCGGGAACGACGGCGGCCACCGCCGGGACCGCGACTGGAACCGCGCCCGGACCTGCCGCCGGAACCGCGCCCGGACCTGCCGCCGGACGTGCCGCGCGACGAGAGAGGAGCCAGTGATGCACGTCCTGGTCATCGGTGGCGGGGTGGCCGGTCCGGCCACCGCCGTCGCCCTGTGCTCGATCGGTGTCGAGGTCACCGTCTGCGAGGCCCGCCCGGCCGAGGACAAGGACGCCGGGCTGTGGGTGATGGTCGCCCCGAACGGCCTGGCGGCGCTGGACATGCTGGGCCTGCGGGAGACCGTGCTGCGCGAGTCGCTGGCGGGCGAGGTCGGGCCGTCCGGCTTCGCGCCGGTGCGCCGCCTGGGGCTCTACCGGCTGCTGCGGGAGGCGGCGGTGGCGCGTGGCGCGCGGATCGAGCACGACAGGAAGCTGGTGGACGCCGACACCACCGCGGACGGCGTGGTCGCGCGGTTCGCCGACGGCTCGACCCTGCACGGCGACCTGCTCGTCGGCTGCGACGGCGTCCACTCGCGGACCAGGTCGATCATCGATCCGGCCGCGCCGGCCACCCGCTACGTCCCGCTGCTGAACCTCGGCGGCTTCGCGTCCGGGGTGGAAGCTCCCGGCGACCCGGCGCAACTGCAGTTCGTCCGCGCCCCCAAGGGCTTCTTCGGCTACGCGACCTCGGGGACGGGCGAGGTGTGGTGGTTCGCCAACCTGCCCTGGGGCGCGGAGCCGAGCCGGGCCGAGCTGGCGGCGATGGACCGCGCCTCCCTCACCGCCCGCCTGCTCGACACCTTCGCCGAGGCGCCGCCCTTCGTCGCGGACGTCCTGCGCTCCACCTACACCGACCTCTACGCGCTGCCCACCCACGACCTGCCCACCGTGCCGACCTGGTGGCGGGACAACCTGGTCATCCTCGGCGACGCGGCGCACGCCACCACGCCGACGTCGGGGCAGGGCTCCTCGATGGCGCTGGAGGACGCGGTGGTGCTGGCCAAGTGCCTGCGCGACCTGCCCAGGACACAGGCCGCGGCCCGTTACGAACAGCTGCGCCGGGAAAGGGTCGAGGGCATCGTCGCGCTCGGCGCCCGCGCGTCGGCGGCGAAGCTGAACGACGCGGCGCCCGACAACTCGCTGGACTGGGTGCTCGACTACCGGATCGACTGGGCGGCCCGCGTCTGAGCGGGCCCCACCCGTGAACAGCCCGAGGGGCGCGGCGAGTTCGCCGCGCCCCTCGGGCGTTCCCGCCGGGCGCCCGCCCCTCACGCGTTCCCGCGGCCGCCCGCGGGTCGGGACCCGGCTGCCGGGGCCACCAGCCGCGCCCGCAGCGTGGCGAGCGTCGCGGGCGTCACGCCGCCGCGCTCGGCCAGGTAGTCCTCCAGCGAGCCGTAACGGGCGCGCAGCGCCGCAAGCGTCGTCGCCATCGCGTGCCGGGGCGCACCGAAGACCGCGTGGTAGCGCTCCGCGTCCAGACCGAGCGCGGCGAGCCTGGGCAGCAGCCGTTCCATCCGGCGCTCGCTGAAGTAGACCCGGCTGAGCGCGTAGTCGTCCAGCACGGTCGCGTCGTCCACGCCGAGCACCGACAGCAACAGCGCGGCCGCCATGCCCGTACGGTCCTTGCCCGCCGTGCAGTGGATCACCGCGGGCACGCCGTCCGGTGCGGCGAGTGCGGTGAGGACCTGGCCGAGGACGGCCGCGTCCTGCTCGCCCATGTCCAGGTAGACCCGGTGCAGGAAGTCGTCGGGGATGGCGTCGCCGCGGCCGCTGCGGAAAAGGTCGCCGAGCGGGTTCGGCCGCGAGGCGTCGCCGCCGATGGCGAAGGGCTCGTGCCGGACCGCGGCCGGCAGCGCGGAGGGCGCCTTCGTGCGCTCGTCGTCGGTGCGCAGGTCGTACGCCACCCGCAGGCCGAGCTGGTCGATCGCGGCGAGGTCGGCCGGGGTGAGGCGGTCGGGCGCGTCGGCGCGGAAGACCAGGCCCCATCGAGTACGGCCGCCGTCGCGGGTGCGATAGCCGCCCAGGTCACGGAAGTTGGCCGCGCCCTCCAGCGGCATCACCCGTTCCGCCGCCAGCACCGCGGCGCCGCCGTCGACCGGCGCGACGGATATGTAGTGCCGGCCGGGGCCCAGTTGGGGCAGCGACATCCGCGTCGCGCCTTCGACGCGGGCGACGGGGTGGTCGTGGTCGACGGACTCCGGCGACGGCCCGACCGCCAGTTCCACCGGACCGGCGCCGGCCAGCTCCCAGGAGACGCCCAGGGTGCCGGTACCGTCGCGAACCACGTCGACCGCCAGCACGACCGTTCCCATGTGATCCTCCGCTTGTCCGTGGCGCGGCGACGAGTTGTCGTGGCGCGGCTACGAGGTGCCGGCCGGCGGCGCGGCCGGCACGGCCGGCCAGGGCAGCGCGCCCGCGTCGATGTCGTGGACGACCCGGTCCAGCCAGGCCAGCTCCGCGACGCGCAACGCCTGGGCGTACTCCGCCTCCAGGGTCACCACCCGCGGCAGTCCGCCGGTGTCGGCGGCCAGTTGGCGTGCGACGCCGTCGTGGGTGCCCCGGATCGCGTCCCGGCGTTCGCGCAGCAGGCCTGCCGCGGTCGCCGCGTCGAGGGCGAGGATGTGGGCCAGGCCCGCCACGAACACCGGATAGTCCTGCGCAGGGAAGCGCAGATACTCCCGCAGCAACACCTCGGCCAGCGAGGTGCCTTCAGCGGTGATCGCGTAGACCGTGCGTTCCGGCCGGGCGCCGGACCGCTCCGAGGTGACAGGGCTGATGAGCCCGGCCTCGGCGAGCCGGGCGATCGCGTCGTAGAGCGAGCCGCCGCGCATCTTCACGACCTGGTCCACATGCCGCTCGCGGACCAGCGCCTGGATCTCGTAGGGGTGCCGGGGGCGTTCACGCAACAGGCTGAGCACCGCGAGCGTCAGCGGTGTCCGCAGCGCGCCTGGCGGCATCGGGCCTCCTGGTGACCGAGTTCGAATAACCGACTTCGACTATAACAGCGCGACAACCGCGCGACCAGGCCTGACGCCAGGCCGGGGATCGGTAACTGCCCGGTGCCCAGGGGCTGTTGGAAGGCGCCCCGCCGGAGGGGTGCTACGGCCTGGCGTACGCCGCCAGCAGGCCGTCGACGAAGACCGGCAGCCCCTGCGGATAGGTGTCCTGCCAGGCCAGCGTGGCCCATTGGCCGCTGAGGGACGCCAGGTGCGGCAGCCGGGAGGTGTCGATGGTGTCGGGGAAGGCCTGGGCGTTCAGGGGTACTTCCTCGCCCGCCAGCTGGTGGTTGTAGTAGGCCCGGACGCGGATCAGGATCTCGCCGACCGTGTAGTACCAGACGCTGCGGAAGACCAGCACCGCCTGCTCGGGGGTGCATCCGCTCTCGACGGCGCCGGCGATGATCGTCTCGACCAGCCACAGGGCCGACTCGCCGAGCCGGGAGATGAAGCCGTCGGTGGTCAGCACCTCGGCGGCCCACGGCCAGGCGGCGAGGGCGTCGTGTATGGCGGTGGCGGCCGCGATCACCCGGTCCCGCGGGTCGGCGGGCAGCTCGGGGTGCGGGATCGAGTCCGCGTACTCGTTGATCAGCAGGAAGAGCAGGTCGTCCTTGTCCCGCACATGGTGGTACAGCGTCGTCGCCCCGATGCCGATCTCGGCGGCGAGCCCGCGGATCGTCAGCTTCTCCCAGCCGTCCTGATCGATGAGCCGGCGGGCCGCGGCCAGGATCTGGGCGCGCGAGGTGACGGGTGGCCGGCCGACGCGGCCGTGCGCTGCTGGGGTTCGGGACACCCTCCCATCATGCACTTCCGCCGAACAGGACCTTCGGGCAGCCGCGCCCCGGCGCCCCGCGGACCACCCCCCCGCCACGCTTTTGCCGCCGCCGTGCCATGCCCGTGCTCGACAGCCGGGCAGCCCGGTGTTAATTTCAGAACATGTTCGAAAACTCTGCTGTCGCGATGACAGACAACGCGGGAGCGACGCGTGGACGGCGATCCGCCGGCCGGCCGGGGCTCACCCTGGCCGCCGTGGCGGTCGTGCAGTTCATGGTGTCGCTCGACCTGTCCGTCGTGAACGTCGGACTTCCGAGGATCGGCGCCGGGCTCGGCTTCAGCGCGCCGGGCCTGACCTGGGTCATCCACGCCTACGCCCTCACCTTCGGCGGGCTGCTGATGCTGGGCGGCAAGGTCGCCGACCGCTACGGCCACAAGCGGGTGCTGCTGCTCGGGCTGCCGCTGTTCGGCCTGGCCTCGCTGGCCGGCGGCCTCGCGCAGGAACCGGGCCAGCTGGTGGCGGCCCGGGCCGTGCAGGGCGTCGGGGCCGCCACGCTGGCGCCGGCCTCGATGGCGCTGCTGATCTCGGCCTTCCCCTCCGGCAGGGAGCGGGTACGGGCCTTCGGTGTGTGGAGCGCCACGAACGCGGCCGGCGCCGCCCTCGGCGTGCTGATCGGCGGCCTGCTCACGCAGTACGCGGGCTGGCGGTGGGTGATGTTCGTGAACGTCCCCATGGTCGCCGTCGCGTTCGCGGTGGCCTGGCGCGGCGTCGCCGCCGACCGGTCCGTCGCCCGGCGGGGCAGGCCCGACGTGCTCGGCGCTTTCCTCGCCACGGCGGGCGCGGCCCTGCTGGTCTTCGGCGTGGTCAGCACCGACCGCCACGCCTGGACCTCGCCGGCCACGCTGGGGACACTGGCGGTCGCCGCCGCCCTGCTTGCGGCCTTCGTCGTGGTGGAGCGCACGACCGCCCGCGACCCGCTGATCCGGCTCGGGCTGCTCGCCAACCGGTCCGTCGCGGGCGCGAACGCGTACACCCTGCTGCTCGGCGCCGCGATGACCTCGGCCTTCTACTTCGTGTCCCTCTACCTCCAGGGCGTGCTGGGGGCGGGACCCGCCAGGACCGGGATCGAGTTCCTGCCGTTCGCCCTCGGCGTGGTCGTCGGCTCGGTGCTCGCCGTCAGGCTCGGCTACCGTTTGGCTCCCCGTACGCTGCTGGTCGGCGGCGGGCTGCTGACCGCGGCGGGCTTCGGCTGGTTCGGCCTGATCAGCGCCGACGGCTCCTTCCTCGCCGACGTGCTTGGCCCGTCCGTCGTCGCCGGCATCGGCATCGGCGTCTGCCTCGCGCCGGCCACCTCGGCCGCCACCGCCGGTGTCGCACGGCACGAGACCGGCAGCGCGTCCGGGCTGCTCAGCAGCTCACGCCAGATCGGCGCCTCGCTCGGCCTCGCCGCCCTGGGCACCGTCGCCCACGACCGCACCGGCCGGGTCGCGACACCCGCCGCCCTCGACGACGGCTACTCGCTCGGCATGGCGGTCGGCGCCGGGCTCCTGGTCGTCGCCGTCCTGATCGCCCTGGTGGTGCTGCCCCGCACCCGCGCCTCGTCCGGGGCGGCCGCGGCGCCACTCGCCGACTGAACGGGCGAGGAGGCCGGCCCGCGCAGCCCGGAGGCGGGCTGACCTCGCAGAGTCCCCGATGTCTGACGCCGTGTGAGATCGCGGAGCGGGTCATGTCATCATTGGTCACGCACAGTGCAAGCCCGAAGTGCGCGACGCCCGGCGCACGACGGCGTGAGCACGGCAGAACCACCGTCACCAGCTGTTCCGGTTCGATTCACCGCGAGGAGCACTCACCATCATGTCCACGCAGGTCAACATTCCCGGTTACGACGCCGGCACGTGGGTGATCGACTCCGCCCGCTCCGAAGTCGCCTTCCACGTGCGCATGCTCGGTTTCATGAAGTCCCGGGGCACCTTCGATGACTTCGAGGGCACCATCGTGATAGCCGCCAACCCGCTCGACTCGTCGGTGAACGCGGTCATCAGGTCCGCGTCGGTGAACACCAAGAACAAGAAGCGCGACCAGGACATCCAGCACGCCGGATACCTGAACGTCGAGCAGTACCCGACGATCACCTTCAACTCGACCGGGGTGCGCGCCGACGGCGACGACTTCCTGGTCGACGGCGACCTCACCGCCCTCGCCGTCACCAAGCAGGTGACGCTGAGGCTGGCGGCCAAGGGCTCGGAGACCGGCACCGACGGGCAGCCGGTGGCCCGCTTCACCGCCGACACGCAGCTCAGCAACAAGGAACTCGGCGTGACGAAGGGCTCCTCCTTCATCAACGACACCACCACGGTGGTGCTGGAGATCGTGGCGACCAAGCAGGCCGCGGCCGCGCCGGCCGCCGCCGTGCCGGACGAGGCGGCGCTGGGCGAGGCCGAGCAGGCCTGACCGCCGCGGTGAACGGGGGAGGGGACCGGCATCGGTCCCCTCCCTCACTGCTTCAGCGCCCGGTCCACCAGCGCCCCGGCCGCCCCGGTGTAGGCGGCGGGATCGAGCAGCGCGGCCAGTTCCGCCCGGCTCACCACCCCGTCGAGTTCCGGCAGTTCGGCCAGCACGTCGGCCAGCGGCCGGGACGCCCGCGCGGCCCGCAGCGAGGCGTCGGCCAGCAGTTCCTTGGCGGCGGCCTTGCCCAGCCGGGGCGCAAGCACCGCCGACACCCGCTCGGCTGCGATCGCGCCACCGGTCGCCGCGAGGTTCGCGCGCATCCGCCCGGGGTGCACGGTGAGCCCGGTGACCAGCTCGACGGCGGTGTACGCGGCCCCGCCGGTCAGCCGCAGGCACTCGCGCAGCGGCTGCCACTCGGCCTGCCACAGGCCGGCCGCGCGCTCGTCCTCGGCCGCCATGCACTGCGTCAGGACCGAGGCCAGCGCCGGGACCTGGACGGCGGCCGAGCGGATCAGCGTGGCCAGCACCGGGTTGCGCTTCTGCGGCATCGCCGAGGACACGCCCCGTCCCGCCCCGGCGGGCTCTGCCACCTCGGCGATCTCGGTCCGCGCCAGCACCAGCACGTCCGCGGCGATCTTGCCGAGCGCGCCCGCGGTGTGCGCGAGCACGGCGGCCAGGTCGGCCATCGGCGTCCGCAGGGTGTGCCAGGGCAGCACCGGCACCGCGAGGCCCGTCTCGTCGGCGAAGGCGGCCACCAGGTCCGCGACGGCGGCCGGTTCCGCGCCCTCGCCGGCGTACTGGTGGTAGCCGGCCAGCGTGCCCGCCGCGCCGCCCAGCGACACGGGCAGCCCGCCGCCGGCCACCCGGTCGAGCCGCTCGGCCGCGTCGAGCACCACCTGCCGCCAGCCCGCCGCCTTGAGTCCGAAGGTGGTGGGCACCGCGTGCAGCGCCAGCGTGCGGCCTGCCATCACGGTGTCCCGGTGCGCCGCGGCCGTGCCGGCCAGCGCGTCGGCCACCGACCGCAGGTCGGCGCCTATCAGCCGCAGCGCCCTTGCGGCCACCAGCATCGCGCCGGTGTCGAAGATGTCCTGGCTGGTCGAGCCCCGGTGCACGTACTCCGCCGCCTCCGGGGACTGTGCGGCCACCACCGCTGTCAGCGCCTTGACCAGCCCGACGACCGGATTCGCCGTTTCCCGCGCCGCCAGGGCCAGTTCGCGTACGTCCAGGTGCTCGGCGCGGGCCGCCGCGGTGATCGACGCGGCCGCGTGCGCGGGGACGGTGCCGCAGCGGACCTGGGCGCGTACCAGCGCCGCCTCCGCGTCGAGCATCGCCTGCAGCCAGGCGGTGTCGCTCACCGCCGCCTCCACCGGGGTGCCCGCCCTGACCGGGGAGAGCAGGCCCGCGTCCAGGGCGGCGGGATCGGCCGCGGTCACGCCGTCGCCCCCGCGGCCGTGCCGTGGGTGCTCAGCACGACCTGCTCGGGCAGCCGCACCGGCGGCAGCGGCAGCGCGGGCAGCCCCAGGACCGCGGCGGCGATGACGTCGGAGTCCTCCAGGGTCACCGAGCCGACGCCCGGCCTGATGCCCGCCGCCGTCACCCAGTGCACGGACTCGGTCGGCACCCCGTAGGCGAAGCGCCGCGGATGGGGCCGGTCCCTGGCGTCCAGCAGGCGGTACGGCCGCTCGGAGACCGCGAGCCCGCCGGTCTCGTAGTCCGGGCCGTCCGCACCGGGGACGCGGTAGGGGCGGCACTGCCCGGTGCGCAGCAGCTGGCCCATCAGCGGGTCTGCGGTGCGCCGCAGGTCGATGTCGGGCAGCCGGCCCTCGACCAGCGCGGTGGCGCGGACCCGCACCCCCGGGATCTCGCTCGACGTGCACACGAAGGCCGGTTCGTCCGGGTCGGTGCCGACCCGCATCCCCGGTCCGGTCACGTCCAGCACGCCCGCGTCGATGAGCGCGGCCATCTCCTCGATGCGGGAGGCGGGCGGCCCGATCGACAGGAAGGCGTTGAGCGGGGTGTACCAGCGGTCCAGCTCGTCGCGGTGCGAGGCGGCGTCCAGCCCGCCGTGGTCGACGGCGAGCCGCACCTCGTTGCGCAGGTCCCGCAGCACGTCGAGGGCCGCCTTGAACGGGCCGCTGACGTTGCCCTCGTGGGCCTTGCGCACATCCTCGTCGAGGTGGCGGCGCAGCCAGCCGCGGAAGGTGTCCAGGTCGCGCAGGGCGGCGGAGTCGTACGGGCGGGCGACCCGCTCCCAGTCCCAGCGCTCGGCCGGGCCGATGCCGGCCTCGTCCAGCAGCCGCCGCTCGGCCTCGCCCGGCGCGGTGTCGAGGTAGCTGCGGGCGAACTCGGCCGCGCGGGCCGGGGTTTCGCGGGCGGCGAGCAGCGTCTCGTAGTAGACGCTCTGCACCTCCCTGGCGATCAGCGACCACAGGCCTGTGCCGAAGCGGATCGGCTCGCGGGCGGCAGCGGGGTCGCGCAGCTCGGCGACGTAGGCGGCGGTCAGCAGCCGGGGGGAGTAACGGCCGTGCGCGCCCTTCTCGTTCTCGCCGCGCGCCTGGTACGGCACGCCCCGCCGGGAGCCGGCGTGCAGGCGCGGCTCGCGGCCGGAGGGGCGGTAGACCAGGCGGCCGTCGACGCGTTCGAAGACGCCGCCCCTGGCCTGGGTGAACAGCGCCATGTAGTCGAAGAAGTTGAGGCCGAGGCCGCGCAGCAGGACGTTCTCGCCCGGCGCGACGGACGACAGGTCCACGTCGGCGGGGTTGGCCGGGGCGATGTACGTCAGGCCGTGCAGGGTGGCGAAGTCGGCGAGTTCCTGCTCGGCGGCGGAGAGGCGGACCGGCACGTGCCCCTGCGCCAGCATCACCGCCGACAGCCCGGTCAGCACCGTGCCGTTGTCCAGCAGCACCGTCTGCGGCCCGGAGCCGCCGAGTTCGGCGTCGCCGTCCACCAGGCCGATCGCCCGCGCCGGGTGGACGCGTACCGCGACATGCTCGGGCGCGTTGGCGGCGACGTGCCGGAAGGCCCAGGTCAGGTACTGCCCGTAGAGGGCCCGGGTGGGGTAGGTGTCGGGGCCGAGAGCGCGCGCCTCGGACAGCGCCGCGCCGTCGGGGGAGGTGGCGCCCGAGGTGGCGGCGATGTGTTCGAGTGCCTTGGCCCACTGGTAGAGGCTCGGGCCCTCCTCCAGCGGTCCCTCGATCCGGACGCTGGCGTCGGTGAAGACCGTCACCTGCGAGGCGACGGTGTTCATCAGCAGGTGCCGGGACTGGGTGGGCCGCCACACCCGGCCCGCGCCCGGCGGGTCGGGGTCGACCACATGGACGGTGACGGCGCACCACCGGGGCGACCTGCGCTCCTGCGCGCACAGCCGTTCCAGCAGGGACAGCCCGCGCGGTCCGGCGCCGACGAGGCACACTTCCATGGGTCCTCCGGTCACAAGGACACTCCGTTCACCTGGAGGGGCGGGCGGGGCGCCGCAGCGCGGTGCGCGGGGCCGCCGCAACGTTCGTGGCCATCTGCCCTCACGCCCCGCCGTCTGTCGCGGCCCCGGCGCCCCGCAAGGTGGGCGGTTCGAAGCGCAGCGGGGTGATCTGGTTGACGTCGTAGCGGTCGCGCAGCCGCTGCACCGCGCCGGAGTCCACCGTCCTGCCCTCCGCGAAGATCTCGCAGATCTCCTCGAAGTAGCGCTCGTGGTCCGGCGGCGGGGAGGCCTGGAAGAGCATCCGGACGGACGTTTCTGTGGCGTTGGTGAACGCGTGCGGGGTGCCGCTGGGCACGAACATGCAACTGCCCGCGCCGGCCCGGACGATCTGGTCCCCGTCCGGGGACTTCCAGTCCCGCCAGTCCTCCGGCGTGCGCTCCACCGGCTCGAACGCGAAGACGTCCAGCTCTCCTTCGAGGACGTAGAAGAACTCGGTCGAGTGGTCGTGCACGTGTGCACCGACGTTGAACCCCGGCGGCACCACCACCTCGAAGGTCGACGCGAAGCCGCCGTCCGCGCCGGTGACCTTGAACGTGACGTCCTGGGCCTTGGTCAGCAGCTTCTTGCCCTGGCCCGGCGGGACGATGAGGCCCTTCATACGATTGCCCTCTCTGTCGCGGCCGTCGCCGTCGCGGTGGTCGCCGTCGCGGCTGCCCGGGTGGCAGCCAGCAGGTCGCGCTCGAAGTCGTCGGTGGTCCAGCTGCCGACCGCCATCTCGGCGGTGATACCGGGACCGAATCCCGCGACCAGTCCGGTGGCGCCGGACAGCATCGTGTCCTCGTCGAAGAGCCTGCGCAGCGCGTCGAAGACCACGGCGCTGGCGATGTTCCCGTACTCGGTCAGGGTCGCCCAGCTGTGCCGGAACATCGCGAGGTCGACGCCGAGGTATTTGCTCAGGTCGGACAGGATCCGCGGGCCGCCCGCGTGGATGATGTAGTAGTCCAGGTTCCCGACGTCCCAGCCGTGGGCGGTGACCAGTTCGCGCAGGACCGGCGCCAGCGGTTCCATCGTTCCCGGCACCCGGCGGTCCAGCTGGAAGTGGAAGCCGGTGGAGCGGACGGCGTAGGAGATCCAGTCCTCGGTGTGCGGGATGAGGTAGGAGCCGTTGCGCTCCAGCGATATCCCGGTGCCGCCGCTGCCGCGCACCACCGCGGCGGCGACCGCGTCGCCGAACAGGCCGTCGGACAGCAGCGAACCGACGCCGTCGTCGGTGGGCTGGTAGCACAGCGAGCACAGCTCGCAGGAGACGATCAGGACGTTCGCCTCGGGGTAGGCCAGGCAGAAGTCGTGGGCGCGGTTGATGGCCGCCGCGCCCGCCGCGCAGCCCAGCTGGGCTATCGGGATCTGCCGGGTGCCGGAGCGGAAGCCCATCGCGTTGATCAGCCACGCGGTGAGCGACGGCATCAGGAAGCCGGTGCACGACACATAGATGATCGCGTCGATGTCCCCGACCCCGACGCCGGCGTTCCGCAGCGCGCTCTCGATCACCGCCGGGCAGCGCTTCTTGGACTCGATCTCGTAGACCCGGTTGCGCGCTTCGAGCCCCGGGTGCCTGAGCGTCTCCTCGATGGGCTGCACGATGTGCCGTTTGAGCACCCCGGTGTTCCGGATCAGCCGCAAGGCCAGGGGGAGTTGCGGCTTGCCGGCGTGCACGCGGGCCGCGAAGTCGAGCGTCTCCTCCATGGTGATGACCTGTTCCGGCACGCTCACCGACGGCTTGCATAGCGTTGACATGGCTGCCATCCACCTTCTGTGCGTGAGGGATCGTCCTCAGGCCGGACGAGACGTGCGGGTGACGAACGCGCGGGAGCCGGCGCCGGTGCGGGCGCCGGACCCCGGGTGGTACGGCAGTCCGCGGTTCAAGCCCGCTTCTCCAGCTGGTTCTGGAGCAGTTGCGACAGCTCGATCCGGCGGACCTTCATGGTCGCGGTCCTGGGCAGTTCGTCCTGCGGGATCTGCACGGGGTCGGCCAGCTGCGGGAAGTCGGTGGCGGCCGCGCGCCAGCGCTCCAGGTCCAGCGGCAGGTCGCCGTCGGTGCAGATCACCGGGATCGGCTCGGCGTTCGGGCCGATCACCACGACCAGCTCGGTCAGCTCGTCAAGCCGGCTGAGCATCAGGTCCTCGATCTCCAGCGTGCTGCTGGTGTCGGGGACCATGTCGACCTCGCGGTCGAGCATGTGCAGGCAGCCGCGCTTGGTGCGGTAGCCGACATCGCCGGTACGCCACCAGCCGTCGTGCTTGTTGGCGTCGTAGCGCTCCTGCTCGCCGAAGTAGCTGTGCGCGATGCCGTCCCAACGGGCCTCGATGGCACCGGGGTTGGCCTTGGAGGGGCGCCTGCCGTTCCGGCTGACCACCCGGATCTTCGCGCAGCCGGGCATCGGGTAGCCGACACAGCGGCCGTCCGTACGGTGCACGGACTTGCTGAAGTACGGCCGGCCGACCGCCGGGCCGACCTCGCTCTGCCCGTAGATCTGGAAGAACAGCGGCACCCGCCGCTTGGAGGACGCGATCAGCCGGGTGATGGTCCTGGGGTGGATCGCGTCGAAGGTGCTGCTGAAGTACTTGACCGAGGCGAACGGCTTGCGCGGGTCCTCGGCCAGCGGCTCCCAGTCCATGAAGGCGTTGGGCAGCGCCTCGATGAAGGTCGGCTTGTGCGCGGCGAGCAGCACGGCGACGTCGTCGGACTTCGGGTTGTTCATCAGCAGCACCGGCATCGCCTTGAGCAGCACCAGCGACATCGCCGCGTACATCCGGGAGTGCACGAAGGGGAGGTTGATCGCGACGGTGTCGCGCCGCCACATCAGCGACAGCAGCCACCACTGCGGGCGCAGCCGTACGCCCATGGTCCGCGGGGTGTGCACGACCAGCTTGGGCACCCCGGTGGTGCCGGAGGTGTGGGTGATCATCGCCGGGTCGTCCAGGCCGCGGAAGACCGGCTCGACCCGCGGGGACCCGGCCAGGTCGGTGAGCGCGACCGCGCCCGCCCACTCGCCGCTCGCGATGATCACGGTCCTGGCCAGGTCCTTGACCGGCACGTCCGCCAGCACGTCGAGCTTGCGCAGGTCGGTGAGCAGGTGCGGCTGGTCGAGCCGTCCGAGCAGGATGCCGACGGTCGCGCCGTCCAGGGCAGGCGAGAGCATCACCGGGACCGCTCCGACCCGGGCGGCGGCCGACGCCAGCATCCACACGTCGAAGTTGGGGGACTTGTAGATGGCGACGGTCTCGCCCGACCGGACCCCGGCCGCCGACAGCCGGCCCGCCAGGTCGTCCACGTACTCGGCCAGCCGGCCCACCGTCAGCCGCCGGTCGGCCTGCGGGAGCACATCGAGGTCGTGGTCGAGGGTGAGCCGCGTCGAACTGTTCTTGGCCGCGGCCATTTCCGGCATGCTGCCGAGCTGAAGACCGTGCTTGGCTATCGCACGGTCGACCATGAAGCCCATCATCGGGACCAGCTCCCTTTCCAGGAATGAGATGGAGTTCGGGCCGTCGCCGGCTCGGCGGCGCACACGGGCGCGCTCGACGAGCACCGAGATCTGACATCGGCCGGCCGGCGGCTGTGGACCACCGCTTGACGGACGCTTTGCGGCGGCATCCCCTTCCGGCTGCCGTGCGGCGTCCAGCATCTGCCACCCGACTTGCCAGCGGGTTGGCGTCGGCTTGGGGCACAGCGCCGGTGCGCACCCCGACGCCGCCCCGAATCCGCAGGCCGGCCCGCCCCCTTGCCTGCCCCCGGGCTGCCCCGGCCGCCGGTCCGCGAACGCGGCGGCTCAGCCGGCGGCGAGGCCGATGAAGACCACGCGGGCCCAGTCCGGTGGCGGCGCGGGGCGGTAGCCGGAGCCGTCGTCGTACGCGCGGGACGGGCCGGGGCGGAAGAGGCCGACGGCCGTACGGCATCCGGGGCGGGCGGCGGGCCAGGGGGTGTGGCCGTCGGTCAGGGCCACGATGACGTCGGGCCGGGTGCGCAGGGCCCTGGCGAAGCCCGCGCGCAGATCCGTACCGCCGCCGCCGACCAGCGGGATCCCCTCGGCGCCGCACAGCCGGTGCACCTCGCCCGCCGCCGCGTCGCACGCCAGCACGCTGACCAGGTCCCGGCGGCCGCCCACCGCGCGGGAGATCGCGGCGACTTCGAGCAGCGCGCTGCCCAACTCGCTGTCGCTGACCGAGCCGGAGGTGTCGATGACCACGCACACCCGGGGCGGCCTGCGCCGCAGGCTCGGCAGCACCGCGCCGGGCACACCGGCGGACCGGCGGGACGGCCTGCCGTAGGTGTAGTCCTCGCCCGCGCCGCCGGAAGACGCGGCAGAGCGGATCGCCGCGCCCAGCAGGTCCCGCCAGGGCTGTGGCCGCTCGCCCGGGCCGGTCAGCCCCTGCTCGCGTGCCAGCCGCTCGCCGCGGCCGAGGTGGTCGCGCAACAGGTGCGACACCTCGTGCACCCAGACGCCGGCCAGCTCCTCGACCGGCGTCCGGTCGACGAACGCCGGTGCGGCATAGCACCGCCAGTGGCGGTCGACGGCCATCGTCAGCACCGCCCGCGACTCCACCGCGTGCAGCGCGAACAGCGCCGACGCCAGGTAGGGCCGGGCCCGGGCGGCGTGCAGCCGGGCGGTGAAGAGCTTGTCGAAGTCCAGCCCGCGCGCTGCGGGTCGAGTGCCGCCGGACGTCACGCGCCCGTTCACCTGCGGTCCTTCGCGATGCCGGCCACCCGCGCTGCCGCGTGATCGGCGCGGCGGGACATCGCCACCACCCCGGAGAGGCGCTCGATGGACGCCGGTACGACCCAGTCCTCGCGTCGCAGGGTGGCCAGCGTGGTCGCCGGGACCACCACCAGGTCGGGGGGCGCCGGTCTCCAACGCCCGTACCAGCAGGGCCCAGGCCGCGTCCCAGCGGGACCGCTCGGGGCGCGCGCGTACCGCGGCCACCACGCCGTCGAGTACGGCCTGCCGCAGGTCGCCGCGCGCGGGCAGCACCGCGCCCGCCGGGTCGGCGAGCAGCACTTCGGGGTCCGGCAGGTCCATCCGGTCGAGTCCGGCGAGCAGTTCGAGCCCGGGGCCGTCCCCGACCGTCCCGCGCACCAGCAGCGACAGCACCTCCCGCGAGGAGCCGGCCGCGGTGGCGAAGGCGACAAGGCGCAGCGTCATCTCCCAGCTCCTGGGCGACGGCCAAGGCCCGCCCCTGCGTGCCTCGTTGGCGGGCAGCCGGTGAACCAGGGCGGGGCGGGCGGTCAGGAACTCGCACACCGCGCGGCGGGCGAAGGCCACGGCGTCGGCGAGGCCGCCGGACCCGAGCCGCGGCAGGGTCGCCGGCACAGCGGGATCCCGGCTGCCGGCGGGCGGCAGGCAGGACCCCGACCGTACCGGCAGCTCAGCTGCCCGGCCGGCGTCCCACAGATGCCGGTGCAGGTCGAGCCGGAAGCGCCGGTCGGGGCGGGGATGCGGATGGCGGCGGGCGGCGGGGTCGGCCGCCGTGCCGTCCCACAGGGCCAGGCTGATCCGCTGCCCGGCGTCCGCCCAGGCGGGCGGCGTCCTGGCGACCAGGTGCAGCGGGCCTTCCGCGGTGTCGTAGCGGGCGAGTGCCACGGTCAGGCCCGGGCGCAGCAGGCCGTCGGGGGCGACCCTCGGCATGTGCCAGCGCAGCAGGTCGGGAGCGAGCCGCCGCAGGTCGGCCCGTAGGCGCGCGGCCGACTCGCGGCCGTGGGTGCGCGCGACCGAGCGTGGAGTGGAGTCGAGGTCGAGACCGGCGGCGGCACACGCGCCCGCCCAGTCCCCGGCGTGCCGGCGGGCGGTCGCGGTCTCGATCATGGGGGCCGGCACGGCGTACGTCCGCACGTGCAGCCACAGGGAAAGCCGGGAGTCCTCTTTCGCGAACTGAGTGAGCGTCAGCACTCACCTTGCGCGGACGGGGCCTCCGATCTGATCAGCATTCGAGTCGTCATCACGATGAGCGTAGCGCTCCGCGCGGCGGCCGTCAGGCGATTTCGGCGGGGGCGGCCTCACAGGCCCAGGTCGAGGGCCAGGCAGGAGTAGGAGATCCAGGAGCTCTCTGAGGTGTAGCCGTCGCCGGCCGGGTTCTTCGTGGCGGGGCGCTGCTCCTCGACCATGTCCTCGAACCGGATGCGCTCGGGCAGGCTGCCGAACCGTGCGTGCCGTGCCGCAGCGGCGCTGTCCTTGGTGCTGACGCGATCCATCGTCGCCCTCCGCTCTGTGCGTGCCGCGCTTCCGCGCGTCTGCACACACATTCGCACCCCTTCCGTCACCAGTCAAGCCGGTGACGGATGGCTCCCGTCACCCGTCACCCGTCGTACGGCCGGTCGGCGAGGATGCCGGGCAGCAGGTTGTGGACCAGGGCGTCCGCGAAGTCGGGGGTGAGCGGCAGGGCGGGGAGCAGCAGCCGGTGGTAGCAGGCGCCCCACAGCTGGTCGACCACGCTCTCCAGGTCCACGTCGGGGCGGATCCGGCCGGCGTCGCGGGCGCCGCGGAGCCGCGTGACGGCCAGGGCGCGGCGGGGGAGGGTGTAGCGCTCGGTCAGGGCGGCGGCGAGGTCGGGGTCGGACTGGGCGGCGCCGACGAACTCGGCGATCACCGGGCCGTGGCCGCGGGAGGTGAGGAAGCCGATGAAGGCGCGCAGTTGCCGGACGAGGTCGGCTTCGAGATCGCCGGTGTCGTCGAAGGCGAAGGTCTGCTTCGTGGCGGCGAAGTAGGCGTCGAAGGCCAGCGCCCCCGGGGAGGGCCACCACTTGTACAGGGTCATCTTGCTGGCCCCGGCGCGGGCGGCGACCTTCTCGAAGGTGATGCAGCGCAGGCCGTCCTCAAGCAGCATCGCGCCGGCCGCCGCGAGCACGGCCGAGCGGACCTCGGCGGCCGGGCGGCGGCCCCGCCCGGGGCGCGAGGTGGCGGGCTCGGTGGTCATCGCGTCCTCCGGGGTGGTCGGCGGGTGGTCCCTTGCATTATATGGACGATCCGTCTACATTCTCTATGTGGACGTGCCGTCCACATAGATGATCGCGAGGAGGCACCGCCATGACAACCACCCCGACGGCCGCGGCGAGCGGCCAGGCCGCCGCCGCCACCCGGGTCGCCCTGGTCACCGGCGCATCGGGCGGCATAGGCCGCGCGGTGGCCGAGCGGCTTGCGGCCGACGGCGACGCCGTCGTCGTGCTCTACAGCGGCGGCCGGCAGCGCGCCGACGAGACCGTCGCCGCCATCACCGGGCGCGGCGGCCGGGCGATCGCGCTGGGCGCCGACATCGCCGACGAGACCGAGATGGCCGCCGTCTTCGACCGCACCGAGCAGGAGTTCGGCGGCGTCGACGTCGTGGTGAACACGGCGGGACTGATGTTCCTCGCCCCGGTCGCCGAGCTGGACCTCGCGGACCTGGACCGTATGCACCGGGTCAACATCCGCGGCAGCTTCGTCGTCTCGCAGCTGGCGGCGCGGCGGCTGCGGGCCGGGGGCGCGCTGATCAACTTCTCCACCTCGGTCACCCGGCTCCAGCAGCCCGGTTACGCCGGCTATGCCGCCTCCAAGGGCGCGGTCGAGGCGATGACGCTGATCCTGGCGCGCGAGCTGCGCGGCCGCGACATCACCGTCAACGCCGTCGCGCCCGGCCCGACCGACACCCCGCTCTTCACGCAGGGCAAGCCGCAGGAGGTCATCGACCACATCGCCGGCCTCAACCCGATGCAGCGCCTCGGCACCCCGGCGGACATCGCCGAGACCGTCGCCTTCCTGGCCGGCCCGGGCGGCCGCTGGACCAACGGCCAGACGCTGTACGCCAACGGGGGCGCGGCCTGAGCGGGCCGCCACCCCCGTAGAGCAGGTCAGACCGGGTTCGGCTCCTTGAGCCGGCTCAGCAACTGGTCGCCGATCCTGGCGACTTCGGGCTTGTACGGGGTGTCGGACAGCACGAAGTGCGTGATGCCGAGCTTGCCGTACGCCCGCAGCGCCTCGGCCACGTCGTCGGGTGAGCCGACCAGCCACGTGGTGCCCGCGCCACCGCCGCCGAACTTGCCCGGCGTGGTGTAGAGGCAGCTGTCGAGCACTTCGCCGCGCTCGGCCAGGTCGTGCAGCCGCTGCTGGCCGACCGCCCGGCGTCGCTGGGCGGTGATGGTCGAGTCGGCGCGGTCCGCCATCGAGGCGACCTTCGCCTCGGCGTCGTGCCAGGCCTGCTCGGTGGTGTCGCGGACCAGCGTGGTGATCCGCAGGCCGAACTCCAGTGGCGCGTGGGCGCGTTCCAGCGACGAGCTGAGCCCCCTGAGCCGGTCGATCCGCTCGGCCACCCCGTCGAGCGGTTCGCCCCAGAAGAGCTGCACGTCGGCCTCGGCGGCCGCGACCCGCTCGGCCGCCGCCGAGGCACCGCCGAAGTAGAGCCGCGGGGTGCGGCCGTCCTCGGCGCCGTACGGCGGCGGGCTCACCGTCGAGCCCTCGACGCCGAAGAACTCGCCGCGGAAGGTGACGTCCTCCTCGGTCCACAGCCGCCGGACCAGCTGCAGGAACTCCCTGGTGCGGTCGTAGCGGCGGGCCGGGTCGACCTCGCCGTCGCCGTACGCCGCCGCGTTGTCCAGGCCGCTGACGATGTTGACCAGCAGCCGCCCCTGGCTGAGCTGGTCGAGGGTGGCCGCGGCGCTGGCGAAGTGCGCGGGCTGCCAGTAGCCGGGCCGGATCGCCACCAGCGGCTTGAAGCTGGTGGTGCGGGCGGCCAGCGCGGTGGCCACCGTGAAGGTGTCTGGCCGCCCCCAGCCGGTGCCGAGCAGCGCCCCGCCCCAGCCGTGGGCCTCGGCGGCGAGCGCGAGCTCGGTGGAGAAGTCGAGCGTGCCCCACCCCGCCTTGGTGTCGTCGCCGCGGTGGCCCGGCTCGACGGTGTTGGGGATGTACCAGAGAAACTCTCGGCTCATGCCAGGACTCCGATGCGCTGCTGTGCGGGGAAACGGGCGGATGCGCGGAACGCGACGAGCGGCCGCCGGCGGAGTCAGCGTGCCGGCGGCGCTACGGACACAGCGCGCTCGCCGACCGCAGAAGGTCGACGTGGAGGCGGCAGACCAGCCTCATTCCCTGATGCACACGGCTGACGGTAATCGACGCCGCAGAGCCTGGCAATGCACTCCGGGTGCGGCCCGGCTGCGCTCAGTAACGGACGTCGCTCTGCAGCAGCGGGGGATAGACGGCCGACGTCTCGCCGTCGACCGTCGCCCCCGCGAACTGCAGCATCGCGCGCAGCGCGCCGTGCATCGGGGCCGGGTAGTCCAGGTCGGGGGCCGAGACCTTGTCCGCCGGTGCGCCGCGGCCGCGCCCCGCGGCGGATCCGCCCGCGATCAGCACCGGCCCGGCGGGAGCCGACCTGCTCGACGCCGTGGTGCGCCTGCTGCGGCTGCTCGACCACCCCGAGGACCTGCCCGTACTGGCCCCGCTGATCGAGCAGGAGATCATGGGGCGGCTGCTCACCGGCCCGCACGCCGCGGCGGTGCGGCAGATCGGCCGCACCGACAGCGGCCTGGCCCTGGTCGGCCGGGCCATCCGCTGGATCCGCGACAACTACGCCGAGCCGCTGCGGATCGCCGACCTCGCCGCGCTGGCCGCCATGAGCCCGTCGGCCTTCCACCGGCACTTCCGCGCCATCACGGCGATGAGCCCGCTGCAGTTCCAGAAGCGCATCCGGTTGCAGGAGGCCCGCTCGCTGCTGGCGGTGCGGCCGGGGGACGTGGCGGGTGTGGGGCATCTGGTGGGCTACGACAGCCCGTCGCAGTTCAACCGCGAGTACCGCAGGCTGTTCGGCGCCCCGCCCGGACTCGACGCCGCCCGGCTGCGCGCGGCGGCCGGAGCGCAGGGCGGCCGCCGGCTGCCGTAGCCGATCGTCGCACCCCACCCGCGCGCACACCTTCCCCTGCGCCTTCACCCGAAGCCCGCGCCCGCTCCCGCGCCTCGCCCCGAAACCCGCGCCTCCACCTGGCGAGCCCGCCGGCCTGCGCTCATACGGGTGAAACCCGGCGGCCGTCCGGGTGGCCGACGCCCCGGCGTTCTCCCGGCCCGGGTGGCCGGCGTCCTTGACTGGGCGTCACAAGAAGCGGGGGCGGCCGGGCGGATCCGGCCGTCCCCGTCCGGCCGCCAAGCCCGCGCACGCAAACCCGGTCCGCCGGCTGCTGCCCGGGCGGACAGGGGACATTGCGTGCGGGCACTGCGTTATCTCATCTGGAGCGCGATCACTTCGCTGCTCCTGGTCGGCCTCGCGCCGGCCACCGCCGTCGCGGCGGACACCCACTCCCGGCCGGGGGCGAACTGCCCGGTCGACGGGCGGAACCGGGGGACGAACACCGCCCCCAAGCCGCCGCTCGAGCCGTACTTCCGCACCGACTGGCGGCTCGGCCCGCAGGACCTGCCGAAGACCGGCCCGATCGGCGCGATGCTGCGCGGATACCAGCGGACCGGCGGCACCTCGCCGTACTGGTTCCTCGGCTGCTACTGGCAGACCGACCCGGTGACCGAGAAGTCGGGCTGGTGGTACCCGGACAACGACGGCTTCGCGCTGGACAGGAACGGCGACCCCCGGGAGAAGCCGCTGACGCTGCGCGTCGGCCAGCTGGTCGACCTGTTCGGCAGCGGGCGCGGCAACTTCCTCGCGCCGGCCGGCACACCGTACGCCAAGCGCGCCATCCCGCCGAGCAACCTGGACGAGTACACCACCGACTACCCGTCCAGCTACCACCTCTACCGGGTGACCGCGGCCATCACGGTCGAGGCCGGTCCGATCCGGCCGTGGTTCGGGCAGCCGGGTATGGGGCTGCAGTACAAGACCAGCGTGCCCATTCCGGACCTGGTCGCCGCGCAGAGCCTGGCGGCACTGAACTGACCGCTGGCACAGGCACCGCGCAGGGGCGGACCCCGGGACGACCCGGGGCCCGCCCCTGTAGCGTGCCGCGGGTGGTGAGGACCCGGTGAACCGAGCGCAGGTCGCCGCCAGGCTCGCCCGTGAGGGCGCCCCCGACGCGCTCTACGACATCCCCGGCGTGCACCCGGTGCCGATCCAGCTCGACGCCTTCTACGTGCTGCTGCCCGACCCCGGCGGCGGCTGGCTGGTCGTGCTGCGCCAGCGGGGCCAGGACGCCGTGCTCGGCCGCTACGCCACCGAGGCGGCGGCCTGCGCCCGGCTCTACGACCTGGTCACCGAGCTGCCCGCGCCCCCGCCGGGCGGCGCGGAGCGGGTCGCCCGGCTGCTGGCCGACAGCGCGAAGATCCAGCGCCAGGCGTGGCAGGACTACGACGACGCCCCGCCGCCGGACGGCGACTGACCGGCGCCAGGCCGTGCCAGTCGCCGCGGGCCGGGCGGGATGTGCCAGAGCCGGCCTACAGGCCCGTCACGGAGCTGGCGGCGGTGATGTCGTAGGCCAGCTCGATCTCGCGGTGGTCGCCGGGGCCGAGCCGCAGGGCGTAGCGGGCGATGCCCTCGTCGTCCAGGACGTCGGGCACCGGCCGGCAGTCCGCGGTGCGCAACTCGACCTCGACGGCGGAGACTTCGGAGACCGGGACCCGCTCGCGCACGGTGATCTCGCGCTCCGGCGCACCGGGCTGTGCGTCCAGCCGGGAGACGAACAGCCTTATCCGGCGGGTCAGTACGGTCCGCTGGTTGATCGCCGCCAGGCCCGTGGTGTCGCGGCTCTCCTCGGTGTGGCGGACCACCCGGAAGGTGTCCTCGCTGCCGAAGGCGATCTCGAACTCCTCGCCCGCGCCCGCGAAGTCGAGCCGCCCGCGGCCGACGAAGCCGCTGCCGCGCACCAGGTCGACCGGGCCGGCCAGCAGCACGTGGCCGGAGGTGTTGGTGAGCCGGGCGGTGGCCACCACCAGCGGCGACAGCTCCGGGGCGCAGCTGCTCTCGACGGTGCAGGGAGCCGTGAAGGACGTCACGTGCACCCGGTGCGGGCGGTGGTCGGAGGGCACGGTGACCGGGTGCGGCGCGGACAGCACCCGCACGTCGCCGCCGTCCTGCAGGCCGGGCAGGCCGGCCGGCGCGTCAGCGGACGGGCCGCCGACCGTACGGATCTCCTCCTCGCGCAGGTTCACCTCGACCGTGCGCCGCTCCTCCACCGAGCGCTCCCGCAGCGTCAGGACGTCGTCGGCCAGCACAGGCGGGCTCGCCGCCAGCGTCGGGCGGGCGGTGGACAGCGTCAGCCGGACGCCGGTCCAGTCCTCGCCGGTCTCCTGCCACACGAAGGCGTCGGTCTCCACCCGCACCGACCGGCCGTCGGCGGCCAGCGTCGCCCGGTAGGCGGGCCGCCACAGCGCGCACGGCACCAGGCTCGTCACCCGCAGCTCCGCCGTGCCGTCCCGCTCGGCCTCGACCACCAGGTCCAGATAAGCGGTCAGTTGCTGCGGCTCGGCCTCCATGACCGCCAACGCCTCGCGGGCTTCGCGCAGTTCCTCGGCGAGGTCGTGCAGCCGGCGGCGCAGCTTGTGGAGTTCGCCGATCCGCGGCTCCGCCTCCTGCTCGACCCGGTCGAGCCGGTCGGCCCACCGCTCGGGGTCGGCGTCGCCGCCGCCCGCGCCCTGCACGATGTCGCGGTGCAGGTCGGTCCTGGCCTGCCCGATCACCTCAAGTGCGCTCTCCTGCCGCTGCCGCAGCAGCCGGGCGCCGGCCAGCTCCTGCTCCAGCTCGTGCACCTCGCGGCGCAACCCGGAGGCGTCCTGGTCCGGTTCGCCGGGCGGGGCGGGGGTGTACGCGCGGACGACGCGCGCGTCGACCACCCGGGCCGCGTCGCCCGCGGTGACGTCCGCGCGCAGCGAGCGGTCCGCGGTCAGCGGGGTGACCGGGCCGATACGCAGCCGGGCCACGCCGGCGGTGAGCCGGACGGTGCCCGAGCGCTCGACCTGGGCGCGGTCCTCCATGCAGGTGACGGCGGTGACGGGCAGCGCGGTCAGCTCGGGCGGGCCGCCGGGCGCTCCGGCGCCGGCCGGCGGGGCGTGCAGGGTGTCGTCCACGGTCAGTTCCTCCTGTTGCCGCCGACGACGGCCTTGCCCGCGGGCACCCGTATCTCGTAACCGCCGGCCAGGGTCGCGGTGCCGCCCGGCTCCAGCGGCACGCGCCAACTGCGCACGCCGCGCACGTAGTCGTCCTCCTGGCCGTCGACGGGCCGGTCCGGCGCGGACCACGGCGGACGCGCCCTGTGCTCCTCGATCCGCACGTCCTTGTCGGTCGAGACCGGTACGCGCTCGCGCACCTGGACGACGACCGGGTACGGCAGCCGGTTGGCGACGTCGATCTCCACGGTGTGGTCGAGCACGGTCGTCCCGCCGCGCATGCCGGCCGTCGACTCGCGCATGTGCGCCCGGCGGGCGACCTTCACGCTCTCCGCCACGCCTGTGCCGACGGCCTCGCGCTGCCCGGCGGCGAGCGTCGGCAGCGGGGCGGTGAGCACGAAGTCGCCGTCGACCATGACGTCCACCGGTCCGGCGAGCAGCGCGTGCGGCGAGGTGCTGGTGACCAGGACGGTGCCGAAGACCGCCGGGTCGACGGCGGGCACGCACACGTACTCGAACTCGGTGCTCACCGGCACCTCGGTCACCGGCACGGTGTGCCAGCGCCCGTCGGCGGCGACGTCCACCGGGGCGGCGGTGTCGAAGCGGTAGTCGAAGGACCCGGCGGAGGCCCGGACGTCCACGGCGTGCGGCGGCCGGGGGAGGGCGGCCACCGACTCGGCCCGCCTGCGGTACTCGACGGCGATCGGGTGCGCCGCAGGGGACGCGGGCCGCAGGGTGCCGCGGCCCTCGGGCGCGTCGGGCCCGGCGAGGGCCAGCCGGGCGTAGTCCAGCAGGTCGGCGCCGGGTGCCGGGGGAGCGGCGTCCGGCACGTCGCCCTGCGCGCCGCCGAACTTGGCTGACACGTCCTGGGCGGGACCGGCGGGGGCGGGCGCCGAGAGCGAGGCGTACGGCACCGCCCGGCGGCGGGAGGGCGCGGCGGGCGCGCTACGGGCGACCGGGGCCGCACCGGGCTCGGGGACACCGCCCACGGCGGCGTGCATGTCGGCCGCGGAGCCGTAGCCGCCGCCGACCATCGGCGCGGGCAGCGGCGGGAGCGGGGCCGGGGCCTTGGGGGCGACGGCGGCGTCGTAACCGGTGAAGAGATCGGCGAGCCCGGCCGGCGGCTCCCGCCAGCTGAGGTCGGCGGGCGCCTCCTGGCGCCGCCCGATCCGCAGCGAGCGCAGCTCGGGCAGGTCGGCCCGCCGCAACAGGTCGGCGGTGGACAGCCCGAGCCGCACCCCGGACCAGTCCTCGCCGGTCCGCTGCGCCACGCAGGCCCGCAGCACCAGCGTGCCGGCCCCGCTGCGGCCGTCGAGCCGCAGCTGGTAGACCGGCACCCAGCCGGCGCCGGGCACGTGGTACTCCAACTCCAGCTCGACGGGGGCGGGTTGGCCGGCGGCGTCCGGGTCCGTGGCGGCGGAGGGCGCGTCCGGGTCCGTGCGGGCGGAGGCGGCGCCCGCGTCCGAGCGGGCGGAGAGTGCGTCCGGGTCCGAGCCGGCGGAGAGTGCGTCCGGGTCCGAGCCGGCAGCGCGCGCGTCCACGTCCGTGGCGGCCGAGGCCGCACCCGCGGCCGTGCCGGCACCGCCCGCGTCCGCGTCCGCGTCGCCGCCGTCCCGCGTGCGGGGGGAGTTGCCGTCCTCCGCCCCGGGCGGATCCGCGTCGCCGGCCCCGGCGAGGGTCACCAGCGCGGTGGCCGACGGGGTCGCGCGGCCGGTGTCGACCGCGCTGGACGCCTCGGCGAGACGGTGCCGCAGCACGTCGGACTCGTGATCGGCCAGCGCGAGTTCGTCCTCGACGGTGCGCAGGCGGCGGTGCAGCACGGCGAGCCGGGAGTCGACGAAGCCCGCGAGCGCGAGGATCGACTCGACCGGTGCCCAGCGGGGCGGGTCGCCGCGGCGCGGTGCCGGGGGCTCGGCGCGCAGGCCCGCGACCTCCGCGACCTCGGCGGTCAGCCGCTCCCTGCGGTCGCGCAGCCGCGACTGCCGGTCCTCGGCGTCCTCCAGGTCCAGCCGCAGCCGGGGCAGTTCGTCGCCGCGGCGCAGCGTCGCGCCCAGCTCGACCCGGATGTCGGTGACCCGCAGTCCGGCCGGCCCGGCGGTGACACGCCCGCGCAGCGAGTTCTCGTCGAGGGTCGGCGGCAGCCCGGTGACGCGGACGGTCGCCGTGCCGTCGCCGGGCGGCGGCTCCGGCAGGTCGAGGCGGGCCAGCCGGGTGCAGACCGCACCCGAGGAGTGCACCACGACGGACGTCACCGCGGATGCGGCCACCGGCCCGTCGCCGGCCGGTATGCGCGGGCTCGCCTGCACCGTCTCTCCCCCTCCGGCCCCCCGGCCGTGATCTCGTCCCGACCCCGGGGTCTGTCGTCCCGATCCCGACAGACCCTAGCCGACCACCGCCCTGGCGGAGGGGTGCGGGCGCCCTCCGGTCAGCCCACCGCCGGTGCCTCGTCGGGCCATTTCACCGTCAGCACCTCGGGGTTGCCCTGCGGGGTCAGGCGGATGATCGGTATCGGCTTGCTGACCGGATTGCTGCCCGTGCGGCTGGTCTGGTAGTTGGCGGTGAACTGGATGGGCCCGCTCGCGCCCAGCACCTTGTGCGCGCCATGCAGCGCGCCCAACTCGTTGGTCACCGCGTCCGGTTCCGGCTGCTGCTGCTCGGTGAGCCGGATGGCCGAGGTCGCGGTCAGGGTGGCGTCGTAGGCCATTATCGTGTTGCCGTCGCCGAGGTAGCCGCCGGGGAAGAGCTGCTGGAAGGTCGTGTTGAAGATCCGGAAGCCCTGCGCACCGTCCGCCGCGGCGGCGGCGTGGCTCTGGTCGCGGCCGGCCGGCGCGGACCACTCGCGGGGATGCGCGACGCCGGCGTAGTCGACGGTGACGTGGCCGCGCAGATCGGCCCGCAGCTGCCCGCTGTCCGGCAGGTTGGTGACGTCGTCGCCGCTGACGATGCGGATCTGCTTGTCAAGGCAGGTGTTGGAGAACGCGTGCACCAGCACCCCCAGGTCCTGCCCGCGGCCGGCGAAGAGCACCACCGCGGGCTGCGCGGCGCAGATGTTGGTGGTCATCTGGCTGATCCGGGTGGCCACTTCGGTCTGGTGCCGCTTGCGCTCGTCGACCGACTGCCCGTCCTTGTCCCGCTCGGTGGTGTCGTACGGCTCCACGCCGACGATCTTGTGGCCCGGTATGGCGGCGAACTTCTTGAAGCCGCTGACCAGGGTGACGTCGTAGGAGTCGCCTGCGTTGCCGTCCTCGACCAGCACCGCTCGCTTGTAGTCGGACTGGACGTAGGACAGCGCGGCCGCCATGTTGTCGACGTTGCTGGGCGAGGCGCGCACGAAGCCCTTGATGTTGTCGTAGTTGTCCGAGGTGAGGGTCGCGCCGAAGGTGGGGATGCTCTGCGCGGTCAGCTCGCGTATGGCGCTCTCGGTCCCGGCCAGGCTCAGGCCGAAACCGGTCACGGCGGCGATGTGCCGGCCGTTGTCGTGCTCGATGGTGTCGACCGCCGCCTGCCACTCGTTGGCCTGGTAGCCGTCGCTGCCGATCAGCAGCTGGATGAAGGGGCTGATGCCCTCGACGTTGTTGCGGTTCGCGTAATACTGCGCGGTGAAGGCGCCCTTGAGCTGCTCCACCGCGTTCGGCATCGACAGGATGCTGCCCTTGTCGGCCGAGATCGGCAGCAGCAGCACGACGCTCACGTAGTTCGTCGCGTGGTGCTTGACGACGTCGCGGTTCTCCTTGCGTATGGCGCTCTCGGCGTCCCGCAGCGAGGAGTGGAAGACGTACGAGCCGTCGGTGATGCCCACGCACTCGCCGTTCGAGCCGTGGTGGGTGACGTTGGTCGCTCCCTTGCGCATGCACGGCTTGTTCAGCAGGTGGTCGACCGGGACGTAGACGGCGTAGGCGACCGCGGCGAGCGCCAGCACGCACACCGCGGCCAGCAGCCGGCGGGCGCCGACCGGGAGGTGCGCGACATACGCGCGGACGGTGGCGACGGGGTGCACGTCAGTCCTTCCAGTTGTTCTCGATACGGCGGAACTTCCCCGCCTGCCGGTAGAGCAGTTCGTTGTCCTCGGTGATCTCCGCCAGGTGCTCGTACTCCTTGGCGATGGTGTGCGCGAGCTGGTGCGCGGGGTCGAAGCAGCGGTCGCCGTGCAGCCAGCGCGCCACGGTCAGGCGGGTGATGGCCCGCCGCCGGTTGCGCGCCTCCGCCGGGCCGGCGAGCGAGGCGACGAAGGTCCGCGGGTCGAGGTCGGTACGCAGCCGGTTGGGCGCCGCGGTGACCTGGTCGAGCACCCGGAGCCAGGCCTGCGAGGACGTGCTGCGCCCGTACTCCTCGTCCAGGTAGCCGACCACCGTGGTCAGCGGCTCTCGCCGCGCCAACTCCACCTGGGCCAGGGTGTGGTGGTGCCGCAGCGGCGCGTCCGTGCGGCTGGAGTAGTGCGTCGCGTACCCGGTGTGCACCGCCCGCCAGGTCTCGGGGTTCCTGGCCAGCCAGTGCCGCAGCAGCAGTTCCACCAGCGGGTGCAGCCGCAGGGCCTCGCCCTCCGCGGTCTCCTCCAGCCACATCGAGGCGGTCAGGCGCAGTTGCGCGGAGTCCGCGTCGACACCGCTCCACCCCAGGTAGTGCAGCGCCGCGTTGCAGGCGCCCCTGCGCAGGCCCGGGGTCGCGGCGAGCGCGGCCATCGTGTTGAGGGTCGCGTTGTCCTCGGGGGCCACCGTGCCGTCGGGCGCGGCGGTCAGGTGGTCGGCGAGGGTGCGCCTGAGCAGGTAGTCCTCGACGGTCGTGTCGGCCCGGCTCGGCGGCGGCCAGTGGTCGGGGAGTGCCTGGTCGGCGGCCAGCGGCCCGGCGAGCAGCCGCCGCGGGTCGAAGGGTTCCGGCACCTCCGCGGGCGGCCGCCGCGGGTCGCGCGGGGGAGTACGGCCGAAGCGGGCCAGCAGATACGCCAGCCGGTCGGTGGACTCCGGGTGCCCGCCGGTCAGTTCGTAGAGGAAGTCGGCGTCGCGGTTGTGCCGCCCGAGCACGCTGCTGGTGCACAGGGCAAGCACCTGCTCGCCGTTGAGGTCGGCCAGCGCCACCGGATACCACCAGACCGGGTGCCCGTCGCCGCCCGGCGCCAGCGGGTGCCGGACGCCGAACGTCAGCCGCTCGTCGGTCGGGTCCAGCAGGCGGTCTGCCTCGGGTCGCATCCGGCCGCGCTGCACGGCCACCACCACGGCGGGGTCTGCGCGTTCACCGGCCGCGGCGCTCTCCCGGCGGCACTCGGCGAGCAGTTCCAGGAAGAGGTCGGCGGTCCTGCCGCCGGCGTTGTCCAGCAGGAGCAGGCAGTTGCGGGGCCGCTGCATGCGCGGCCAGGAGTCGTTGAAGTCGGACCGCAGGTCCGCCAGCAGGGCCGCGCACAGGGTGCGGGCCACCACCCGGGGGGTGCCGGTCGGCGCGTCCTGGCCGTGGTGCTGCCGGTAGAGCTCCCACAGCGAGTCATACTCCCGGCCGCCGTCGCCGCGTTCGGCAAGCCAGCGCAGCGCCTTGTTGTCCCGGTGCTTGCCCACGGCCGAGTGCAGCGCGCCGAGCAGCCCGGTCAGCGCCTCCAGCAGCCCCCGTTGCTCCGGACTGAGCAGCGGGGCGGCCCTGTTGGCCCAGTCGTTCAGCGACGACTGGGTCTGCGCGTCCTGGGCGCGGGCCCGCAGATACGCCTCGAAGGCGGTGTGCCCCCCGCCGGTGTCCACGAAGCTCAGCGCCTTGAGCAGCATCGCGGTGCGCGGGAAGTCGATCGCCCTGATCCCGGCGATACGCCGGCCGAGGCCGCGCACCGCCGCCAGCACGATGTCCTCGACGCCCTGCGCCGACCGTAAGTCGAGCCGCACGCTCAGGCAGTCGCCGGCGAACTGCGCCCATAACGCGTCGAGCAGCACCGAGCCGCCGGAGCCACGCGAGCCGGCGAGCAGCACTATCGGCGACGGCTGCTCCGGCACCCCGTGGCGCACCAGCGCCGCCCTGACGTACTCCACCACCCGCTCACGGCCGTGCAGCCTGACCCTGGTGTCCGCCATCTGACCGTTCCCCCGCCGCTCCGGACCGTCACACGGCCCGTACCGTCTGCTACCGCTCGGAATGGGGATCGTATTCCGTCCCGCCCGGCACCGGTCCCGTATCGGCAAAATGCCCCGCGGCGGGCTCTTCTCAGCACGTCAGAGGTACCAAGGCTGCCCCGGCCCGCCCGTCGAGCCACCTCTTCCGAGCGGGCGGCGCGCTCGTGCTCGGCTCGCATGGGCAACGGCTTCGCACATAATCTCCCAGATTGCCACCATCGGGCCTGTGTGATCACATTCGGACGGCCCGCTCGCCGCCCCGTCGCCGGCCGCGTCCCCGAGTGCGCCCCGGCGCGGTCGAACCCGCAGGCCGGGCCCGGCAGGGCGGTCCCGCGGCGTCCCATGACCGCGCGCACCGGTCATCCGACGTCTTGTCAGGTGCATTGACAGTACCGGCCGGCGGGAGCAGTTTTCCTGGCGAGATCTGTTGCTTTCAGGGTCACTCTCGGCTCGACAACGTTGTCGTTCGTCCCTCCACGGCAGACAGGAATCCCCCCATGAAACCCCCGCGTACTCTCGTCGCCGCGGTCCTCGCCGCCGCGCTGGCGGCGCTCTCCCTGCAGTCCGCGCAGGGCGCGACCGGCGGCCCGAGCGGCCCACGTGCCGCCGGCGCGGCCGCGGCCACCGTCTGCAACGCCTACTGCGACGCCCGCGACCCCGGCCTGAGCACCCAGGACCGCATGCCGGTCACCGCGAGCGTCTTCTCCCGCACCATCGCCCTGCACTTCGACGACGCCGACGCGATGGGCTGGGCGTCGATCGGCAACGGCAACCCGGGTGACGAGGTGTGGCTCGACCGGTCCTTCGACGGCGGCAGGACCTGGTCCTCAGGCAGCCGGCTCGGCGACACCAAGACCCCGGCCGGGCTGCGCGGTTGGCGCACCCAGATGTACAACGTGGACGACTGGAACGCCGAGGGCGTCGGCGCCCTGCGCGCCCACGGCAAGGCCGGCGACCGGGCCGACGTCGCGTGTACGGCGTGGGCGCGCACCACCTGGAACGCCGGGAACCGCCGCACCGCGGCGGCCACCGCGCTGATGATGTCCTTCGACCGCTCCACCAAGCTCTTCGGCGGCAACGGCTGGTGGACCGGCGCCAACGCGCTCACCGCGATCATCGACAACATCCGCGGGACCGGCATGGGCAGTTACCGCTACGCCGTCGCCGAGACCTACGACAGGAACCTGGGCGCCCAGCAGGGCGACTTCACCAACGAGTATCTGGACGACACCGGTTGGTGGGGCCTGGCGTGGATCGACGCCTACGACCTGACCGGTGACAGCCGCTACCTCGCGACCGCCCGCGCCGACGCCGACCACATGTACGCCTACTGGAACGGCACCTGCGGCGGCGGGGTGTGGTGGAGCCAGGCGAGCACGTACAAGAACGCCATCACCAACGAGCTGTTCCTGCAGCTCACCGCGGCCCTGCACAACCGCATCGCGGGGGACACCGGCTACCTCGGCAAGGCGTAGGCCGAGTGGAACTGGTTCAAGGCCAGCGGGATGATCAACGGCGACCACATGGTCAACGACGGCCTCACCTCGTCCTGCGCCAACAACGGCCAGACCACCTGGACCTACAACCAGGGCGTGGTGCTCGGCGGGCTCAGCGAGCTCTACCGGGCCACCGGTGACGCCGGCCTGCTGACCACCGCCCGCAGCCTGGCGGGCGCCTCGACCGTACGGCTGGCCTCCGGCGGCGTGTTGCGCGAGCCGGGCGAGGGCGATTCGTGCACCGGCGACGGCCCCAGCTTCAAGGGCGCCTACGTCCGCGGCCTCGGCAAGCTCAACGCCCAGCTGTCCGACCACCCTTACAGCGCGGTGCTGTCCAGTTGGGCCGACTCCGCCTACGCGCACGACCGCAACGCCGCTGACCAGTACGGCCCGCACTGGTCCGGCGGCGCCGGCAGCAGCGACTACGGCTGCCAGCAGAGCGTCCTGGACCTGCTCAACGCGGCCGGCTGACTCCCCCCACCCCTTGGCGAGAGGGGCCCGCCCCGGCCATGAACGGCACGGCCAGCAGCACGCCGCCGGACATCCTGACCTGCACCGGTGGCGCCAACCCGATCTGGAGGACCGGACGATGAGACGACGACTCGGCACAGCTCTCGCCGTGGCATTCACCACGGTCGCGGCCCTGACCGCGGCCGGCGGCGCTGCGGCGGCCGCCGCGGCACCCGGAGCAGCGCACGCGGCCCCCGCCGCGGCGGCCTCCCCCGCCTCGCTGCGGCTGATGCCGCTGGGCGACTCGATCACCTGGGGCGTCGGCAGCAGCACCGGCAACAGCTACCGCTCCACGCTGTGGAACGACCTCGCGGGTGAGGGCCACGCGCTGGACTTCGTCGGCAGCGGGCGTAACGGCACCATGTCCGACCCCGACAACGAGGGCCATTCCGGCTGGCGTATCGACCAGATCGCCGGTATCGCCGACGCCACCCTGGCCCGCTACCGGCCCAACGTCATCACCCTGGAGATCGGCACCAACGACCTGAACCAGAACTACCAGGTGCCGACCGCCACCAACCGGCTGCACGCGCTGGTCGACCAGATCACCGCGGACGTCCCCGACGCGACCGTGCTGGTCGCCTCGCTGATCATCTCCACCAACTCCACGGAGGAGCCCAACCGCCCGGCCTTCAACCAGGCGATCCCGGGCATCGTCCAGGCGGAGCAGGCGGCGGGCAGGCACGTCGGCTACGTGGACATGGGCGCGCTGACCGCCGCCGACCTCTCCGACGCCCTGCACCCCAACGACGGCGGCTACGTCAAGATGGCCACCGCCTTCAACTCCGGGGTCCAGGCGGCCGACGCCGCCGGCTGGATCCACCCGCCCGCCGGTCTCGCCACCGGTGTCGTCCACTCCGGCATCAGCGGCAAGTGCCTGGACGACAACGGCAGTTCCGCCGCCAACGGCACCGCGGTCCAGCTGTGGACCTGCAACGGCACCAACGCCCAGCTGTGGACGGCCTCCGGTGACGGCACGCTCCGCGTGCTCGGCAAGTGCCTTGACGCCACGGCCGCCGGCACCGCCAACGGCACCAAGGTCCAGATCTGGGACTGCAACGGCGGTAGCAACCAGCAGTGGCAGACCTTCCGCGGCGGTTACCGCAACCCGGTGTCCGGCCGCTGCCTGGACGACCCGGCGTCCTCCACCGCCGACGGCACCCAGCTCCAGCTCTACGACTGCAACGGCACGAACGCCCAGAAGTGGACGGCCCCGCAGCCGTCCTGACCTCGTCCGCCAGCCGCACGACCGGCCTCTGGCGCCGCCCTGCCGGGCCCCTCTCCGGCAGGGCGGCGCCTTTACCCGGGCTTGGTGCGGCTCCTGTACTATCCGCCTTCCCCCTGCACTGGTGTTCGGTACTCGACGCCCGCCGACGGGTTCGTGCGTGCGTCCCTAAGAGGGGTTTCTCCCATGGCGAGGTCCGGCCGCGACGGCCACTTTGTGCTCCCGCGAGCCCTGCTGGCTCTCCTCCTGCTGGCGGGCTACCACCTGCTGGGGCCGCTGATCCTGGCCGCCCTGGTCGGCGCGGACCTTTTCCTGCTGCACGGTCCGCACCCGTTCACCGCCATCAGCCTTGAGGGGTACGCGGGTTCGGTGGCCGTCGCCTACTCGCTGGTCCGGGTCGTCTACCTCACCCGGGGGGACTCCGCCGGCCGTGACGAGCTCCCCGGGCTGCCGCTGACCCCCGCAGAACAGCCCGAACTGTGGCACCGGGTACGGGAGCTGGCGCGGGCGGCCCGCACCGCACCGCCCGCCGAGATCCGGCTGATCGCGGACGTCAACGCCGTGGTGGTCGAGGACGCCAGGATGCTGGGCCTGGTCCGCGGCAAGCGGCGGCTCTTCGTGGGCACCTCGCTGCTCATCGGCCTGACCGGGCCGGAACTCGACGCGGTCGTCGCCCACGAGCTCGGCCACTACGCCAACGCCGACACCCGGCTGGCGACCACCGTGTGGGCGGGGCGGGCGGCGCTGGCGCGGACGGTCGGCGAGCTGACCGGCCGCGCGGCCGCCTACCAGGCGCGCGAGGAGCGGGAGGCGGCGGCCAGGGCGGCCCGGCGCAGGGCCCGGGGGAAACCGGCGCCGGTCGGCGGCGGCACCCGCGGCCCCGACCACTACCTGGCGAAGGTCTACGCCGCCTACGCCAAGCTCGGCCTGCGCTGCACCGAGGGCGTCAGCCGGCGGCAGGAGTACGCCGCCGACCTGGTCGCCGTCCGGGTCGCCGGGCGGGACAGCACCGCCGCGGCGCTGCGCCGCCTCCCCGGGCTCGACGCCGCCGCCGAGCTGTACGTGCGGGACTACGCCGGCCTCGGCTGGGAGAACGAACTGCTCCCGCCGCCCGGGCAGTTCCACGGCGGCCTGGCGCTGCTGCTGGCCGACGGGGACCGCCGCCGCGAAATGGCCGAGGCCTTCCGGTGGTTGCCGCAGCAGGAGCGGACGCCGTACGACAGCCACCCGCCGCTGGCGGAGCGGGTCGCGGTCGTCGAGGCGCTGCCGCCCGACGGGCGCGGCGCCCCGGCCGCCGGTCCCGCGGTCGCCCTGCTGCGCGACCGCGACGGCACGTTCGCGGCGCTCGAACGCCTGCAGCTCGGTGCGGCCGCCGACGAGATGCACCGGGTGCCGTGGCACGAACTGCCGCACGAGGCAGAGCGCGCCGCCCACCTCCGTGCCGCGCAGCCGCTGCTGTCCGCCACGGCCGACGCCGCCGCGGCCGGCCGGATCGCCCTGGGCGGGGCGCCGGGCCTCGGCACGGTGCTCGACCTGGTCGACGCCGGGATGCGGCCGCAGATCGCCGACCTGCTGCCCAAGTCCAGTGCCGCTGCCGGGGCCGGCGGCCGGGCCGCCCGCGAGTTCGCCCGTACGGCCTTCCGTTCCGCGCTGCGGGCGCTCACCGTCGTCGCCCTCGCCGACACCGGGCGGATCCGCTGGGAACTGTCCTGGTCCGGCCCGCCCGTACGGCGGTTGACGACCGCGGGCCTGGCGGAGGCGCTGGAACCGGCGCTCGACGCGGCCATCGCCGACCCGCCCCGCACTGCCCCGCTACGAGAGCTCTTCCACACCGCGCCCCCGTCCGGGGACGCGCTCATCGCCACGCACACCCGAAGGCTTCCATGAACGTCCTCGTGACCATCGCCGGCGCGGCCCTGCTGGTCTATGCCGCCGTCACCGTCCCGCGCAACATCAAGAAGGCGCGCGCCCTGAAGGCGCAAGCCAAGGCCGACGTCCCGCTCAGGATCGACCCCGCCGCCTACGGGCTCGTGCCCGCCGCGCAGGTGGACATCACCCGGCCTGGTCCCGACCCGGAGGTCGACGCCGCCCTGGCCGCCGCCCGCGCAGGCGACTGGCAGTACGCGGCCGGCTATCTCGCGGCGGCCGGAACCGACTGGGACGTACGCGGCTACCGGGCCTCGCAGCTCGCGGAGGTCGCCGTGGAGGACGACACGTGGCTCACCGTCTGGCGCGGCCGGCTCCCCGGTGACCCGGGCGCCGCCCTGGTGCATGCCATGGCCCTGGTCAAACTGGCCGGCGACGTACGCGGCAGCCAGCAGGCGAAGAACACCACGGCCGAGCAGTTCGACGGATTCCGCCGCCTGCTGGCCGGGGCGCTGCCGGCCTGCCAGGAGGCGGCGCGCCTTGCCCCCTACGACCCGAACCCCTGGGTGCCCCAGATCTCCATCGCAAAAGGGCTCGGCTGGTCGCACGACGACTTCCGGCAGCTGTGGGCGCAGATCACCGCGCGCGACCCGCACCACTTCATCGCGCACCACGCCGCGCTGCAGTACTGGTGCGAGAAGTGGCGCGGGTCGCGGGAGCTGATGTTCGCCTTCGCCGAGCAGGCCGCGGCCTCGGCGCCGCGCGGCAGCCTGCTGGCGTACATGCCGCTGCTGGCGATCTACGAGCAGGCGCTCAACGACCCCGACTACAGCATCTACGACCAGCCGTTCGTGACGGCCGCCGCCGACGCGATGCTGGACGCGATCGACGAGGCTCACCCCGGATACTTCCGGATCCCGCTGGTGCGCCACCTGCTGGCGAACACCCTCTTCCGGCTGCACCGTTACGCGGAGGCGGCCGAGCAGTTCCGGGCCATCGGCGGTTACGCGGGAGCCATCCCGTGGACGTACGCCGACGAGCCGCTCAAGCGGTTCGTGCACGTGCGGACCAACACCTTCACCGAGTGGGAGCGGGCCGGCCGCCCGGCCGCCCCGGCCCGGCGAGGCGCGCCGGCCGGCTACTGACCGCCGCCCGTCCCCTCCTTCCCCGTTCTCCCCTGCCCTGCCGGCCCGTCGCCGGCAGGGCGGCGGCGCGCTTGGCCAATGGCCGGGACAGCGCCCGCGCCAGCGGCTACCGTCTCCTCAACGGCCTTTGCGTACAGGGGTGTACATGCAGGACGAAGCGCTCGCCGCACTCGCGGCATCGGGGGGAGCAGCCGTCGCCACGGTGCCGGGCACCGGCGACTGGCCCGCCCTCCGCGACGGTCTGGCCCGCTGGTTCGGCCGCGGCGTGGAGCGCCGCGAGGCCGTGGTGCTCGAACGCCTCGACCAGGCCGGGGCGGAGCTGGTGGCGGCGCCCCTCGCGCAGCGCGAGACCCTGCGCTCGACGTGCCGGGCGATCTGGCAGGCGCGTATCCAGGACCTGCTGGAGGACTTCGACGACGAGGACGAGCGCGCGGGGGCCGCTGACGCGCTGGGGACGCTGCTGGCGCGACTGCCAGCCCCCCGGCCGCAGGTGGGCGCAGGCCCCGGCGGCATCGCCGTGGGCGGTGATCTGACCGTACGGGCGGAGGGTGAGCGCTCGGTGGCCGCGGGCCTCGTGCACGGCGACGTGCACATCGGCCACCCGCTACCCGGCGGCGGCGCGGGGAGCCCGGACCGCCCTCTTCCGCCGGACGCCTCCCAGGGCTGAGCGATCCGGCGGCACAGAGCCCATCACGGCGGCCGGTCCGACCGCCTGAGCACCCGCAGCCGGGACCCCCGACCCCCGCCGCGGGCGGCGCCCTGCACGTGGAGAGCAGCAACGGCGGCGTGGCCGTCGGCCGGGCGCACACCTTCAACCACTACCAGAGCGCGGCGCCGCTGACCCCCTTGCCGCTGCCGCATCGCATCGGCCGCGTCCCCGCCCTTGCGCCGCACTTCCAGCAGCGCGAGCTGACCGAGGCGCTGTCCGTGCCGCCCGGCCGGCCGCTGATCCTCACCGGCACCGCGGGCACCGGCAAGACCCAGCTCGCGGTGCGGTACGCGGAAACCGCCTGGGAGCGGGGCGAGTTGCAGCTGCTGCTGTGGGTCGCCGACGCCGGCCGCGAGACGGTCACCGCCGCTTACGTGCAGGCCGCGCAGGACATCCTGGGGCGCTACTTCCCCGATCCGGCGGAAGGCGCCCAGGCGTTCCTCAACTGGCTGCGCCCGGCGGGCGGCACGAAGCCGCGCCCGTGGCTGATCGTGCTGGACGGGGTGACCGAGCCGGCCGAACTCGCCGAGGGCCTGTGGCCGCCGGCCAGCCCGGTCGGACGCGTGCTGGTCACCAGCAGCCGCCGGGACTTCGACCGGGCCATGAGCCCGGTGATCGTGCCGGTCCGGTCGTTCACCGACCAGGAGGCCGCCGCCTACCTGGAACGGGCGCTCGGCGCGCACCGTTCCGGCCCGCCCGGCTCCGCCGACGTGGCCGTGCTGGCCGAGCGGCTCGGCGCGCTGCCCGCGTCCCTGGCCCTGGCCGTCCGCCACATCGCCGCCGAGGACATCGACGTCAAGGCCTACCTGCGGCGGCTGGAGGACCGCGGCAGCGACGTCTCAGCCGCCCACGCCCCGTTGCGGCTGACGATCGACGCGGCGAACCGCAGGCACCCGGCCGGTGTCGCCCTGCCGCTGCTGCAGTTCGCCGCCGTACTGGCCGAGGAGGGAGCCCCGAAGCAGGTGCTGACCAGCGAGGCGGGGCTGAGACTGCTCACCTGGCTGCGGGCCAGCAGGGGTGGGGAGAAGGCGGACCGGGCGCCGGTGACCGCCGACGACGTCACCCGCGCGACACAGGTGCTCTACGACCTGAGCCTGGTCGATCGGCGGGAGTACCTGACCCATGTCACGATGCCGGTCGAAGCCCCCGTACGCCGTGACGTGCTGGCCGACGTCCCCGCCGGTGTGCTGCCGGGTCTCGTGTACGGCGCCGCCGAGGCGCTGCTCGACGGGTGGCCCGAGGTCGAGGACAACCAGCACTTCGCCGGCAACCTCAGGACCAACGCCTTCGCGTTGCTGTGGGGGCGCGGTGACGGCAACGGGATGCGTAGAGGCATCCACCCGGTGGCCTTCAGGGCCGGCCGCAGCGCGGGCGAGTGGGGGCAGTTCGCCGAAGCGCAGTTCCTCTGCGCCCGGCTGGCCGCCGAGGCCGCCGACGTGCTCGGCGCCGACCATCCCGACGTGCTGAAAGCCCGTGCCTGCGCGGCGCGGTGGCGCGGCGAGGCCGGGGACACGCTCGGTGCGATCCCCGAACTCGCGGTGGTGCGCGAGGTGCAGGAGCGGCTCGGGGCGCTTCGGCCCGACACGCTGATGACCCGCTTTGTCCTCGCGCGCTTCGCAAGGATGCTGACGGACGCTGGGCCCGATGCCATGGCCGCCCTCCGGAGCGTGCTCGACGACCGCACGCGGGTGCTCGGCCCCGAGCACCTCGACACCCTGAGGACCCGCGCGGAACTGCTCTTCGGGCGGCTGGCCGAAGGCCACCGGGAGGGTTCGGCCGGCGCCTTCGCGCTGCTCGTCGACGCGGAGATGCTGCTCGCCGACGTGGAGGCGGTCGCCCGCCCCGGCCACCAGCAGACCATCGTGGCACGGCACCTCCTGTCGGTCGCCCAGCTGCTCCAGGACGGACCGCTCCGCGCGGCCGAGATCGCCGCGCAGGCGGTCGCCGACGCGCGCGCGGCGCTCGGGCCCGAGCACCCGGTCACCCTCGACTGCCGCAAGTGGGCGGCGTATCTGGATGTCGTCCAGGGCAAGGCGAAGGCGGGGGCGGAGTTGACCGACCTGCTGGCCGACCAGCTCCGGCTGCTCGGCCCCGACCACCCCGGCACCCTGTCCACCCGGGGCTTCGTGGCCGTCTGGCGGGAGAACTCCGGCGACACGGAACGGGCGTTCCAGGAATATCTCGCCCTGCTGGCGGACCGCCGCCGCGTCCTGGGGCCCGACCACCCCCGCACGCTGGAGACGCTGCACGCGGTGGCCGACCACCACAGCTCGCGCGGGGACGCCATGAGTGCGGTCGTGGCGCTGTCCGAGCTGGTCAGCCGCCGCAGCCGGGTGGTCGGCCCCGACCACCTGGACACGCTGTCCGCCCGGTCGGACCTGGGCAGGTGCCGGGGCGAGGCAGGGGACCCGCTGGGCGCCGTCATCGACCTCGCCGCGGTCGCCGCCGACCAGGGCCGGATCCTCGGCCCCGACCACGACGTCACTCTCCTGACCCGGCACAAACTCGCCTGGTACCGCGGCAAGGCGGGGGACGCCGAGGGCGCGGTCGCCGCCTTCACCGACCTGGTCGCGGAACGCAGAGCGGCCCTGAGCGAGCGGGACCCCAGGGTCGTGGACACCGGCAAGGCGCTGACCTACTGGCGGCGCCTCGCCCACGAGTCCTCCACCGGGCAACCGCCGGACCTGCCCGCACACATGGGCGAGACGCGACCCCTGCTGCCGAGGTGGCGCGCGTCCAGGCTGCACGCGGAGGACTGAGCCGCAGGCGTCCGGCCCCGTCACCCGTTGAGCAGCGCCCGCACCGCCGCCACGACGACCTCGCGGCGGTGCGCCGCGGAGGCGTCGGAGACGACGGCCTCGTACTCGGGCACGTTGCTGCTCCAGAAGCCGGAGAGGTGCAGCACCAGCCCCAGCAGCTCGGCCGCCGGGAAGCGGTCGGGCACCCGGCCGGCCCGCTGTGCCTCCGCGATGGCCCGCACCTTCGCCGCGTTGCTGTCCAGCACCACGCTCAGCAGCTCGCCGCTGCCGGCCCGCTCCAGGCGGTACCAGGTGGCCAGCCGCTGCACCCAGGGCCGCTCGACGTACGAGTCGTGCAGGCGGCCGGCGTATCCGGGCAGGTCGTCCGTGTCGATGGGCACGGCGTCGACCGTCTCGCCGCACATGGCGTCGAAGACGGCGTCGAAGAGGCCGTCCTTGCTGCCGAAGTAGTGGTAGATCTGCGCCTTGTTGCTGCGGGCGTCGGCCGCGATGCGGTCGACCCGGCTGCCGGCGATGCCGTACGCGGCGAATTCGCGGGTCGCCGCGTCCAGCAAGCGGCGGCGGGTGGCGTCCGCGTCCCGGCCGATGACGTCCCTCTTCATGGCACCCAGCCTATCAACTAACCAGACAGTTGACACAGGGCCCGCCGTGCAGTTCCATGGAAGATGTTGCTAATCAACCGGTTAGTAAGGAAGCACTCACGAGGAGCGACCCCATGCCCACCCCCACCGTCTTCCTGGTCAGCGGCGCCTCCCGCGGCCTCGGCCGGGCGATCGTCACGGCCGCGCTGGACGCCGGACACCAGGTCGTCGCCGGTGTACGCAGTGTCACCGCGCTGGACGACCTCGCCGCCGAGCACGGCGACCGGCTTGCCGTCGTCGCGCTCGACGTGACCGACGACGAGGCCGCCCGCGCCGCCGTACGCACCGCCGTCGACCGCTTCGGACGGCTCGACGTGCTGGTCAACAACGCCGGATACGCCAACGTCGCCTCGGTCGAGGACGTCGACTTCGACGACTTCCGCGCCCAGATCGACACCAACCTGCTCGGTGTGGTCCGGCTCACCCGGGCCGCGCTGCCGGTGATGCGCGAGCAGGGCTCCGGGCACGTGGTGCAGGTCTCCTCGGTCGGCGGCCGGATGGCGACCCCGGGCCTGTCGGCGTACCAGTCGGCGAAGTGGGCCGTCGGCGGCTTCTCCTCGGTGCTGGCCCGCGAGGTCGGGCCGCTCGGCATCAAGGTGACGGTGCTGGAGCCCGGCGGGATGCGCACCGACTGGGCCGGGTCCTCGATGCGGATCGCCCCCGTCCGCCCGGAGTACGCCGGCACCGTCGGCGTGATGGCCGCGCTGCACGACCCGGAGACGACCGCGGCCAGCGACCCGGCCAAGGTGGCCCGGCTGGTGCTGGACGTCGTCGCGCTCGACGAGCCGCCGCTGCGGCTGCTGGTCGGCCCGGACGCGTACGCCTACGCCACCGCCGCGGGCCGCGCGCTGCTGGCCGAGGACGAGCGGTGGGGCGAGCTGAGCAGGTCCACCGCGGCGGACGACGCGACGCCCGAGCAGCTCGACCCGCTGGGGCACCGGAAGTGAGCCCCCGGCGCCCCGCCGGGCGCCGGCCTTCCGCCCCGTCACGCCCTGCCCCGGCGGCAGTTGGCACCAGCGTCAGAACTCCCTGATACGCGTGGCATCCTGTGACCTTCACGCTTCGCCGGCCGCGACCGGCGAACGCTCAGGGGGGTTGGGGGGAAGGTCGCATGAAGCTCTGCTTCCTCGTGGAGGAGAACTACCGCCACGACGGGATGCCGGTCGAGGTGATCCGCCGACTCCACGCCTGGGGCCACCAGGTGGACGTGCTGCGGCCCGGGGGTTCGCTGCACCGGATGACCGACGTGGTCAGGGCCGGCAGCCACGACGCCTGGGTGCTCAAGACCGTGTCCGGCGGGCCCGGGCTCACCCTGCTGGAAGCCGCCGCCTCCGCCGGGATGACCACCGTCAACGACGCCCGCTCGATCCGCGGGGTCCGCGACAAGGCGCTCGCCGCGGCGATCGGGCGCAGCCGCGGCCTGCCCATGCCGACGACCTACGCGGCCGCCACCCCCGAACTCCTCGCCGACATACCCGAGTCGGACTACCCGCTGGTCGTCAAGCCCGCCGACGGCAGCTCCGGGCGTGCGGTGCACCTGGTGGCCACGCCCGACCGGCTGCCCGCGCTGACGCCGGTGCTGCAGGGCGAGGGCTTCCTCATCGCGCAGCCGTACGTGCCCAACGCGGGCGTCGACATCAAGGTCTACTGCGTCGGCGACGACTTCTACGCCACCGAGCGCCGCTCCCCGCTGCACCCCGACCGGCCGCACCGCGAGCGCCGGGTGCCGCTGCCGCGGGAGATCGCCGCGATCGCCGCGCAGGCCGGGGCGGTCTACGGGCTCGACCTCTACGGCCTGGACGTGCTGGTGGGCCCCGACGGGCCCGTCGTCGTGGACGTCAACGACTTCCCCAGCTTCCGGCAGGTCCCCGACGCGGCGTCCCGCGTCGCCAGTGCCGTCCTCGCGCTGGCCGCGGGCGACCGGCCGCACGCGGCCGCCGTGCCGGTGCCCGTACCGGTCGCGGTCGGCGACACGTTGTGAGGGTGGGCCTGATCACCCCCGACCCCGGCCACCCGCTGCTGGCCGCGGCCGCCGCACTGCTCACCGCCTCGGGCGAGCACGAGGTCGAGGTGCTCGACCCGGCCGTCGGGCGGGCGCCGGCCCGGCCCGCCGACGTCTACCTGCTCAAGTCCCGCACGCCCCGGGCCCTCGCCCTGGCCCGCGACCTGGAGGCGGCCGGCGCCCGGGTCGTCAACTCCACTGCCGCGACGGCCCGGTTGCAGGACCGTACGGCGATGGCGCGGGACGCGCTACGGGCGGGCCTGCCCTTCGCGCCCACCCGCACCTACGCCTCCGGCGGCGAACTCGCCCTCGCCCTGGCCGAGATGCCGCCGGCCGGGCCGGTGGTCGTCAAGAGCCGGTGCAGCAGGAAGGAGGACGTGGTCGTGCGGCTCGAAGGGGCCGCACGGATACGGGACTTCGCCTCCTCGGCGCCGCACGAGCCCTTCGTCGTCCAGGACTTCGTCCCCAATCCCGGCTGGGACCACAAGCTGTGGGCGATCGGCCCGCACGTCTTCGCGGCACTCCGCCGCTCGGAACTCTCCCCCGCCGCCCCGGGCGGCGGCCCCGTCCCGCTCGCCGACCTGCCCCCCGGCTGGCCCGCCCTCGTCCGCCGCGTCGGCGAGGTCTTCGCCCTGGACGTCTACGGCGTCGACGTGATCGACGCGGGCGCGGGCCGCCCGCTGATCGTCGACGTGAACGCTTTCCCCGGCGTCCGCGACCAGCCGGGCGCCCCCGAGGCACTGGCCACCCTGACCCTGACGGCGCACCGCCCCGGCTGAGGCGGGCCGGCCCGCTACGGCCGCCGCGCTGAGGGCCGCCCGGGCACGGGCGCCGCGCTTCCGGCCGCGCCGTCCGCGCCAACCAACCGGGCCCACGCCCGCCGCGCGGTCTCGGTGAGGCACGCGGTCAGCGCAGGGCGCGGAACTCCCGGCGCCACCGCTGCGCGGCGAGCAGCCGCCGCTCGTAGGTGGCGCCCACGTAGAGCAGCAGCGCGCCGGCCGCCGCGACCGGCGCCCAGTGCGGGAGCCGGCTGACGGACCCGGCCACGGCCGGGGCCAGCTCGTGCAATGCGACGGCGAGGAGGACCCCGGCGCTCAGCGCCAGCGGAGCGCGCAGCCGGTGGTGGGCGCCCAGCAGGGTGACCGCCAGCGCGGCCAGGCCCAGCAGCAGCGGGCGCTGCCAGCCCGTGCCGGACCACGCGGCGACCAGGCTGGGCAGCAGCGAGAAGGCCAGCCCGGGGCCGTACGCGGGCCAGGAGCCCAGGGCGGGGTCGCGGCGGCGCCGCAGCAGGCCCAGGGCGAGCAGGACCACCGAGACGCTGACCGTGTACGGCTCGGGCGCCCCCACGCCCGCGAGGACCAGCCGCACCCAGGACGACCCGGCCAGCAGCGCGGCCGCGCCGAGGGCGCCCTCGGTACGGCGGTCCGGCCGCAGCGCGAGCCCGGCGCAGGCGGCGCCGGCGACGGCCAGCGCGAGGCTGAGCGCGTCCGGGTGCCCCGCGGTGGCCAGCAGCGCCACCGCGCCCACCGCGTAGCCGGCGCGCTCGACGGCGGCCGAGAGACGCCGGGGCAGCCGCGCGGCGACCGGCACGGTCGCCACCGCGACGCCCAGCACCGCGAACGCGGCCTGGTGCAGGGGCAGTCCGGCCGCGGCGCCCGCACGGGCGGCCGTGTAGGCCAGCGCGCAGACCGCGAACGCCGCTGCCGGCAGGGGGATCCGGCCGCCGGCCGCGAGGCAGCCGGCGAGCACGGCCGCGGCGTCCCAGACGGTCAGCGCGGCCGTGTCGTGCGGCAGCGACCAGACCAGCGCGACCGCCGACGAGGCCAGCAGCGCGCACAGTTGGGGCGCGGGGTCGGCCGTCGGCCTGCGCAGCAGGTGGACGCCGGCGCCCAGCGCGGGCACCCCGGCCGCGGCGAGCGCGGCCGCGTACGGCAGCCCGGCCGCGAGCGGCGCCGTCACGACCGCGGCGACCGCGGCGAGTACGGCCGCGCAGCGCGGCACCGACCCGGCACGCCCGAACCGTACGGCGGCGCCCGCGAGCACCAGCGCGAGGACCGCGGCGACCACCGGGACCACACCCGCGGACGTCAAGTGCCGCAGCGCGCGCAGGAAGAGCGGCAGGACGTCGAGCGCGGACAGCCCGAGCACCAGCGCCGCCGCGTAGAACAGCCCCGCCCACAGCGGCGGTTGGGGCCGCCCGAGCGGCCCGACCGCGGGCACCTGGCGCAGCCGCAGCAGTGCGGCCGCCGCCAGCAGCGCCGCGGGCGCCACCGCGGCCAGCGGCGCCCAGCGCTGGGGCAGCGCCAGCCACGGGGTGACGGCGGCCGCCGCGACCAGGGCCAGCCCGCAGAAGGCGGCCGCCGCGCCGCCGCCGCCGGGCAGCCGCCGTGAGCGGGCCGCGGCCAGTGCCAGGGCGGCGGCCAGCAGCAGCGGCCCGCAGGCGCGCAGCGCCGGACCGTAGCCGCCGGAGCCGTACGCGGCCCCCGCCGCCACGACGCCCGCCGCCACCGTCCACCCGGCGGCCGCGCCGAGCGCGACCGGCATGCGGACCGCCACCGCCAGATCCAGCACCGCGCCGGCCAGCAGGGCGTACGCCAGGCCGGTCGCGTGCGCGTGCAGCGCGGCGGCGGTGAGCGGGGCGGCGCACTGGAGCAGCAGCAGGGCCGCGTACGGCGCGAGCACCGACCGGGTGAGCCGGCCGTAGGCGCCCGCGCCGACCGCGCCGAGCCCGGTGACCGCCGCCCAGTAGCCGGCGCCGTTGGCCGCGAGCAGCCCGCCGAGGTCCGCGGCCCTGGCCGCGTAGGCGTCGAGCAGCACCAGCGCCAGGCCCACCGCGGAAGCGGTCTCCGCGGTCGCGTCGAGGCCGCGGCGGCGCAGCGCCAGCGGTGCCGCCAGGACGAGCGCGGTGAGTGCCGTGAGCACCGCCGCGCGGCCGCCGATGCCGAGCCGACCCCAGCTGACCAGCGTGAACACCAGACCGGCCACCACGATCAGCATCCCGCCGAGGGTGAGCAGCACGGTCTGCGCGGACCGTGCGGGACCGTCCGCTGGCGGTACGTGGCCGGCGGTAGCCGCGACCGCCGTGGCTACCGGCCGCCGCCGGGCCCGCAGCGCCCCGACGAGTGCTGCCCTGCGCCGGTGCAGCACCGCCCGCCTGGTCTCGACCACCAGCAACTCGGCGTCCAGCGCCCGCAGTTCCGCCACCTCGGGGCCGTCGAGCGGCAGCCGGCACAGCGGGCACGCGGCGGGGCCACCGTCGGTGACGGCGGGCCCGGTGATCGCGTTGCAGTCCGGGCAGCGATAGGCATCCATGAGGGGAGTGTGCGGACGGGGGTCGCCGCACCGCATGAGTACCGGTACTCAACGGCTGCCTGCTGGTACGCAGCCTCGGCCCGGCAGGGGGCCCGCCGGGGCATGGTCATGGAACGTAACGGACAAATCTGCACAAAGTTAAGGGCTGTGTAAGTGGCAGGGGAGCTGCCTACGGATTTACGCTGAGTGAGGATGCAGCAGCTTCGGGCCGGAGACCCGGAGGACATCCGTCGGTAGAAACGACACTGCACACTGCGAAGGAGGTGGCTGGAATGGCCACCGATTCGACTCATTCGACATCGCGGATCGAGCAACATCCGGACCTCATGGCCCTCCGCGGCCGGTACGCGGAAGCTTCTGCGAAGCCGATCTCTGGAATTGTCGAGGGCCTGTGCCTGCTGACCGGCCTGTACCTGGCGATCTCGCCATGGGTGGTCAATTTCGCCGGCTTCACCAACCTGCGGATCAGCAACCTGATCACCGGCATCGCGCTGGCCGTGCTGGCCATGGGCTTCGGCTCGGTGCTGGAGCGGACGGTCGGTCTCGGATGGTGCGCCATCGCGATCGGCGTCTGGACGATCCTGGCTCCCTGGGCCATCGCCGGACCAAACGCGGCGTTCACCCACACGATCGTCAACAACGCGGTTGTAGGTGGTGTGGCCATTGCGCTTGGGCTGGCCACGATGGGGCTGGGCTTCATGGGCAAGTCGAGGGCGAGCAGTAGCCGTGCGCGCTGAGTAGTGCGCACGTCGTGCCTTCGGATGCACCGGTGCGGGCGGCGCCCCCTCGCCGCCCGCACCCCATCCCGAACGCCACCCCCGCACCCCCGGGCCACACCCGGGGGTGCCCCACGGCCCCCCTCCGCGGAGGGGGGCCGAGCCCATAGGGGCGGGAGTCAGTGCCGCATCTCGACCGGCGCGGCCGCCAGTGCGGACTGGATCGCCGCCACCAGCCGCTCCGCGGACTCCGCGGTGAGTTCGAGCGCGACGCGGGCCGCAGGCCCGCGTGAGGGGTCCGTGAAATCGATGTTCAGCGTGTGCTCGGCCATCGCATGGACGGGATGGTCGAAGTAGACCGTCACGTCGGAGACGTGGAACCACGACCCGCCCGGCCCCTTGGCACTGCCGTCAACCGCGTCCTTGACCGTCGTGTACGTGCACAAACCTCAGCCCTCCGCAAGGTGCTTGGCGAAGAACCCGGCAATCCGCTCCCACCCGTCATTGGTCGCCGCGACGCGGTAACCGGGACGGTTGACGGCGAAGAAGCCGTGCCCGGCGTCCTCGTAACTGTGGAATTCGAAGTCCTTGCCGTGCTCGGTGAGGATCCGGCCGAGCTCCGCGACCTGCTCCGGGCTCGGGTGCTGGTCCTCCGTGCCGAAGAGGCCGAGCAGCGGGGCGGACAGGTTCGGCAGGTCGGGCAGCAGGTTGGTGACCTTCAGGCCCAGGCCCGGCGGCACCTCGCCGACGACGAAGGCGCCGTAGCAGTCGACCGCCGCGTCCAGGTCGAGCCGGCAGGCGGCGAGCACGGCCTGCCGGCCGCCCGAGCAGTGCCCGATGACGCCGACCTTCCCGCTGGCCGCGGGCAGCGCCCGCAGATACGCGGCCGCGCCCGCGACGTCGCCGACCAGCCGGTCGTCCGGTACGCCGCCGTTCGCGCGGGCCACCGCACTGGCGTCCGCGGGGTCCGCGCCGGGCGCCTCGCGGCTGTAGAGGTTGGGGCAGATCGCGTCGTAACCCAGCTCGGCGAAGTGCCGCACCATCTCCTTGGTCTCCCGGTCGTAACCGGGCATGTGGTGGATGACGACGACCCCGCCGCGGGTGTTCTCGCCGGCCGGGCGGGCCAGATACGCCTCGATCTGGTCGCCGTCGTGTCCGGCGATGGCAATGGTTGTCGCGAAGAGCGAGCCGGGGGAGGTGTCCGGGTATTGAGTCATGGCGCCAGCTATACCATAAGGCTGAACTGATCAGTTTATACTGATGATTATGTCGGCCAGCAGCAGGACGCAGACGCACCCGGACCAGGCGGACCCGGCGCCCGCGCCGCCCGCCGACGCCGGCCCGGCCCGTCTCGCCGCCGATCTGCGCGCGGCCCTCGGCCCGCTGGTGCGGCGGCTGCGGCAGTTCCGCCCGGACGGCGAACTGACGCTCTCCCAGACCTCGGTGCTGGTCCGGCTGGACCGGGAGGGCCCCGCGACCTCCTCCGAACTGGCCGCGGGCGAGGGCGTACGCCCGCAGAGCATGTGCACGATCGTCAACGTGCTGCACGAACGCGGCCTGGTCGCCCGCGAATCGGACCCGGACGACGGGCGCCGCATCGTCGTGTCGCTGTCGGCCACCGGACTGGCGGGCCTGCACGGCGCCCGGCAGGAGAAGGCCAGGCGGCTGACCCGCGCCATCGCCGACGAGCTGTCGCCCGAGGAGCAGGTCACCCTCGCCGCCGCCCTCCCGCTGCTGGAGAGGATCACCCGACGTGTCTGAGCCCGCGGACCTCCGCGTCGCCCCCTCCGGCGCCACCGCGGGCGAACGCCCGGACCGCTACAAGTGGGTGGCGCTGTCCAACACCAGCCTGGGGATGTTCATGGCCACGGTGGACTCCTCCATCGTGATCATCTCCATGCCGGCGATCTTCCGCGGCATCCACCTGGACCCCTTCGCGGCCGGCAACATCAGCTACCTGCTGTGGATGATCATGGGGTATCTGCTGGTCACCGCGGTGCTGGTGGTCACGCTCGGACGGCTCGGCGACATCGTCGGCCGGGTGCGGATGTACAACCTCGGCTTCGTCGTCTTCACCCTCGCCTCCGTCGCGCTGTCCTTCGACCCCTTCCTCGGCGGGTCCGGCGCGCTATGGCTGATCGGCTGGCGGGTGGTGCAGGCGCTCGGCGGCTCCATGCTGATGGCGAACTCCGCCGCGATCATCACCGACGCCTTCCCCGCGCGCCAGCGCGGCATGGCGCTCGGCATCAACCAGATCTCGGCGCTCAGCGGGCAGTTCATCGGCCTGGTGCTGGGCGGACTGCTCTCCGCGTGGGACTGGCGGGCGGTCTTCTGGGTCAACCTGCCGGTCGGCATCCTCGGCACGGTGTGGGCCTACCGCTCGCTGCGGGAGACCTCGGCCCGGCAGAAGTCCCGTATCGACTGGTGGGGCAACCTCACCTTCGCCGGCGGCCTCGGCGCGCTGCTGGTCTCCATCACCTACGGCATCCAGCCCTACGCCGGCCACACGATGGGCTGGACCAGCCCCAAGGTGCTCGCCGGGCTGATCGGCGGCGCGCTGCTGCTGGTCGTCTTCTGCGTCATCGAATCCCGGGTGCCGCAGCCGATGTTCCACCTCTCGCTGTTCCGCAACCGGGCCTTCGCGGCCGGCAACGCCGCCTCGCTGCTGGCCTCCGTCGCGCGCGGCGGCCTGCAGTTCATGCTGATCATCTGGCTGCAGGGCATCTGGCTGCCGCTGCACGGCTACGACTTCGAGGACGCGCCGCTGTGGGCCGGCATCTTCCTGCTGCCGCTGACCGCCGGCTTCCTCATCGCGGGCCCGCTGTGCGGCTGGCTCTCCGACCGCTACGGGGTGCGCTTCTTCACCACCGGCGGGCTGCTGCTGTTCTCGGCGAGCTTCGTCGGCCTGCTGCTGCTGCCGATCACCTTCCCCTACTGGGCTTTCGCGCTGCTCATCACGGCCAACGGGATGGGGTCGGGGATGTTCTCCGCGCCGAACACGTCGGCGATCATGAGCAGCGTCCCGGTCACGCACCGGGGGGCCGCGTCCGGGATGCGGTCCACCTTCCAGAACAGCGGGATGTCGCTGTCCATCGGCATCTTCTTCTCGCTGCTCATCATCGGCCTGGCCAACCGGTTGCCTGCGGCGCTCTCGTCGGGGCTCCAGGCGCAGGGCGTGCCGGCCGCGACCGCCCAGCACGCGGCGTCCCTGCCGCCGGTGTCGACGGTCTTCTCGGCGTTCCTCGGCATCAACCCGGTGCGGACGTTGCTCGGGCCGAGCGGGGTGCTCGATACGCTGCCCGCGCATAACCGGGCGGTGCTGACGGGGAAGTCGTTCTTCCCGAACTTGATTTCGGCGCCGTTCCATCACGGGTTGCTGATCGTCTTCGCGACGGCGGCCGCGATGGGCCTCCTGGCCTCCACCGCCTCCCTCCTCCGCGGCCACCCCCCTCTCCCTCCGACCTGACGCGCAGTTCCCCGCGCCCCTGGGTGGGTGCCACTTGCAGTCGCGATGCGTCTTCTGCGCCGTCGTGGCTTGTCGCGCAGTTCCCCGCGCCCCTGAAAAACGCTCACCCTCTGCGCCAGCAACACCTCTGCCAGGGACCAACCCCCGACGGCGGAAGAGGCAGGCCTCAAGGGGCGCGGGGAACTGCGCGACAAGCCCCCACGCACCGGCACTGCGAACGCCACCGCAAGTGGCACCCACCCCAGGGGCGCGGGGAACTGCGCGCCCAGCCCGAGTGCGGCGGCACTGTGAACGCAACAGGACGGGGCACCCACCCCAGGGGCGCGGGGAACTGCGCGCCCAGCCACGGCGGCGGGAAGCCGGCGACGCCACCGCAAGTGGCAGCCGCGGGTGACGGCGCGGGCCACCGCCGGGGTGGGAAAGGTAGCGGCGCCACCGCAGGTGGCACTCCCCCTGTAACGCAAGCGCAGCGTCATCGCGTCGAAGAGGGTGAGACCGCGTCCCCCCGAAAGGAGCCGCAGGCGTGCGAAAAGTGCAGACGCAGGCCTACCTGGAGTTCGCCCGGGCCCGCGCGGGCCCGCTGTACCGCTCGGCGTGCCTGCTCGCCAGCGGCGACACGCACCTGGCCGAGGACCTGGTCCAGGAGACGCTGGGCCGGATGTACCTGGTCTGGGGCCGGACGGCCAAGCTCGGGAATCCGGCCGCGTACGCCCAGACCGTCCTGGTGCGGGCGTTCCTGACGCATCAGCGCCGCCGCAGCAGCGGGGAGCGCCCGATCGCCGAGCCGCCCGACCTCCCGGCGGCGCCCGGCAGTGACACCACTCTCCGCGTCACCTTGCTTGAGGCACTCGCCCGGCTGGCCCCGAAGGACCGGGCGGTGCTGGTGCTGCGGTACTGGGAGGACCGCAGCATCGAGGAGACCGCCGCCGCGCTGGAGGCGTCACCCGGCGCGATCCGCACCCGTTCCGTACGCGCCCTCGGCCGGCTGCGGGATGAACTCGGCGGCGAGCTCTCGGACTTGACCGCACGCTGACCCGCGCCCAGCCGCGTGCACCCACCCCCATCCGTCATGACAACCCGCACTTGTGAGGACACCCATGCCCATGGAATTCGAAGACGACCTCGGCGACGCGATGCGCCGTACCGCCGACACCTTCCAGCCCGACCACCCCGCGGAACTCGTGGGCGCGGGCCATCTCAGAGGCCGCCGGCTGCGCCGCCGGCGTACGGCCACCGTCGTGGCGGGGGCCGCCGCCCTCGCGGTGGTCGCGGTCGGCGGCGTGCTGGGCTCCGGGATCGCGCGGAGCGGCGACCACGGCAGCGGAGTGGCCGCCGCGCCTGAGCAGCCGCAGCTGGTGGGGTCGGCTTCGGCCGTCCGCCCGGTGAGCGGGCAGAAGGTCGCCCAGATCTTCGGCCGCCTGCTGCCCGCCGGCAGCGTCAAGGACCTGGAGGGCGTCGGCACGGAGTACCGCCCGTACGCCTCCGCGACCGCGCTGTTCGACGACGGCGCCGGCCCCGGCGAGGTCACGATCAATCTGGAGCGCGGGGCGGGTCCCGTCGGCGACTGCCCGCCGGCCGCCCAGAACCCGGGCACGTGGTGCTCGATCACCCATGTCAGGGGCGGCATCCTGAAGGTCTTCAAGGGCTGGGAGTACCCGGACCACCGTGGCGGTGAGAAGGACTGGACGGCGACCTTCGTCACGTCGGACGACACCGGGATCCAGCTGAGCCAGTGGAATTCGACCCGGGAGAAGGGGGCCTCGGCCACCCGGACGGACCCGCCGCTGAACGTCACCGAGATGACCACCATGGTCACCAGCGACCTCTGGAAGCCGGTCCTGGACGCGCTCCCCGACCCCGCGAAGTGCCTGAAGTGCGGGCCCGTGCCGGGCAAGTGACGGCGCCGGCTGACACAGCCGGGCTGCGGGCGCCAGACCTGGGGGTCTTCCCGTTCACGTGCTTTTTGCGCATGCTTTGAGTACCTGGGTGCCGTCTGCCGCGGCTTTCGGGTGACAATGCGAAGTCGAGGCGCAAGACGTACGAGGCAGAGTTAGCCCCCTGAGTGAAGCGAGGATCCCATGTTTCGAAACGGGCTGGAGCCGTGGCACCTGGTCCTGGTGGCGATCGTCGTCATCTTGGTCTTCGGTTCGAAGAAGCTCCCCGAGGCCGCCCGCGGCCTGGGCAAGTCGATGCGCATCCTGAGGTCCGAGGCCAGGGCGATGAAGCACGACGACCCGGCCACCACCGCATCGCCGACCCCCGGGTCCTCGGCGACGCCGGCGCCCGACGCCCTCACCCCCACCGACGTGGTGACCGCGAACGAGGCCACCCCGACGCTGCAGCCCACCACCACGGCCAAGTAAGCGCACCCGCCCCAGGCGGGACGAGCCCCGGACGGGAGTCCGGGGCTTCGCGCTGCCCGGGAGGGGAAACGCTTCGCGCTGCCCGGGAGGGGCAGGCCGCCGCTGCCGGGATCCGGCAGCCTTGGTAGGTTCGCGTGTCCGGGTTCTGGAAGCAGGGGTGGGGCAGTGGTGGCGGCCGGGACAGGTACGGGCGTGGGGACGGCGGCCGCGCGTAAGGGCAAGGGCGCGGGGACGCACCCGCCCGCGGTGCCGGCGGAGTTCCTGGCCGGATTCCCCGAGACGCTCGCCGACGTCTCCCGCAGCTGCCGGGCGCTGACCCGGGCGGAGCGCGAGAGCCGCAGGGCGCTCGGCGAGCAGGCCGCCGACGCGGGCTTCGGCCTGCGCGAACTGACCGCGAGCCATCTCGCCGCGGCCCGGCAGGCCTGGTCGTCGCTGCCGGGGGTGGCCGCCGCCCGCGACACCGCCGAGCTGCGCAAGGCGGGGGCCGCGGTGCTCGCCGCGCTCGAAGCGGGGATCGGCGCGCTGGCTGAGGGCCATGCCCGCGCCCAGCGGCACGCGGTGCGCCGGGCCGACGCGGCCCGCCGCGCCTTCGTCGACGACCTGCTCTACGGCCGCAGCGACCCGGGCCGGATCGCCGAGCAGGCCGAGGGCTTCGGGCTGCGGCTGGCCGAGCGGCACACCGTCGCGGTCGCCGCGGCGCCGCCGGGGGAGACGTATGACGAGGCGCACCCGCTGCTGCGGCGGATCGAACGCGAGCTGGCCGGCCGCTTCGGCGACCACGACGCGCTGATCGCCCCCAAGGACGGGCGGCTGGTGTGCGTGGCCCCCACCGGGCAGCAGCAGGTGCTGGACGCGTTCGTGAGGCTGGCCTCCGCCCACGAGCCCGCCCGGGTCGCGGTCAGCCGCACGCACAGCGGCGCGGTGGGTGTGGTGCGCTCCTACGAGGAGGCGCTGAGCGCGCTGGACCTCGCGGAGCGCCTCGCCCTGGACGGCCGGGTCCTGAACGTGGCGGAGCTGCTGGTCTTCCCGGTCCTGATGCGCGACCGGGCGGCGATGTCGGACCTGGTCCAGTCGGTGCTCGGGCCGCTGCTGGCGGCGCGGGGCGGCGCGGGCCCGCTGCTGGAGACGATCTCGGCGTACGCGGCCGCCGGCTATGTCAACGCCGAGGCCGCCCGCCGGCTGGATCTCAGCGTGCGCGCGCTGTCCTACCGCCTGGAGCGGATAGCCGCGCTCACCGGCTTCGACCCCGACGACCCGCTCCAGCGCTACACCCTGGAGACCGCCGCCCTGGGCGCCCGGCTGCTCAGCTGGCCGCCGGCCTCACCCTGAGCAGGCGCGGCTCAGGCGCCGCAGGCCTCCTCGTCCTCGGCCCGCGCGGCGGCGCACTCGGCGCGCAGCCCCGCACTGATCGCCAGCCCGATGTCCCGCAGGGACGCCAGCTGTTCGGGCGTCAGCACGTCGAAGATGTGCTCGCGCACCGTCGTGACGTGCCCCGGGGCGGCCGCGGCCAGCGCCGCGTAGCCCTCGTCGGTCAGCGCGCAGACCCACCCGCGGCGGTCGCCGTCGGCGGGGCGCCGCTCGACCCAGCCGTTGCGCTCCAGTGCGGCCACCGCATGGGAGAGCCGGCTCCGGGAAGAGAGCGAGGCATCCGCGAGTTCACTCATACGGAGGCGTCGGTGCGGTGCCTCCGAGAGGCGGACGAGGATCTCGTAGTAGGCCATGGGCATGCCCGAGTCCTGCCGCATCTGCCGGTCTATGTGTGCGGAGAAGGCCACACTGGCGGACAGGTAGGCCCGCCAGATCTCCTGCTCCTCCGCACTCAGCCAGCGCACATCGTTCATATGTTCATCATACCGGTGGTTGAACTCTCAACACCATCGGGATATGGTGAATGAGGTTTCAATCACCAGCAACCATTGATGGTTCCGTCCAAGGAGTATCAGCCATGAGCTCGCAGACCGCAGTGATCGACGGCTATGTCGCCGGTACGTGGACGATCGACACCGTGCACTCCGACGTGTCGTTCTACGTCCGTCACCTCGGCGTTTCCAAGGTCCGCGGCCACTTCGCGACCTTCGAGGGCACCATCGTCACGGCCGAGGACCCGCTGGAGTCCACCGTCAACGCGGTGATCAAGACCGCGTCGGTGAGCACCAACAACGAGACCCGGGACGGCCACGTGCGCAGCGCGGACTTCCTGGACGTCGAGAACTTCCCGGAGATGACCTTCACCTCCACCGGGGTCCGCCCGCAGACCTCCGAGCTGTTCGAGGTCGACGGTGAGCTGACGCTGCACGGCGTCACCAAGCCGGTCACCCTCACGCTGGAGCTGAACGGCTTCGGCAAGGGCTTCGACGGCAACGCCGTCGCGGGCTTCTCGGCCGCCACCGAGATCAGCCGTGGCGACTTCGGCGTCACCGGCGGCGCCGCCGGTGCCGCGGTCAGCGACAAGATCAAGATCGCCCTGGAGATCGAGGCGGGCATCACCCAGGCCTGACCCCAGGCACCGCAGTACGGCTCCATCGCCACCGGCCGCCCTCCGCTTCAGTACGCGGACGGCGGCCGGTGGCGTTTCGGTTCCCGCACGACCCGGACACGATCGATGCAAGAAGTCTGCCGGAAAGCGGCAATGCCCGGCGTCCCCGGGTCCTGCCACGATCAATGCGCCACCGGTTGGCAGGGGGGAACGGGGGCACGGGGGAGCAGGGGGGAGCAGCGGTCATGGCGTCCACGGAGGGCGCCATGACCGGCTGGCCGGCGAGGGCCCGGCCGCGGCGTCGCCGGTGCGCCGGCCGCCGCCGGGGCGGCGGCCTACTCGCGTACTCAGCCCTTGCGGCCGACGCCGCTGCTGGTGGGGCCGGGGGGGAAGGAGCCGAAGGGCCGCTCTCCCGGGTGCGCGGACCTGCAGGCGGGCGGGGGGCCTTGCGCGATGCCCGAGACCGCGATCCCGGCAATACCGGAAGGAGAGTCCGCGGGCTCTTCCATCAAGGTGAGGTCGAAGTAGTAGCCGGCCGGGATCGCACTGGGCTTGACGTGCCAGACGAAGGCCTCATTGACCACCTTGCCCGGGTAGTAGATCTTGTCGATCTGCCGATTCGGCAGGCTCTTGCGGTGGCCCGCCCCAGGCGGAGCCGCGTCGCAGTCGTCCCGCGCGACGAAGATACCCTCGGCCGGGATGCCCACGCGCTCGAAGTCGGCCCGGATCTTGGCCTGGTCGAGCTTGGATGTGATCTTCACGCTGACCTCGACCCAGCCGTCCCTGCCCTTCTCCAGGGTGTAGTTGGCGTTGACGATCTTCTCGGTCGTTCCGCCCGCCGCCTGTGAGGGCTTGGCGCCGGTGCTGCCCAGCACCGTGAAGGCGACGCCGACCGCGGCCGCGATGGCCACGGGGACGGCGATCGCGGTCAGGCGCCGCCGGCGCCGCGGGGCGGGGGCGGCGGCTGTCTGCTCGATCTCGTGCATGAGGTGTTCCTTCAGGACGGGTCGGCGGCCCGCGGGCAGGTCCCGATCCGCCGGTACCGGCGCCATCCGCGCCAACTCCTCGCGCTCTGCCGGGCTCGGCCCGTTCGGCTGGCGGTTCATCGGGTTCCTTCCTGTGCTGGCCGGGCCGCGGTGCTGCGGCCTCCTGGTACCTGTCCGCGGGCGGGGCGGAGTTCCCGATTTCTGGTGGAAAGCGAGGTATCCGTGAGTTCCCGCAGTTTCCGCCGGGCGCGGGAGAGCCGCGACCGTACGGTGCCGACCGGCACGCCCAGCGCCTGCGCGGCCTCCCGGTAGTCCAGCCCCGACCACACGCACAGCGCGAAGACCTCCCGCTCGCCGCGTCGCAGCGTCGCCAACGCCGCCTGGACCGCGGCGAGTCTCTGGACGTCGTCGATCCTGCCGGCCACCTCGTCGGCGAAGTCGGGCGTCACGTCCTCGCGCGGCAGCCGTGCCGTGGCGGCCGCGTATCTGCGGGCGGTACGCGAGGAGTTGCGCGCGGCGTTGGTCGCGATCCCCAGCAGCCACGGCCGCAACGAGCCGCCCTCGGCGTCGATCCGCACCCGCAGCCGCCACGCTTCGAGAAAGGTCGCGGCCGTCACGTCCTCGGCCGTCGCCCAGTTGCCCGTCAGCCGGAACGCGTGGTTGTACACCGAGCGGGCCCAGTCGTCATACAGCCGCCCGAACGCGCCGGGATCCCCGGCGCGCAAGCGGGAGCGCTCATCCGTCTCCATACCCTCTAGCTGTCCGCCCGCCCGCGCCCGGTTCCCGTGACGCCGGTCATAGCCGGCGGGCTATTCGGCCTGGGCCACCTCGATCGAGCCGTGGAGGTCGTGGGCGGCCTCAAGGGCGCAGGCCGCGGAGAGGGTGAGGCAGGCGGCGAGGAGGAGGGCCACCGTGCGGGGGGTGGGGGAGGGATGGGGGCGGGTGAGGAGGGCGGCCACCCGGCGGGGGACGGGGCCGGCGGCCGCGGACAGGGCCGCGGCGGGGCGGGGCAGGGACGGGCGGGTGGCCAGGGCCGCCCGCCCGATGGCCCGGGCGGCGACCCGGCGGTCACCGACGGACGCCGCCGCGGCCTCGTCGGCCCAGCGTTCGAGCGTGTACGACAGCGGCGCCCGCAGCACCCGCAGCGCCGGGTGGCCGGCGCAGGCCAGCGCGAGGGCGGTGAGGAAGAGGTGGTGGCGCCCGGTCAGGTGCGCGCGCTCGTGGGCGAGCAGCACCTCGCGCTCCACCGGGTCGAGCGCCTTGAGCATGCCGGTGGTGACGACGATCCGCCCGGGGCGCCCGGGGAGGGCGTACGCGTCCGGCCCGTCCTCGTCCAGGACGGTGAGGTCGCCGGCCTCCGTACCGGACGCGGCGGCGGCGCGGCGGGCACGGGCGGCCAGCACCACCCGCTGCCGTGAGGTGTGGACCAGGGCCGCGCCCACCGCCGCCAGCAGCACCGCGGCGACGCAAGCGGCCGGCACGGTCACCTGGTCGCCGACGACCGGCAGGACGAGGTGGCCGAGCGCGGCCACCGGGGGGAGCCGGAGCGCGCCGGCCCCGGCGAGCAGCGCAAGCGCGGCCGTGCTGCACGCGGCAAGCGCCACGGCGGAGCCGGCCAGCAGCCAGGCCGCCGCGCGCGGCGACAGTGCCTCGGCCAGCCGCCGGGCGGCGGGCGCGGCGAGCAGCGGGAGCAGCAGGGGCGCCCAGACGGCGTAGTTCACGAGCCGGAACCTCCGCGAGTGGAAGTGTCACCGGCACCGTCCCCGCCGCCGCGGGAGGCGTCACCCGAGTCCGCGACGCCGCGGGAAAGCCCGCCGGAAAGCCCGCCCGGATCCTCGGGCTCCTGCGCCAGCAGCTCCCGCAGCAGCTGCTCGTCGTCCGGGTCCAGCTCCGAGACGAAGCGGGCCAGCACGGTGCCGCGCAGCGCGTCCGCGGATTTGTCCAGCTCGGTGCGCATGCGGCGGGCGGCGAGGCCGGGCGGGTCCTGGGCGGGGAGGTAGGCGTAGCCGCGCCCGGCCCGGGTGCGGCTGACGGAACCCTTCTCGTGGAGGCGGGCGAGGATCGTGGTGACGGTGGTGCGTGCGAGGTCGGCGCCGACCGCGGCGACCAGTTCCCGCTGGACGTCGGCGGGGGTGAGCGCCCGGCCGTTCGCCGCCCAGAGGGCCGCGAGCACGCTTGCCTCCAGCTCGCCCGAAGGGCGGCGGGCCGACGCACTGGCGTCCGGCATGAATCGCTCCTTCCCGCTCATTCGTCTACAGTGCTGTAGACCGACTACAGGACTGTAGTCAGCAGGGGTGCCGCACCGCGCCCCCGGACCCATTATGGGAGGGCTCCCCCGCCATGCCCCTGCCCGCACTGCACCAGGCGGTGAACGTCCTCGACGCGACCTCGCTGCTGTCGTCCTTCGGCGCCGTCGGCATCGCCGTCGTGATGTTCGCCGAAACCGGTCTGCTCATCGGCTTCTTCCTCCCCGGCGACTCGCTGCTGTTCACCGCCGGGCTGCTCAGCGTGTCCGGTGCCTCCGACGTGGTGCACCTCACGCTGTGGCAGGTGCTGGTCGCCGCGACGGCCGGGGCGCTGCTCGGTGCGCAGACCGGTTACGTCATCGGGCGGCGCGGCGGGCCCGCGCTGCTGGCCAGGACGAAGAGCCGCAAGATCCACCAGGGCACCGCGCGGGCGGGTGAGCTGCTGGAACGGTACGGGCACGCCAAGGCCGTCGTCCTGGCCCGCTTCGTCCCGGTGGTCCGCACCGTGCTCAACCCGCTGGCCGGCGCGCTCGGCGTGCCCGCCAGAGCGTTCACCTTCTGGCAGGTCGCCGGCGGCACCGTGTGGAGCGTCGGGCTCGTGCTGGGCGGATACGCGCTCGGCTCGTCGGTCCCGCACGTCGACACCTACCTGCTGCCGATCGTGGCGGTCATCGTCGCGGTCTCCCTGGCCCCGCTGGTCCTGGAGCTCGTACGCAGCCGGCGCCGCGGTTCCTCGGCGGAGGGCCTGTGACCGGGCGGTTCGACGCGGGGGCCTACCGCTGGGTCACCGAGCTCGCGCAGCGGGCGCCGCATGCTGTGGACGAGGCGGTCCGCCTCTTCAGCGACTACGGGCTCGGCGTCTTCGCCGTGATGATGCTCGTGGTGTGGTGGCGCGCACGGTCCGCGGACGCGGGCACGATGGCGGCGGCGCTGTGCGTGCCGCTGGTCGTGGTCGCGGTCTACCTCGTCAACGACGGTGTGAAGTCGGTGTTCGCCGAGCAGCGGCCGTGCAGGACGCTGCACGTGGTGACGGTGGAGGCGTGTCCGCCGCTCGGGGACTATTCCTTCCCGAGCAATCACTCGGCCCTCGCCGCGGCCGCCGCCGTCGCGCTGGCGCTGGCCGCGCCGCGGGTGGGGCTCGCCGCGGTGCCGGTCGCGGTCCTGATGGCCGCGTCGCGGGTGTGGATCGGGGTCCACTACCCCCACGACGTGCTGGCCGCCCTGCTGCTGGGCGCGCTGCTGGCCTGGCCCCTCGCCCTCGCCTCGCGGCAGGCGGCGGCACCGGTCGTGCTGCGGCTGCGCGAGACGAGGCTGCGGGCGCTGCTGGCGGGCGCGGACGCCCGCCGGGTCGCTCAGTAGCGGTCGAGGATCAGCTGCGTCTTGAGGATGTCGCCGTGGTACAGCCAGCCGTGCGCGTCGGCGACCGCGATGGCGTCGGCGTGCAGGTCGGCGGCGTCGTCGTGGTCGTCGGTCTTGAACGACACCTCCACGACGTATTCGGTGCCGGTCCCGCTGGCGGCCTTCACCGGCAGCACCTCGATGCTGGCGTCGTCCGAGGACTCCCAGTCGCCGGACCAGACCTGCGAGGTCACCGGGCCGTTGGCGGCGGCGGCGTCCAGCGTGTCGGCACCCCAGTTCTTGCTGTTCCAGTCCTCCAGCTTGCCGGGGATCTCGTCGGCCAGCCAGGACCTGCCGGTGCTGCTCGACGGCATCGAGGTGCCGGAGTAGCCGCTGTCGCTGTGGCTCTTCTCGTTGCTGAAGCTCAGCGTCTGCTTGGCGTAGCCCCAGTCCACCTCGGCGTCGTAGTTGGTGTCGCTGCTGTCGAAGCCCTCGTCGTCGGCCTCGTCCAGGGCCGCGTCGATGTCGCCGCCGGTGACCGGGAAGCGCTTCTTGTAGGACTCCTCGAAGTCCGAGCCCGACTTGTGACGCAGCCGGACGTCCCAGCCCTGGGCGTTCAGGGCGAGCGCCGAGGTGTCGAAGTATTCATAGGAGCGCGACTTGGCCGAGCCAGAGATCCCGAAGGCCGACTTCACCGCGGAGAGCGGCGCGTGCGAGGCGTCGAGTGCGGCGGTCGTCAGGTCGATCTTCACCTCGTAGGTCGGCTTCGCGTTCGAGTCGGCGAAGGCCGGCGCCGCCGGGCCGAGGACGACGAGTGAGGCGGTGAACGACACGGCGAGGCCGACCGCGGCGGCGGTGCGGTGGCGACGGGCCGAGGAAGTAGTGGTCATGCCAAGAACGTTCCGCCGGCGGGTGATCGGGGGATGGTCGCGAGGCGTTCGGCACATGAAGCGAAGATGTCGGGCGGGACCCGTGGCGGTCGCCGCCCACGGCCGGCAGGCCCGGCGGCCGCCCGGCCGGGGGCGAACGGGCCCGGGGGCGTCCCGCCAGGGACAATGGGCGGGTGGACAACCGTTTCGGGGACGCCTACGCCCGCGCCATCCACGGCGGGGCCGACGAGGTCGACGCCGCCGCCTCCGTGCTGGCCGCGGACAGCGGGCGCGACGCCGTGGCCGCGCGGTGGATGCGTGACGTGGTCGGCGGGTGCGAGCGAAGGGGGTGGCGGGGGGACGACCTCGGGCGGATGGCCGGGCGGGAGCTCGGCGCGCTGCATCAGCGCCTGGCGCAGTGGCCGGACGGCCGCAGCCTCGGCGACTTCGCCCGCGAGGAGCGCCTCACCGGATTCGCCGCGGCGACCGCCTTCGTGGAGCTGCTGTGCCTCTACGCCCGGCTGCCCGCGCTCCCCGTCCTCGCCGCACCGGCGGAGCAGGCCGCCCCGCCGAAGATGCTGGCCCGCATCCGGGCCCTGCTGGCGAAGGCGGAGTCGACCGGTTATCCGGAGGAGGCGGAAGCCCTGTCCGCCAAGGCCCAGCACCTGATGGCCAGGCACAGCATCGACGCGGCGCTGCTGGCGGCCGCCCACGCGGACGGGGCCGCTGCGGGAGCGCGGCGGATCTGGATCGACGGACCTTACGAGGCGGCCAAGGCCCTCCTGCTTGACGCCGTCGCCGCCGCGAACCGCGCCCAGTCCGTCTGGTCCTCGGAGATCGGCTTCTCGACGGTCGTCGGCCACGCCCCCGACCTCGACGCCGTCGAACTGCTCTACACCTCACTCCTCGTCCAGGCGGACCGCGCCCTCCAGGGCGGCCGTACGTCCCGCTCCCGCGACTTCCGCGAGTCGTTCCTGATCGCCTACGGCTCCCGGATCCGGGCGCGGCTGACCGCCGCGACGGCGGAGGAGGAGTCGGCCGAGGCCACCCCCGGCCTGCTCCCGGCGCTGGCCTCCCGTGCCCTGGCGGTGGAGGACACCACCCGCCGGCTCTTCCCCACGACGACCACCTCCCGCCTGAAGGCGCGCGACGCGGACGGCTGGCAGCACGGCGAGTCGGCGGCGGACAGCGCCAACCTGCGCGGCCAGCAGGGCAGTTAGCCGCGCGGGGTCCACACCGGCGCGGCCGGGTCGTGGAACTGCTCGCGCAGGAAGGCGTCCGCGCCGGTGACCGTCAGCAGCAGGACGCGGAGCATGCCCGGGTCGTAGCCCCGCCAGTGCGCCTTGTCCCACATCACCACCGGCCAGGCGTCCGGGTCGGGGGAGCCGGTGAGCCAGAAGCACTGCTCGCCGCCGATGCCGCTGCCCCAGGCGAGCAGGCCGCCGGGCTCGGGGAAGAAGGGGTGGGGGAACTGGTCGGGGTAGTCGGCCCTGATGTCGCGCAGCAGGGCGCTCGTCTCGGCGGCGTCGTCCAGCATCGCCCCCACCGCGGAGGCCGGCACCGGCGGATCGTCCAGCGGCCAGGGGGTGTTGACGCTGAGCCGCCCGCACACCTCCCCGCCGCCGAAGGCGTCGACGAACGCGCTGAAGTCCGCGGGCAGTTCGACGCCGTAGGCGGTGGCCGCGGCCGCCCAGGGCAGCACCTCCCCCTGGCGGGGGGTGAGCTGGGCGAGCCGCCCGAACTCCTCGATGTCGTCGCGCATACCGATGCTCCGTCCCCGACCGCGAACCCCGCCGCGGGCGTTCAGTCGTCGCCGTTGAGGAAATACCCGTCCTTCTCGTTGTAGACGACGGCGGAGCAGTTCTGCGGGACGGTGTTGCCGTTGAGGTCCCATGCCTCGACCTGGTAGCGGTAGAGGTACGGGATCAGGCTGTTGGGCGTCTTGTAGACGGGCGCGACCAGCATCTGCACGACCCCCGACTTCATCAGGCCGGTGACGCACCCCTGGACGCGGGTCATCTCCCCGACGTTGACCGGCTTGGTCCAGCAGGGCGAGAGGTTGGCCATGACGCCGCGGCCGCCCAGTGCCTGCGGGATGAGGTGGCAGCTGTTCACCGGCGTCCGCTCGCTGGGGAAGAGCTTCGCCGCACGCGCTTTGGCCACGTCCATGCCGGGACTGCCGGAGTTGGACGGCGCTCCGCTGGCGGCCTCCAAGCTGAGGCACACCGCCGCTCCAGTGGCGCGCTTCTGCCATCCGACAGGGGAGTAGTACGTCCAGCCGTCCGGGCCGTTCGGCTCGTGGTCGGCGGGCGGCCGGTCCACGCAGGTCGGCTTCTTCTTGCCGTCGTCGTCGCCGGGCGGGGCGGTGGGGACGGCGGTGGGCGACGAACTGGGCAGGCCGGTGGGCGCGTCGGTCGGGGCGAGCGTGGGGTTCGCGCTGCCGGTCGCGGTCGGTGTCGGTGTCGGCGTGGCGTTCCGCCGGAAGGCGTCGAGGAGTTGCTGCTCCACCTGCTCCATCGCCAGCAGCGCGTCCACGTCGACCTGGGCCAGCGCCTGGACGATGGCCTGACCGCTGGAACTGACGCTGTACGGGACGGGTTCGCCGCCCTCGGCCTCGGACTGCGCCTCGGCCTCCTCCTTCTTCAGCGCCTCCTGCTCGGCGAAGACCGCCCCGGCCGTCCCGTCCTCGCAGCCGATGTCGTTCGTCCCCTTCAGCGGCAGGACGGCGGTCGCGGTGCAGGTGCCCGCGGGCTCGCCCTCGATCTCGACGGTCGCGGTCAGCGTCGCGTTCACCTGCCCGCCGGCGATCTTCGTCCCGGGGGCGCCGCTCGTGACGTCGCTGCTGACATGGGCGACCACCGAGCAGCCGCCCGCCGAACAGGACAGGTCCGCCTTGCCCTTGAGGCTGAAGTCGATGTCGGAGTTGATCGCCGTCTTCAACTGCTTGGTCGAGTCCTGGAGTTCCCGGTAGAAGGCGTCGACGTCCTGCGGGGCCAGCTCGGTGAGGTCCAGGGTCCCCGCAGGCGTGGCGTAACGAGCGGGCGCCACCGCGGTGTACGCGGTGCCGTGCGCGCCGAGCCCGAGGTCGGAGGGCAGCCCCGGCAGCGAGGGGAAGCCGGACGGCAGTGACGGGAACGCCGAGGGCAGCGAGGGGAAGCCGGACGGCAGTGAGGGCATCCCCGAGGGCAGCGACGGCATCGGCGGCAGCGTCGGCAGTGACGGCAGCCCGGACGGCCCGCCCCCCGCCACCGACTTCGGCACGTACCGCAGCAGCCGGTACGGCTCGTCCCGCGTGATGAAGAGGTCGCCGTCCGGTGTGCTGGCCTTCCGCGTCCGCGTGCCGTCCACGTCGTCCGCCGGGCTCTTGCCGTCAGACAGCACCGTCTTCCTGCTGTTCAGCGAGGTGAACAGGCGGTTCGCCAGCGCCGCCGGCGTCTGCACCCCCGACGCCGTGCTGCTCGTGCCCGCCGTGGCCGACGCCTTGCTGCCGGTGATCCACTTCCCGGCGAGCCCGGTCGGGTCGGCGGCCTTGTCGCCCAGCAGGTTCGGCATCTTCACATAGGTGGTGCCGTTCACGGTGATCGTGCTGACCTTCTGCCCGGCGACGGTCATCGTGCCGAGGACGTCACCGGTGTACGTGACCTGGATCTCCGCCGAGGTGCCGGCTCCGGCGCCGGTGTCGTACCGGATCGCGGGCTGCGCGGCCAGGCTCGCCAGTGCCGTCTCGAACGCGGCCCGGTCCGGCTCGGCCTGCCGGGACCCCTGCCAGACGAGCGCCCCGGCGACCAGTCCCACCACCACGACACCCGCCCCGAGCCCCAGCCAGCCCTTGTGCCGCCGCCACCAGGGCCTGCGGCCCACGGTCGGCGGAGCGGCCGGCTTGGGTGGTATCGGCGGCCACTGGGGCGGCCCCCCGAATCCGCTGCTCATCGTCCCGCACCCCCGAAGCGCTCAGCCGCCCCGGGTGAGCACCGAGACCGGCCCGCTGGCCGGCAGGGTCCGGGGCGATGGACGCCACGCTAGCCACTCGGCGCCACTCCTGACAGTGCATCAACAACTTTGTGACACGACCTGCACCATCACCCCGGGGTCAGCCCACCCGCGTGCCGCGTACTACGCAGAGGGGTCCGGCCGGTCAGGACTCCGGGTCGGCGCAGACCGCCCAGACGACTTTGCCGGGTCCGTCGCGGTCGGTGACGCCCCATCGGTGCCCGGTCAGGGTGTCCACGAGGGCCAGGCCGCGCCCCCGCTCGTCCTCCGGCGGCGCCGCCCGCACGGTCGGTTCGCCCGCCGCCAGGTCGGCCGGGTCGTGGACCTCGATCCGTACGCCGCCGGGCACCGGCAGCACGCTCACCCCGGTCCTGCGCCCCTCCACGGCGGCGTGCTGGCAGGCGTTGGTCATCAGCTCGGTGAGCACGAGACCCGCGACGGGGGCCAGGTCAGGGCGCCCCCACTCGGCGAGTCTGCGTTCCAGCGAGTGCCGCGCCTGGTGGACGCCGCGCGGGGTGGCGGGCCACAGGATCTGCGCCGGGGTGTAGGGGTGTGCCGTGGTCGCCATCCGGTGAGCCGCCTCTGCGTGATCGATTTCTGACGTTCCGTAGGCAAGCGTGGGGGCTGCCGCCTACGATCGACAGAGGTGGGGCATTGCCCCCTCCGACCGGCACGACGCTGCCGCCGTCCGGGCGTGTCCGTCACGCTCCGCCAGCGCGCGGCCGTGCTGAACGGCTCGGCCAGGCGGGCATTGCCTGGCCGTCAGGCAAGGGAAGTGGGTGCGTAGCTTCGCATGGACGGCAACGGGGATGACGGCCTGTCAGCTCGCGCGGTCTACCGCAACGAGCTGCTAAGGCAACGGGAACGCAGCGGCTGGACGCTCGCCGAGCTGTCCGAGCGCACGAAATACGACGGGTCGTATCTGCAACGGCTCGAAAAGGGCGGCCGGTTGGGCTCGGTCGATGCGGCCGGGATGCTCGACCGTACGTACGGCACTGGGGAACTCCTCTCCCACCTGTGGCGGTTGGCCAAGCGGGAGGCGGGCGCGAACAGATACGAGGGATTCAGCGAGGTGGAGGCCGAAGCCACCGGGATCCACGAATTCAGCGTGAGTACGGTCCCGGGCCTGTTGCAGACGCCTGGATACGCCGAGACGGTGCTGCGGTTCGACGGACCGGCAAGCGAGGAGGTGCTGGCGGAACAGGTGCAAGCCCGGATGGCGCGGCAGGATCGCCTCACCGGCCTCAAGGCCCTTCAGTACCGGGGACTGCTGGACGAGTCGGTGATCCACCGGCCGGTCCCCGACTCGCAGGTATGGGGCGATCAGCTGGCACACCTCGTGCAGGTGGCCCAGGAGCCGAACATCTCCTTGCAGATCGTGCCGTTCGGGATCGGTCCGCACGCGCTGGTCTTCAACGCGGTCCAACTCCTGTGGCTGCCCAGCGGGCGTACGGTCGCGTACTTCGAGAACATCTGGAGTGGCCAACTGGTCCAGGAAATCGAGGACGTGGAGCGGCTTCGGTTGGCCTACGATCTGCTGAGGGATGCCGCGCTCTCGACTGCCGACTCCCTCGCACTGCTGCGGACCACGCTGGAGGACCACACGTCATGCGCAACTCCACGCCAGACCTGAGCACCGCCATGTGGCGCAAGTCGTCATACAGCGGCAACTCGAACCCCGACAGCTGCATCGAGGTCGCCGACGGCTTCTCCGGCCTGGTCCCGGTGCGCGACTCCAAGGACCCCCAGGGCCCCGCCCTGGTCTTCCCGGCCGACAGCTGGGCGGCCTTCGTGGCCGCTGTGAAGGGTGAGCACTTCCGGATCTGACGCCGGTTCGGGGGCGGACCCTGCGGGCGGCGGACACGTTCCGTCGCCGTGAGGTGCTTCTATGGTCACTCAGCGCTGTCGAGTCACCGCGTGGAGTTGCCATGGCCGAACCGTCGACCCCTTCGGATTTCCGGCCGTCCAAGGGCTTCGCCCAAGAGGTGAAGGACGCGGTGAGCCTGCGGGCCACCATCATGATCCTCGGGGTGCTGATCCTCGAACTGGCCTTCGTCGTCTCCTACATCGGCGCCTTCCACTCGCCGAAGCCCAGCCGGATCGCGCTGGTCGTGGTGGCTCCCGCGCAGGCGCAGTCCGCGCTGGTCGGGAAGCTGAACGCGCTGCCCGGCCGGCCGCTGTCCGTCAGGCCGGCCGGGAGCGTGGGGCAGGCACGGGCGATGGTGCTCGACCGCCGTGTCGAGGCCGCACTCGTGGTCGCGCCCGCCGGCGGTGCCGACCGGCTGCTGGTGGCGTCGGCCGCGGGACCGGCGGGGGTGCAGTCGCTGCAGCTGGTCTTCCAGAAGGTGGAGGGCCCGGGCCGGCTGGTGATCACCGACCTGCGGCCGCCGACTTCGGCGGACGGGCGCGGGCTGAGCAGCTTCTATCTCGTTGTCGGCCTGATCATCGGCGGCTACCTGGCGTCCGCCGCCCTCGCGATGTCGTTCGGGGCGCGGCCGGCCAACCTGCACCGGACGCTGATCCGGCTGGCCGCGCTCGCCGTGCTGTCGGTGCTGTCCGGGCTCGGCGGGGCCGTCATCGCCGACCTGGTCTTCGACGCGCTGCCGAACCACTTCGCGCCGCTGTGGTGGATCGGGGTGCTGATCACCTTCGCCGCGGCCGCGGCCGGGATGGCCTTCCAGGTGCTGCTGGGGCCGCTCGGTATCGCCGTGTCCGTACTGATCTTCGTGGTGCTGGGCAATCCCAGCGCCGGCGGCGTCTTCCCCGCGTCGCTGCTGCCGCCGTTCTGGCGGGACATCGGCCCGGCGCTGCCCAGCGGCGCCGGGGTGACGCTGGTGCGCAACTACGTCTACTTCGGCGGCCACGACACCTTCACCGCCTGGTGGGTGCTGTGCGCCTGGGCGGTGGGCGGTGTGCTGCTGAGCTGTGTGGCGTCCCTGCTCCGCCAGGTGCGATTCGGCCTCCCCGGCCGGCGCCGTACGGCCTGACGCCCCCGGGCCCGCCCGTACCGCCCACCGGTGGAACCCCGCCCCGGGGCGCGGCGGGAGCTGACACGCCGAGGGCGGCCCGGGCGCGTCACCCGGGCCGCCCTCGTGAGGGTGGTTCAGACGGTCAGGGGATCGAGCAGGAGGGGGCGGACGCGGCCCTCGATCATGGCGCCGAGGCCCTGGACGGCGACCACGTCGGGGCGGTCGGCGACGTGCACGGGCATGCCGGTGGCCTCGCGGAGCATCAGGTCGAGGCCCGGCATCAGCGCGCTGCCGCCGGCCAGCATGATGCCGCGGTCGCCGAGGTCGGCGACCAGGTCGGGCGGGCACTGCCGGAGGACCCCGGTGATGGCGTCGAGGACCGCGGTCAGCGGGGTGCGCATCGCGTGCCTGACGCCCTCGGTCTCGACCAGCACCGAGCGGGCCATGCCGCTGATGACGTCCCGCCCGTGCACCTCGGTGGTGGGGGTGCCGCCGGTCGCGGGGGCGCCGAGCATCTGGTGCAGCGGGCGCACCGACTGGCTCGGCAGCATCAGCTCGTGCGCGTTGCGCAGGTGCTGGACGACCGCCCGGTCGATCGCGTCGCCGCCGACCGGCACGGTCTCCGCCGACACGATCGAGCCGAGCGAGAGGACCGCGACCTGGGTGGTGCCCGCGCCGCACACCACGATCATGGTGGCCTCGGGGTGCTCCACCGGCAGCCCGCAGCCCACCGCCGCGGCGATCAGCGTGTCCACCAGCTCGACCCGGCGCGCGCCGAGCCCGTACAGCGTCTCGACCGCCGCCCTGCGGGCGATCGGCTCGCTGCCGTGCGGGGTGCACACCGCCGCCCGCATCATCGGCACCCGGAGCCTGCGGCGGCCGAGCTTGTCGCCGAGGATGTGCCGCAGCATCCGCTGGGCCATCGCGATGTCCACCACCGCGCCACCCGCGACCGGACGGACGACCCTGATGTGCTCGGGGGTGCGGCCGGCCATCTGCTCGGCCTGCGCGCCGACCGCGATGAGCGCGCCGGTGCGGATGTCGACCGCGGCCACGCTGGGCTCGTCCGCGACCACCCCACTGCCGCGCAGGTAGACCCGGGTGCGTGCGGCGCCCAGGTCGACCGCGACCGTGCAGCGGCGCAACTGGTCGAGCGTGGGGTTGGAGGGGAAGCCGATCACCGCATGCCTCCCTGCTGGTGGCTCCGGTGCGGGTGGTAGCTGGCCAGCGACCAGATCACGAACAGGTCGATCGCGATCATGATCACCGACCAGACGGGCTGGTAGGGCAGGAAGATGAAGTTCGCGATGATCTGGATCGAGGCGATGCCGATGCCCGCGAACCTGGCCAGCGGCACGCCCAGCAGCAGGCCCATGCCGATGAATGCCGCGATGACGCCCAGCACCAGGTGGATCCAGCCCCACGCCGTCACGTTGAAGTTGTAGGCGGAGCCGCCCCGGGTGATGACGTAGACGGAGTCCTTGGCGATGCCGACGATGCCTTCGAGGACCGCCAGGACGCCGCCGACCAGGAGCAGGATCGCCGCGAAGACCGTGCCGCTCGCCGCCCAGGCCTCGCGGTCGGCGTCGTGCCCGGAGTGTCCGGGTCCGGTGGGCGGTTGCGCGGAGGGGGTGGATCGGCTCATTGCGGCTCCCGAGTCTGCAGCAGACGGCGGGAACGGAACGAACCCGTACAAAACCCGCCTTGACGACAACATGATCTGACGATCAGTCGGATAATGCGAGCAGGACTGGGCCGTACGGGAGTGCGCCATGCGAGGGTTTCGCGCCGCCGGTGCTGCGCCATGCGGGGGTCCCGCGCCGCCGCCGTCGGGCGGAGCCGCGCGGGCGGCGGGCGCGGGAAGGGGCGGGACTACTCCCCGGACTCCAGGCGGAAGCCGACCTTGAGGCCCACCTGGTAGTGCTCGATCTCGCCGTCCACGATGTGCCCGCGCACCTGCGTCACCTCGAACCAGTCGAGTTCGCGCAGGGTCTGTGCGGCACGGCGGATGCCGTTGCGTACGGCGTCGTCCACGCCCTCCTTGGAGGTGCCGACGATCTCCGTCACCCGGTAGGTGTGCTCGGCCATGGCGGACTGCCCTTCACTGGGGGTCGGGTTGCGTCTCCCACGGTGCCGCAGAGCGGGCCGGAACGCACGCGGACCGACCGCACGAGCCGCTGCGGCCGCCGGGCCGCACTCGGCCGTTGTGGCCGTCACCGCCGCCGGTAGCAGACGGTGTACGCCAGCTTGGGGTAGTAGTCCGGCTTCCAGGTCGCCCAGGCGTCCGTGCCGCAGAACTTGGCGTTGTTGTAGGTGGGCGTGCGGCCGGTCACCACCACGTTGGCGGAGCCGCACGACGAGGCGTGCAGCGACGGGCGGGTGGTCGTGCCGGTGAAGCGCATGCACTCGTGCTGGGTGGCGTGGCCGGCGTCGTCCGGGTAGTTCATCGTCAGGCAGAGCGTGACGTCGAGGTCGGACCGGCCGCCCACGGTGAAGTGCTCCACCCAGTCGTTGTCCCGCAGGCTGTTGCAGCGGCTGCCGTCCGTCGTCCCGGTGTAGCGCTTCTGCACGGTGAAGGCGCCGTTCTGGCAGTCGATCCCGTTCCACGCGCTGTCCGCGCTGGTGCCCCACACGCAGTCGCCGGGGACGGCGTGGTAGGCGCTGCCGTGGTCGTACAGGTAGCTGAGGCACAGCACGAGGTTCTGAGCCGGGTAGGGCACGTTCCAGGAGTCCTCTGGGACGTTCGCGCAGCCGCCGGTGTCGGTGGTGCCGTGCAGCACGTCGACCACCTTGAACGTCCGCGGCGCGCAGCCGGTCGGCCGGAGGCCGGCGGTCTGCGGGGCCCCGGTGTCGTCGAAGCAGTCGCCGGTCGCCGCGGTGCCGATCGGGTCCTGCGTGGCCGAGGGGGAGTCGGACGGGTCCTGCGAGCCGTCCGGCTGGTCGCCGCCGTCGCCGCCGTCGCCGCCGTCGCCGTCGTCGGTGGGCAGGGTGCCCGGCAGTCCCGGGATACCCGACACCGCCACGCCGGGCGGCTGCGCCCCGAAGGAGTCGTGCGAGCCGCCCGCGGACAGCACGAGGACGGCGATCACCGCGAGCCCCACCGCGGTGGCCACCACCGACGCCGGGACGTCCCGCCACCACGGCCGCGGGCGTACCGGGGGCAGCAGCACGGCGCCGGGCACCGCGGTGGCGTTCAGCCGGCCGACCAGGTCGGCCAGGGTGGGCCGGGCGGTCGGCGACGCGGCGAGGCAGTCGGATATCAGCTGCGCCAGGACGGGTTCGGCGACCACCGGCGGGCCCGGCTGCCAGCCCGCCGGGGCGGCGGTCGGCGGGCGGCCGGTGGCGGCGAAGTGCAGCACCGCGCCCAGGGTCCACACGGCGTCCGGGTCCGACCGCCCTGCGTCGCCGTGCGCCAGGCGGGTGATCCCGAAGGGGGAGAGCCGCGGGCCGTCCGGCGTCATGACCACGGCGGACGGTTCAAGGCCGACGAGGGCGGCTCCCGCCTCCCGCACCCCGACCAGGGCGCCGGTCAGCGCCACCGCCAGCTCACGTATCCGGTACGGCGGCAGCGGCCCGCCGCCGGTGACGGCCGAGGCCAGCGTCGGCACGTCGGGCCCCGCGGTGACCAGCCAGGGCGTCGGGCTCTCGGTGTCCGCGTCGACCGGCAGCACGAACGGCCCGGCGACGCGGCGGGTGACGCCGACGTCGGCGCGGAAACGGTCCCGGAAGCCGGGGTCGGCCGCCAGGTGCGGATACGGCACCGTGACGGTGACCAGCGGTCCGGCCGGATGCCGGCCCGCGTAGGCCTGCCCCAGCTCACCCGCGTCGAGCCTGCCCACCAGTGCGTACGGGCCGACCTGTGCCGGGTCGTCCGCCCTCAGCGCTTCCATCTCCCGCAACCCCCGTGTCCCGCGCCCAGCCGCCTGACGGCGGGTCAGCGCACCGCGGTGGCCACTCTGGCACTCCGCCACCCCGCCGCGCCACCGCCCCTGCGGGGCTGCCCACCACCCGCCGGCAGTGTGGCGACGGACGGCCACCACCCCAGGGGCGCGGGGAACGGCGCGACCAGCCCCCACCGGGGGCGCGGGTCGTCACCGGCCCGGAGGGGCTGTTCGGTTCGTGCCGGACCACCGGCCGGTGGGTGGTTGCGCGTGACCCCCCGTGGAGCGGGTCAGTGGTGGAAGGCCGTCGCCACGGACTCGGGGCGGTTCAGCGGGTGCGGCTGGCGGCGCAGTTCGGGGAGGAGGGTGGCCAGATCGCCCATCAGGAGATCCGCCAGGTCCTGGGAGAAGCCGTTGCGGCACACCACGCGCAGCACCGCGAGATCCTGGCGGTCGGCAGGGAAGGTGTAGGCGGGCACCAGCCAGCCGCGCTCCCGGAGCCGGCGGGAGACGTCGAAGACGTCGAAGGAGGTGACGTCGGGCGCGGTGGTGACCGCGAAGACCGGCAGCTCCTCCCCCCGGGTGATCAGCCGGAACTCGTCCATCTCGGCGAAGCGCCCGGACAGCGACGTCGCAACGTCCCTGCTGCTCTGCTGGACCGCCCGGTAGCCGTCCTTGCCGAGCCGCAGGAAGGAGTAATACTGCGCCACCACCTGCGCACCCGGGCGGGAGAAGTTCAGCGCGAAGGTCGGCATGTCGCCGCCGAGGTAGTTCACCCGGAAGACCAGCTCGTCGGGCAGCGCGTCGGCGTCGCGCCACAGCGCCCAGCCCACGCCGGGGTAGACCAGCCCGTACTTGTGGCCGGACGTGTTGATCGAGGCGACCCGCGGCAGCCGGAAGTCCCAGATCAGGTCGCGGTCGAGGAAGGGCGCGATCATCCCGCCGGAGGCCGCGTCCACGTGCACCGGGATATGCGTACCGGTGCGCTCCTCGTAGGAGTCCAGGGCCGCGCAGATCTCCGCGACCGGCTCGTAGGACCCGTCGAAGGTCGAGCCGAGGATCGCGACGACCCCGATCGTGTTCTCGTCGCACAGCGCCAGCGCCGCCTCCGCGTCCAGGTGCAGCCGGTCGCCGCGCATCGGCGCCAGCCGGGCCTCGACCTCCCAGAAGGCGCAGAACTTCTCCCAGCACACCTGCACGTTCGCGCCCATCACCAGGTTGGGCCTGGCGGTCGCCGGGTAGCCCTTGGTGCGCTTCATCCAGCGCCGCTTGAGCGCCATGCCGGCGAGCATGCACGCCTCGGAGGACCCGGTGGTCGAGCAGCCGATGACCGCGCCGGGGTCGGGCGCGTTCCACAGGTCGGCGAGGATCGACACGCACCGCCGCTCCAGCTCGGCCGTGCGCGGGTACTCGTCCTTGTCGATCATGTTCTTGTCGCGGCACTCCTCCATCAGGACGTCGGCCTGCGGCTCCATCCAGGTGGTGACGAAGGTCGCCAGGTTCAGCCGCGAGTTGCCGTCAAGCATCAGCTCGTCGTGCACCAGCTGGTAGGCGGCGTGCGGTGTCATCGGCCCGTCCGGCAGATGGTGCTTGGGCGGCGCGGTGTTCATGCCGCCGACCGGGTCGGCCTCGCCGAAGAACGGGTTGACCGACATCACCCGCGGACTGCCTGAGCCTTTGTGCAGTGACATGCCGGTCACGATACGTGCGCCGCCACCGCTTCGCCGGGTGCCGGGCTGACCTTTCTTCGCCCGGCCCCGTGGGCGGCCCGGCCGGTCAGTCCAGCGGGCCGCCCACCAGGGTCCGCAGGTCCGCCGCGTTGGCCTGGGTGACCTTCCACAGCTCCTGCTGGCGGCCGTGCACGTCGGCGACCGCCGCCTCGTGGTCGTCGAGCACCGCGAACGCCTTCTCGGTGAGCAGCGCCCCGAGCCGCCGGTCGTGGACCGACACGCCCCACTCGGGCCGGTCGATGTCGGCCAGGAAGTACGCCATCTTCGGGTGCGAGATGAGGCTGACGATCGGGGTGCCGCAGCCGAACGGGATCATGCTCGCGTGCCCGCGCATCCCGATCACCAGCTTGGTGCGGGCGTAGACGTCCAGGATCCGCGGGTTGTCGAAGTCGTACATCGGGACCACCGGCAGCGAGATGCCGTGCTCGCGGCGCAGGTCGAAGACGACCCGCTCGTCCTCCTGGGCGTGCGCCACGCACCTGACCTCGGCCCGGTCGCCGATCCTGCGCACCGCGGCGGCGAGTTCGGCGAGGAAGTGGCCGTAGTCGTGGCCGAAGCGCAGCCCGGCGCGGTCGTAGGCGGCGTTGAACAGGACGGTGTCCTCGCGGGACGCCGGGTCGCTCCAGCCGCCGACGAGCTGCCGGGTCACGGTGGTGGGGCACGGCTGGAAGCGCACCCGGTCGTGCAGGTGCGCGGGCAGCAGCGCCCGCACCTTCTCGATCGACCCGTGGTTGCGCAGCCCGAAGAAGGCGGACTTCTCCACCAGGGTGCGCAGCGCCGTCGCGAACCGCCGCTGCCGGTAGGACTGGCCGTCGAAGGCGTTGAAGCCGACCGCGTAGACGATCACCGGCACCTCGACCCGGCGCAGCACGTCGTCGCTGACGTTCCACTGCCAGGCGCTGTTGCCGTTGGGCGCGGTGTCGGGGATGAACAGCCCGCCGCCGCCGACGACCAGCGCCCGGCGCGAGTTCGCCTCGGCGAGCGCCGCCTCGCCGAAGAGCCGGTGGGCGTGGACGGAGTGCCAGCGGCGCGGGCCGGTCTCGGACCCGAACGCCAGCCGTACGGACTCCGGCAGCAGCTTGTCCCCGGCGTTGCCCTGGTGCGGCATGTAGAAGGCGACATGGGCGAGCTGCTTGCGCGGCGCACCTTCCTTGTCGGCCTTCGCCTTGGACTTCGCGCCGCCTGCCCGGGTCGCGGCGGCGGGCGCGGTCATCACCCGTACGTTGTTGCTCGGCGCGTGGCCGGGGTCCGCGTCCAGGCCGGCCAGCGCGTACTGCTGCGCCTTCTCGTCGTCGCCCAGCACCCACTCGATCTGCGCCAGCCGGGCGAAGGCCGCAGCCGCGTGCTCGGGCACCGCGGTCGCGACCCGCAGGTGGGTGCGGGCCTCGGCGTAGCGGGACACGCTCATCAGCGCGTGCCCGTAGACCTCGTGCGGCCAGGCCGCGTCCAGCGGCAGCCGGACGGAGGCCATCAGGTCGACGGCCTCCTGGTAGCGCCCCGCGGCGATGTGCGCCGCCGCGACCCGGCGTGCGGTCGTCGCGTCGCCGGTGCGCGTGACGTGCGGGGTGCCGAAGTGCACCAGCAGGTCAGGGTGGGTGACGCCCTTGGCCCGCAGATACGCGGCCGCCATGTCCGCCGCAGGGACGTCCTCCGGGGCGCAGGCCGGGGCGAAGGGGGCGCCGTCCAGCTCGGCCAGCTCCGTACCGAGTACGGCCCGCAGCAGGGCGAGCGCGGGCGCGTCGGGGTGCGGTCCGGGGGTGGCGGCGGGCCCGGCCGCGGCCAGGCGGGCGCGGAAGGCATCGGTCAGCAGGTCGCGCTGGACGACCAGCGCGCCGGGGGCGGGCGTGGCCGCCGCGCCCGTACGCAGCGTCAGCAGCTCGCCGAGCGGGCCGGTCACCACGGTGTCGGCGCAGAAGGCGACGACGGTGTCGTAGCCGCGGACGCCGAGGACGGCCAGCAGCGGGTGGCCGTCCAGGCCGCCCGGTTCGGCCGGTTCGCCCGGTTCGCCCGGGCGCAGGTCGGCGCGGGGGTGCAGGGCGCGGATGCGGTCGGCCGCGGCGGCGGGCAGGGCCGCGTCGTGCAGCACGACGAAGTCCTCGCACACCCCGGGGTTGGTCAGCGCCAGGCTGCGCAGCAGCGCGAGGAAGCCGGGCAGCCGCCGCTCGTCGACGTACGCGGCGAAGGCGAGCCGCCGCTTGCCGGTCAGCGCGGCGGCGGAATGGACCTCGGATGAGGGGTCGGCGGCGGAAGGGACGACGGGGTCGTGGGGGGCGGCGGCGGTGCTCATCGCAGTGCGATCACCGGGCCGGTGACGTGCTGGGCGCGTTCCATGACCCACGCTTTCTCGCTGGTGTAGTCGGACGGCGTCGCGATGTGCGACGCCTCGGGCAGCCGGTAGGGGTCGGTGGCGAAGAAGTCGAAGCCGATCAGGTCGAGGCGCGGGCTGACGTCGAGGAAGTCGAGCAGCCACACCATCTCGAAGCCGCAGGTCAGCCGGGGCGGCCACAGCGCCGGGGTGAGGCCGCCGACACCCCGCACCGGGCGGCGGAGCGAGTCGTCGCCGGTGAAGCGCTGCGCCCCGGGCACCAGATGCGTGCGCAGCGCCTGCCGCCAGTCGTCCGGCTTGTCGCAGAAGACCAGCCGGGTGGTGACCTGCCGGTCCCAGTTGAGGGCGCCGCGGTGGCCGGTGACGTGGACGTCGGTGCGTTCACCGGTCGCCGCCGGGTCGAGGACGAAGGAGCTGAAGCGCACCACCAGGTCGTACGCGTCGATGTCCGCGCCCAGCGCGCCGCCGCGTACGGTCCCCGAGTTGGCGACCAGGCAGACCGAGCGGCCCGCGATGAGGTTGCGGAACTCGCCGATCCGCAGCCGGCCCGTACCGCCGTAGAGGGGATCCGCGACCGGCGGGCGCAGCCGGTGCCTGCGGCGGTCCGCGTAGAGCCCGACGACGGGGGCGAGGCCGGCCGCCGCACCGCCGGCGCCGCCCGGCGCCGTCAGCCGGTCGTCCAGGTGGCGCTCGACCGCCGACTCGAAGGCCGGCAGCGGCCCGGCCGCCAGGGCGGCGACATCCGGGGCGGAGCCGTCCAGGGCGCGCAGCACGTCCTGCCGCCAGCGGTGGTCGGCGCGCAGCGCGCCGATCCTGGCCGTCACCTCGGCCGCCCCCGCGGACGCGGCGTCGGTGCGCTCCAGATAGCCCTCGAAGGCCGCGACGGCCGCCGGCAGGTCGCCCGCCGCCTCCAGCGCCCGCCCGCGCAGCTGCCAGGCCGCCCGGGAGCCCTTGCGCCGGGTGAGCACCGCGTCGGCCGCGGCCAGCGCCAGCGGCGGCAGGTCCCGCGTGAGGGCGGCGCCGCCGAGCGCGAGCAGCGCGTCGGTCAGGTCGGCGTCGGCCGCCTCCCGTACGGTGGCGGCCGCGGCGGCCATCTCCGGGTCGCCGTCGCCCGCCTCCTCGTACAGCCGCAGGCAGTCGGCGGCCGTCGTCGCCCCCGCCGGGGTGCGGGCGGCGGCCCTGCCGGACGTGCCGAATCCGAACAGGCGCCTGCCGAGCGTCTTCGTCATGGTGCTCCAAGCGTCAACAGCCCCGGATACCCGTGGTTGAGCCTGAAACATTAGGAGAGGACGGCGGAAACCCCGATGGTCGCCGAGTGAACAGCCGGCGTCAGGCGGCGGAACGTATTCCGCCGGATGACCGTCGAAACAACGAAGTGCGGGGCGGCGGGCCTCGGCGGGGGCGGCGGTCCGGCCGCCTCAGGTGCCCGCGGCCAGGCCGGTCTTGAGCGCCCGGGTGAAGCGGACCACCCGCTGGGTCTGCACCCGCGCCGCGGTCAGCGTCTGCTCCCCGACCGGGATGTCACCCTGCCCGGCGACGTGCGAGGTGCCGTACGGGTTCCCGTCGATGAACTTCGACGGGTCGGTGTAGCCCGGCGTGACCAGGATGCCGCCGAAGTGGTGGATCGTGTTGTACAGCGCCAGCAGCGTCGTCTCCTGGCCGCCGTGGGTCGTCGCCGACGACGTGAAGCCGGTGTAGACCTTGTCGGCGAGCTTGCCCTCCAGCCAGAGCGGGCCGAGCCGGTCGAGGAACTGCTTGAGCTGGCTGGTGATGTTGCCGAACCGGGTCGGCGACCCGAAGATCACCGCGTCGGCCCACTCCATGTCCGCGGCCTCCGCCTCCGGGATGTCGGCGGTCGCGTCGATGTTCGCCCGCCAGGCCGGGTTCGAGTCGATCGCGGAGTCCGGCGCCAGTTCGGCCACCCGCCGCAACCGCACCTCGGCGCCGGCCTTCCGCGCGGTGTCCGCGATGGAGTCGGCGACGGTGGCGATGGTGCCGGTGGCCGAGTAGTAGATGACGGCGACATTGACGTCGGCCATGGGCGTACCTCCTGCGGTGTCGGGGCGAGCTCAGCCCACCCCGACATTACGCCCATTCCGGGCGCGCACCCCTCCGGCAGGGCCGCCCCCGGAGGGGGTTACTCCAGGCGGGGCTGCTGGGCCGGGGCCGGGCAGATGCGGAGGCCATCCTGGTCGAAGACGTAGAGGTGGGCCAGGTCGACAAGCAGGGGGACGCGGTCTCCGCGGCGTACGCGGATATCCGGTCCGGTGCGGACGACGAGATCACCCGTCTGCGTCTCCGGCGTCGTGGGCCGGTCCATGACCGACACCGGCGCGTGCGCAGGACGAGGCGGCGGCCCGCCGGCCGACGAGGGCGAGGCGCCCGACGCGCCCGACGCGGAACCCTCCCGCTCCATCACGCTGGCCTGGATCCGCCGCGCAGCCTTCTGCGCGAGCTTGCCGAGGCCGACACCGCTGCTGGCCCCCCGCCGGGACCCGCTCCTGGGGGCCGCGGCAGGCCGCGGCGCCTCCAGTTCGGGGACCACCGCGGGACGCGACCCCGTGTTGAGGTGCACCAGCGACTCGTGGCCCTGGTATTCGACGTGCTCGACGATCCCGCTGAGCACGACCTCACCGGCGTGCGCCTGGCTGGGCTGGGCGATGCGCACCGCCTCGGAGCGCAGCCCGACGATGATCCGGCGGCCCTGCTGGATCCGCAGCATCTGGTGGTCGGCGTTCAGCGGCTCCGGCAGCCCGAGCCGCTGCCGGCCGAAGTCGATCCACATGCCGCCGGTGAGCGGGGCGATGACGGTGGCCTGCAGCAGATTGATCCGCGGGGTGCCGACGAAGGCGGCGACGAAGACGTTCTCCGGCAGGTGGTACGCCTCCCGCGGGGTGCTGATCTGCTGCAGCACGCCGCTGCGCATGATCGCGACCCGGTCGCCCAGCGACATCGCCTCGGCCTGGTCATGGGTGACGTAGACGGTGGTGACGCCCATGCCGTGGGTGAGGCGGGCGATCTCGGCGCGCAGGTGGGCGCGCAGCTTCGCGTCCAGGTTGGACAGCGGCTCGTCCATCAGGAAGACCGACGGGTGGCGGGAGATGGCCCGCCCCATGGCGACGCGCTGGCGCTCACCACCGGAGAGCTGGCCGGGGTAGCGGTCCAGGATCTCCTCGATGCCGAGGATGCGGGCGGTCTCGTCGACCCGTGGCCCGTGCTCCTCGCCCGGCATCTCGAACCGCAGCGGGAAACCGATGTTCTCCCTGCTGGTCATGCTCGGGTAGAGGGCGAAGTTCTGGAAGACCATGGCCATCCGTCGGTCGCCGGGCGCGAGGTCGTTGGAGTACTCCCCGTCGAGCAGCAGCTCGCCGGTGGTGATGTCCTCCAGCCCGGCGATCATCCGCAGAACGGTCGATTTGCCGCAGCCGGAAGGGCCGAGGAGCACCAGGAACTCCCCTGGCGCGATGTCCAGCGAGAACCGGTCCACGGCCGGCTGCGGCTGCTTCGGGTAGTACTTGGAAACTTCGTGCAGGGTGATGGCGCGAGTCATAACGGGAGCCGCCAGATGTTTCGGACGCAGTGACGGGGCACGTGGGGGGATGACTTTCCGGACATGCGGTGGTGCGCGGGTGACACTGCGGAGAAGGTAGTCCACTACTCGCAGGTTGCGGAACGTTTGTATCAACACTGCATTGATACTTTTGGATCGTGATGAACCTCGCGCTCGGTCCGACCTGGCTCTCTCCTGACCACCTGATCAACACCTACGGCCTGTGGGGCGTGCTGCTGATCGTGTTCGCGGAGTCCGGACTGCTGATCGGATTCTTCCTGCCCGGCGACTCCCTGCTGTTCACCACGGGGCTGCTGGTGGCCGGCGGGACGCTGGACCGCCCGCTGTGGCTGGTGGCCCCGCTGATCGCGGTGGCCTCGGTGCTGGGGCAGCAGGTGGGCTACGCGTTCGGCCGCAAGGTCGGCCCGTCGCTGTTCAGCCGCCCCGACTCCCGCCTGTTCAAGATGGAGAACATCGAGAAGGCGCACGCGTTTTTCGAGCACCACGGGTCCAAAGCCATCGTGATGGCCTGCTTCGTGCCGATCGTCAGGACGTTCACCCCGATCGTCGCAGGCGTCAGCCGAATGAACTACCGCACCTTCGCCACCTTCAATGTCATCGGCGGCACCTCGTGGGGCGCCGGCGTCACCCTGCTGGGTTACTGGCTCGGACAGATCGAATTCGTCAAGAACAACATCGAGGCGATCCTCGTCCTGGTGGTGCTGGTGTCCGTGGTGCCGCTGGGCATCGAGTACCTGCGCTCGCGCGGCAAGTCCGCGCCCGCGCGGCAGGAGCCGGCGGCGGCCGAGGGCGTGGAGACCCCCGAGGTCATCACCGCGCCGCGCGGCGGCCGGCACCGCGCGCACAAGAACTGAGGACGGCCGGGTGACGGGCGGCCCTGGGCCGGGGGAGGAGCGCGGACCGGACAACGGGCGGCCGTCGGGCGCGCCACCGGTCTCGTACGCCGCCGGCTCGGCGTTCACCCCGCCGGAGGGCATCCCGGTGGTGGCCCTGCCGGCCGAGGACGCCCGCTGGCAGGACCGGATGCGGACCTTCGTACGGCTGCCGGCCACCGAGCGGCCCGGGCCGGAGACCGTACTCGACCGCCCGCACACCGTCTCCGTGCCCAGGGTGCTCGACCTGACCCTGCGGATCGGCGAGCTGCTGCTGGCCGGCGGCGAGGGCGCGGAGGACGTCGAGGCGGCGATGCTCGGGGTGGCCTACGCGTACGGTCTCGCGCGGGTGGAGCCCAACGTCACCTTCACCCTGCTCGGCATCTCCTACCAGCCCTCGCTGACCGAACCGCCGCTCACCATGAGCCGCACGGTGCGGCGCCGCGGCACCGACTACACGCGGCTGGCCGCGGTCTACCGGCTCGTCGACGACATCGCCGCGGACGAGGTCACGCTGGAGGACGCGTATCGCCGGCTCGCCGACATCCGGCGCAACCGGCACCCGTACGGCAGCTGGGGCCTCACCGCCGCCGCGGGGCTGCTCGCGGGCGCGGCCAGCGTGCTGGTCGGCGGCAACCTGATCATCTTCCTTGGCGCGGCGCTTGCCGCGATGCTCGGCGACCGGCTCGCGTGGCTGCTTGCCGGGCGCGGCATCCCGGAGTTCTACCAGTTCGCGGCGGCCGCGATGCCCGCTGCCGCGATGGGGGTCGTGGTGGACCGCGCCCACTGGATCCCCGGCGCCGCAGGCGTCCAGTCCTCCGCGGTCATCACCGGCGGGCTCTTCGCGCTGCTGCCCGGCCGCGCGCTGGTGGCCGCCGTCCAGGACGGCCTGACCGGCTTCTACATCACCGCGTCCGCCCGGCTGCTCGAAGTGGCCTACCTCGTGGTCGGCATCGTCGTCGGCGTCACGCTGATCCTCTACGTCGGCGTCAAGCTCGGCGCCGACCTCAACCCCGATCAGGCGCTCCGCGCGTACGACCACCCGTGGGTGCAGCTGGTCGCGGCGATGGTGCTGACGCTGGCCTTCGCCGTGCTGCTCCAGTGCGAGCGCACGGTGCTTGTGCTCGCCACGCTCAACGGGGGCGTCGCCTGGACGGTCTTCGGCGTCCTGCACCAGCAGGCGGGCGGCAACGCGGTCGCCTCCACGGCCGCGGCGGCCGGCCTCGTCGGCCTCTTCGGCCAGCTCATGGCCCGCTACCGTTACGTCTCCGTACTGCCGTACGTGACAGCGGCGATCGGCCCGCTGCTGCCGGGTTCTGCGACGTATTTCGGCCTGCTGGCCTTCACCCAGAACCACGCGTCCGCCGGCTTCACCCAGCTCTCCCGGGCCGCCGCCCTCGCCCTGGCCCTGGCGATCGGCGTCAACCTAGGCAACGAGATCGCCCGCCTGGCGCTCCCGACTCCGGGCCCGCTCCCCCCACGCCGCGCGGCCAAGCGCACCCGCGGCTTCTAGCGCCCGCCACCGCCTGTGGCGCCCACAGCGCCGACACGTCCTGCTTGCCCGCGCAGTTCCCCGCGCCCCTGGGCGATTGCCCCTTGCGGTGGCAGCGCTGCTTTCCCGCCGCTGTGGCTGGCCGCGCAGTTCCCCGCGCCCCTTTGGGCCTGCGTCTTCCGCCGTTGGGCGTTGCCCCCTGGCAGGGGTGCCGCTAGCGCAGAGGGTGAGCGTTTTTCAGGGGCGCGGGGAACCGCGCGACCAGTCCCCGCCGGGCTTCAGGCGACCGGCCGCCGCAAGTGGCAATCACCCAGGGGCGCCGGCCCCGCCCCCGGGTTCAGAGGGAGGACAGGGCCGAGGCCAGGGCGTCCAGAGCGGCTTGCGCCGCGGGTGCGGAGGGGGCGCCCTGGGTCATGAAGGAGAAGGCGAGCACCCGCCCGCCGGGGGTGACCGTCACCCCGGCGATCGTGTTCGTACCGGTCAGCGTGCCGGTCTTGGCACGGACGACCCCCGCCCCGGGGGTCGAGGCGAACCGGGACGCGAGCGTCCCGGTGAAGGACGCGATGGGCAGGCCGTCAAGGACCGGCCGCAGTTCCGGATGCGCCGGCGACGCGGCCAGCGCGAGGATCCGGGTGAGCGTCGCGGGCGACAGCGCGTCGACGTGGTCGAGCCCGCTGCCGTCGGCGAAGACGGCCCGCGCCAGCGGCACCCCGTACCGCTGCAGAGCGGAACGTATCGCCTTCGCGGCGCCCGCGAAACTGGCGGGCCGGCCGCCCGCCAGGGCGACCTGACGCCCCAGCGCCTCCGCGAGGTCGTTGTCGGAGTCGGTGAGCATCCGTTCCACCAGCGACCGCATCGGCGCGGACTCGTGCGCCGCCAGCCGCGTACCCCCCTTGCCGCCGGCCGGCTCTGGCGTGCCGGTCACGGTGATGCCGTGCGAGCGGAGCAGCTCCGCGAAGGACGTGGCCGCGGCGAGCGCGGGATCGGCGGCGCGGGTCGCCGGGCCGCTGGCGCTGTGGTCGAGCCGGCCTTCGCGGACCATCAGCGCGGTGACCGGCGCGAGGTTCTCGTTCACGCCGATGGGGTGCAGCACGGGGCCTGAGTAGAGCGACGTGTCGTAGCCGAGCCGTACGGACGTGGTGCCGCGGGCGTGCAGCGCGGCCGCGGTGTCGGCGGCGAGGCCGTCGAGTTCCAGGGTCGGGTCGCCGCCGCCGACGATCACGACGCGCTTGGCGCCGACCGCGACGGTGCGGGTCGTCAGCGTGCGGGAGCCGCCGAGGGTGCCGAGCGCGGCGACGGCGGTGGCGAGCTTGGTGGTGGACGCCGGGGTGGAGGCGGTGCCCGACCGGTGGTCGTAGAGCAGCGTGCCGCCGGCGACGTCCAGCACCGCCCCGGTGCGTACGGTGCCGAGGTCCGGCGAGCTCATCAGCGGGGCGAGCCGGGGGGCCAGGCTGCCGGCGGCGGGCGCCGGCCCCGTGCCGGCGGCGGCGAACACCGGTGCCGCGGAGGCGGCGGCGGGCGGCGCGGCGGCGGCCCGCGGCCGGCCGCCCGCCGCCGCTTCCGCGGCCGGCTTCCGCGCGGCGGGCACGGCCGTGCGCCCGTCCCTGGCGGCGGCCAGCGACCGCTCGGCCGTGCGCTGGCCGCCGTCCCACGGCCCCGCCTCGGCCACCGCGCCCGTGGCGACCACCGCGCCTATAGCCGCGGATATCGCCACCACCTGCACTTTTCTGCCGTGCGGCACCCCCGACCAGCCCCTTTCACGACCACCCACTTGCGTGGGAGACACTTAATCACCCGCAGTATGCGCTGATCATGGAGGAGTAGGGCCTTGGAGTTCGACGTCACGATCGAGATCCCGAAGGGTTCGCGGAACAAGTACGAGGTGGACCACGAGACCGGTCGTATCCGCCTGGACCGCCGGCTCTTCACCTCGACCAGCTATCCCGCCGACTACGGCTTCATCGAGAACAGCCTCGGCCAGGACGGCGACCCGCTGGACGCGCTGGTGATCCTGGACGAGCCGACCTTCCCCGGCTGCCTGATCACCTGCCGCGCCATCGGCATGTTCCGCATGACCGACGAGGCCGGCGGCGACGACAAGGTGCTGTGCGTGCCGGCGTCCGACCCGCGCGTGGAGCACCTGCGGGACATCCACCACGTCAGCGAGTTCGACCGGCTGGAGATCCAGCACTTCTTCGAGGTCTACAAGGACCTGGAGCCCGGCAAGTCCGTCGAGGGTGCCGACTGGGTGGGCCGCGCCGAGGCCGAGGCCGAGATCGAGGACTCCTTCCGCCGGCTCAAGGAGCACGGACCTGGCCACTGAAGGCCTGAGCGTCACCTGCCGCCGAGGGGCGGGCCCGGGGAATGTCCCCGGCCCGCCCCTTCGCCTTCCGCCGCGTGCCCCAAAGCGCGGACCGGCAACGTACCGTGAAGACATGACGAGCATCGGTGGAAGCGAGATGGTCGACTGGAACCTCGCCGTGGCGACAGCCCAGAGGCTGACCCGGCCGGGGCCTGAGGTGAGCCGCGACGAAGCCCGGGCGATCGTGGCCGAGCTGCGCGGGCACGCGCAGGAGTCGGAGGCCCACGTGCGGGCCTACACCCGGATGTACGGCGACGTGGACGCGCCACCGCACGGCACCCCCGTGCTGATCGTGGACCGGGCCGGCTGGGTCAAGGCGAACGTGGCGGGCTTCCGCGAGGTCCTCAAGCCGCTGCTGGTCAAGATGCAGGCCCGCAGGCCGGGCGGTCCCGGCGGGGTGGTGCTCGGCACGGTCGGCGGCAAGGTCACCGGCGTGGAGGTGGGGATGCTGCTGAGCTTCCTGTCCTCCCGGGTGCTCGGGCAGTACGAGACCTTCGCGCCGCCCACCCGCGAGCTGCCGGCCGGGCCGGTCAAGCCGGGTCCCGGCGAGTCGCGGGCGGGCCGGCTGCTGCTGGTGGCGCCGAACATCGTGCAGGTCGAGCGGGAGCTGGACGTGGACCCGCACGACTTCCGGCTGTGGGTGTGCCTGCACGAGGAGACGCACCGCACGCAGTTCTCCGCGGTGCCGTGGCTGCGCGACCACATCGAGGGCGAGATCCAGTCGTTCCTGGGCGAGACCGACCTCGACGCCTCCACGGTGATCGAGCGGGTCAGGCAGGCCGTGCAGTCCTTCACCGGCGGCAACGCCGGCAGGGACCCGGAGGCCGGCGAGCCCGCCGACGCGCCGGACGACGGCCGCAGCCTGGTGGACCTGGTCCAGACGCCCACCCAGCGGGAGATCCTGGCCCGGCTGACCGGCGTGATGTCGCTGCTCGAAGGTCACGCGGACTACGTGATGGACGGCGTGGGCCCCGACGTGGTGCCGAGCGTCGCGGAGATCCGGGAGAAGTTCAGCCGCCGCCGTGCCAGCGGCGCCGGGCGCCTGGACCAGGCGCTGCGCCGGCTGCTCGGCCTGGACGCCAAGCTGCGGCAGTACCGCGACGGCGAGCGCTTCGTGCGGGCCGTGGTGGACGAGGTCGGCATGGACGGCTTCAACAAGGTGTGGACGTCGCCCAACACGCTGCCGACGAAGGCGGAGATCGGCAAACCGGCGGAATGGGTCGCCCGAGTGCACCGGCGCACCGAGAACTGACCCCCTGCGAGCCCCCGGTTCACCCGTCCGAGGGACCGTAGACGCAGGGTAGGGCGTGCGATGCTCGGGTAATGCCCAGAGTTCTGTCACCATCTGGATACCCTGCGTCATCTCCTCTCGCCGATCCTGCTTCGCGCAGCCTTCACAGCCTCCTCAGGAGGGAACCGGACATGGGACCCCACCCCACGGTCGCGGCGATACGCCTGGCGGTCCGCCGCGTCCTGCACGACGTCCTCAGCTCGTCCGCCGACCCGCATCCCGTGGTGCTCGCCGCGTGCAGCGGCGGGGCCGACTCCATGGCGCTGGCCGCCGCCCTCGCCTTCGAAGGGCCACGGCTCGGCGTGCGGGCCGGCGCGGTCACCGTCGACCACGGCCTGCAGGTCGGCTCCGCCGTCCGCGCCCAGGAAGTGGCCGGCCGGCTGCGCGCCCTCGGCCTCGACCCGGTCGACGCGGTCGGTGTGACCGTCGGCCGCCAGGGCGGCCCCGAGGCCGCGGCCCGCGACGCCCGCTACGCGGCCCTCGACGCCGCCGCCGACCGGCGCGGCGCCGCCGCCGTGCTGCTCGGCCACACCCGCGACGACCAGGCAGAAACGGTGCTCCTCGGGCTCGCCCGCGGCTCCGGCATCCGCTCGCTGTCCGGCATGGCCGCGGTCTCCGGGGCGGGCGGCCGCTACCGGCGGCCCTTCCTGCTGCTGGACCGCGACACCGTCCGGCAGGGGTGCCTGGCCCAGGGCATCACCGTCTGGGAGGACCCGCACAACCACGACCCCGCCTACACCCGCTCCCGGGTGCGGCACGAGGCGCTGCCGGTGCTGGAGAAGTCGCTCGGCAAGGGCGTCGTCGAGGCGCTGGCCCGTACCGCCCAGCTGTCCAGGGACGACGCCGACGCGCTGGACCAGTGGGCGGCGGACGCCCAGGCCGACGCGGCGGGCGACGACGGCAGCCTGGACGTCCGCCGGCTGGCCACGCTGCCCGCCGCGGTGCGGCGCCGGGTGCTGCGCAGGACGGCCATCGCGGCCGGCTCACCGCCGGGCTTCCTCTTCGCCCGGCACATCGAGGAGGTGGACCGCCTGGTCACCGGCTGGCACGGGCAGAAGGCGCTCAACTTGCCGGGCGGCGTCGCCGTGCTGCGGGCCAATGGCAGACTGGTGTTCTCGCCGTCGTAGACGCGCCGACGTGGACCCGAGCAGCTGAGGGACGTACCAGGCAGTGAACGAGATCGACATGGGCACGGACCTGGAGAAAGTGCTCATCTCCAAGGCAGAGATCGACGCGAAGCTGGTGGAGCTCGCCGCGGAGATCGACCGGGACTACGCGGGCAAGGACCTGCTCATCGTGGGCGTGCTCAAGGGCGCGGTCATGGTGATGGCGGACCTGGCCCGTGCCCTGTCGAGCGAGGTCACCATGGACTGGATGGCGGTGTCCTCCTACGGGGCGGGCACCAAGTCCTCCGGCGTGGTGCGGATCCTCAAGGACCTGGACACCGACATCGGCGGCCGGGACGTGCTGATCGTCGAGGACATCATCGACTCGGGCCTGACGCTCTCCTGGCTGATCACCAACCTGGGTTCGCGCGGGCCGGCCTCGCTGGAGGTCTGCACGCTGCTGCGCAAGCCCGAGGCGGCCAAGGTCGAGCTCGACGTGAAGTACACCGGCTTCGACATCCCCAACGAGTTCGTCGTCGGATACGGCCTGGACTACGCCGAGAAGTACCGGAATCTCCCCTTCGTCGGCACGCTCGCCCCGCACGTCTACGGCGGCTGAGCCGCCGCCCGGACGGCCCGGGGAACCGATGCCGTTTTCCCGGCGTTGGAGCAGGGGAAAGCGGGTTGGTTAACAGTCGGCGGCGCCCTCGGGTGACAATGCTGGGGTACCGTCCGAAGGTCGGGTCATTACAACACCGGATGCATGCGCCGCCAACAGGCGGCGGTGCCTCACTGTGGCAGGAGGGACGGGGCGCGTTCGCCCCGCATGGATGGACGTGAAGCGCTATTTCCGTGGGCCAGTGATGTGGATCGTGCTGGTTGTCCTCGCTGTGATCGTGTTGATGCAGGTCGTCGGGTCCGGCGGCGGCTACAAGACGGTGGACACCGGCGCGGTCCTGCATGCGATCGACACCAACCAGGCCAAGTCAGCCGAGCTGACCACCGGGGACGACAACTCCATCAAGGTGCAGCTCAAAAACGGCGTGAAGATCGAGGGCAGCTCCAAGGTCCGGGCGAGCTACATCGGCGACCAGGGCGCCGACATCGCCAACGACCTGCAGCGGATCGTGGACGGCAAGGTCGCGGGAGTCCAGCTCCCCGACAAGTACACCGTCTCGCAGTCCAAGCAGAACGCCTTCCTCGGCATCCTGCTGTCGCTGCTGCCCTTCGTCCTGATCGTGGTGGTCTTCCTCTTCCTGATGAATCAGATGCAGGGCGGCGGATCCCGCGTCATGCAGTTCGGGAAGTCCAAGGCCAAGCTGATCACCAAGGACACCCCCAAGACGACGTTCTCCGACGTCGCCGGCTGCGACGAGGCGGTGGAGGAGCTCCAGGAGATCAAGGAGTTCCTGCAGGAGCCCGCCAAGTTCCAGGCCGTCGGCGCCAAGATCCCCAAGGGCGTGCTGCTCTACGGCCGCCCCGGTACGGGCAAGACCCTGCTCGCGCGGGCCGTCGCCGGTGAGGCGGGCGTGCCGTTCTACTCGATCTCGGGTTCCGACTTCGTCGAGATGTTCGTCGGTGTCGGCGCCAGCCGGGTCCGCGACCTGTTCGAGCAGGCCAAGGCCAACGCTCCGGCGATCGTCTTCGTCGACGAGATCGACGCCGTCGGCCGGCACCGCGGTGCGGGTCTCGGCGGTGGTCACGACGAGCGTGAGCAGACCCTCAACCAGCTGCTGGTCGAGATGGACGGCTTCGACGTGAAGGGCGGCGTGATCCTGATCGCCGCCACCAACCGGCCCGACATCCTCGACCCGGCGCTGCTGCGCCCGGGCCGTTTCGACCGGCAGATCGCGGTCGACCCGCCGGACCTGCAGGGCCGTCTGGAGATCCTCACGGTTCACCAGAAGGGCAAGCCGATCGCGCCGGGCGTCGACCTGATGGCCGTCGCGCGCCGCACCCCCGGCTTCACCGGCGCGGACCTGAGCAACGTGCTGAACGAAGCAGCGCTGCTCACCGCCCGCGGCGACAAGAAGCTGATCGACAACGACGTCCTCGACGAGGCCATCGACCGCGTCGTGGCCGGGCCGCAGAAGCGCACCCGCATCATGTCGGACAAGGAGAAGAAGATCACCGCGTACCACGAGGGCGGACACGCCCTGGTCGCGGCGGCCTCTCCGAACTCCGACCCGGTGCACAAGGTGACGATCCTGTCCCGCGGCCGCGCCCTGGGCTACACGATGGTGCTGCCGGACGAGGACAAGTACTCGACCACGCGCAACGAGATGCTGGACCAGCTCGCCTACATGATGGGCGGCCGGGCGGCGGAGGAACTGGTCTTCCACGACCCGACCACCGGCGCGTCCAACGACATCGAGAAGGCCACCACCACGGCCCGCGCGATGGTCACCCAGTACGGCATGACCGAGCGGCTGGGCGCGATCAAGTTCGGCTCCAGCGACTCCGAGCCCTTCCTCGGCCGTGAGATGGGTCACCAGCGCGACTACTCGGAAGAGGTCGCCGGGCTGGTGGACGAGGAGGTCAAGAAGCTGATCGAGACGGCGCACAACGAGGCCTGGGAGATCCTGGTCGAGAACCGCGACGTCCTGGACAACCTCGTGCTGGCCCTGCTGGAGCGGGAGACGCTGAACAAGGAGGAGATCGCCGAGGTCTTCGCCGGGATCGTGAAGCGCCCGCCGCGTCCGGCCTGGACCGGCTCCGCCCGTCGTACGCCGTCCACCCGTCCTCCGGTGCTCTCGCCGAAGGAACTGGCGCTGACCAACGGCAGCCAGGCGGGCAACGGCAACGGTCCCGCGGCGGTCTCCACGACCAAGCCGCCGGCCGACCCGGTCGACCTGCCCGAGGACGGCCGGTCGGACAACTGAGTCACCGCAGGTCCGGGCTCCTCCCGGAATGAAGGCCACGGCCTCGGGGTTTTACCCTGGGGCCGTGGCCTTTTTCCGCCGCGGCACCGGCCGACCGCACCAGCAGCAGGATCGAGGCACCATGACGGACCCCGTGACACTCGACGGCGAGGACAAGATCGCCGAGTTCGACGAGAAGCGTGCCGCCGCCGCCGTTCGTGAGCTGCTGCTCGCGGTGGGGGAGGACCCCGACCGCGAGGGCCTGCGGGAGACCCCGAACCGGGTGGCCCGCGCCTACCGGGAGATCTTCTCCGGCCTGTGGCAGGAGCCCGAGGACGTCCTGACCACCACCTTCGACATCGGGCACGACGAGATGGTGCTGGTCAAGGACATCGAGGTGATGTCCTCGTGCGAGCACCACCTGGTGCCCTTCGTCGGTGTCGCCCATGTGGGCTACATCCCGTCCACCAGCGGCAAGATCACCGGCCTGTCGAAGCTGGCCCGGCTGGTCGACGTCTACGCCCGGCGCCCCCAGGTGCAGGAACGTCTCACCACCCAGATCGCCGAGTCCCTGATGCGGATACTCGAACCGCGCGGGGTCATCGTGGTCGTGGAGTGCGAGCACATGTGCATGACCATGCGGGGCGTGCGCAAGCCCGGCGCCAAGACGATCACCTCGGCGGTCCGCGGCCAGCTGCGCGACCCGGCCACCCGCTCCGAGGCGATGAGCCTGATCATCGGCCGCGGCTGACACCCGGCGCGGGGCCGTCAGCAGCTCCTTACTCGTAAGACCCAGGTCGACAGGTGTACTTTCTGCGTCGGCGTCCAGTCGCGCCGGCCGGGAAGGAACCCGGACGGCAGAGTTCGCGTCCTAGAGGGCGCGGATTCTTCGTACTGGAGCAGATTGCGGGACATTCCCGTGATTCCGGCTGATGCTGTGGTTTGGTGGCCCATGTCTGTGCTGGTTGAGGGCGATAGCCCGGTCCGGGTCCCGTCGGCGGTGGGCGATGTCCGCTGACCGGCAGCCGGCCCCGCGCCGGCACCGCTGGCCGGTGCGGTCCGCCGCCGTGCCCAAGATCATCGGCAGCGCCACGGCGGTGATCGGGCTGCTCGACGTGATCTCCGCGGTCTTCCCGGCCTTCCGCAACGGCCGGATGCACCACATGGCCGCGGTCTTCCCCGGCACCGTCAGCTCGCTGGCCGCCGCCACCTCCGTGGTCACCGGCATCCTGCTGCTGATGCTGGCTCACGCGCTCAAACGCGGCAAGCAGCGCGCCTGGTGGGCCGCCGTGGCGCTGCTGCCGGTCGGCGCCGCCACCCAGCTGATCTACCGCCACTCCTTCTTCGGCGTCGGCGTGTCGCTGGCGCTGATGACGGTGCTGCTGCTGCACCGGCAGGAGTTCACCGCGCTGTCCGACCCGCGCACCCGCTGGCGCGCGCTGCTGAACTTCGCCGGCCTGAGCACCGTCGCCTTCTCCCTGGGCCTGGTCATCACCAGCGCCCACCCCGCCTCCGAGCGCGGCAACCCCGGCTTCCTGGACCGCTGCGAGCACGTGCTGCTCGGGCTGTTCGGCGTCGAGGGCCCCGTCACGTACACCAGCGACCGGGTCGACGACGTGGTCGGCTACTCCCTCGGCGGTCTCGGCCTGCTCATCGCGATCTCCACCGTCTACCTCGCGCTGCGCCCGGCCCGCCCGGTCGCCGAGCTCAGCGAGGCCGAGGAGGACCGGCTGCGCGCCCTGCTTGCCCGGCACGGCGCCCGCGACTCGCTCGGCCACTTCGCGCTGCGCCGCGACAAGTCCGTGGTCTTCTCCGCCAGCGGCAAGGCCGCGGTCTGCTACCGGGTGGTCTCCGGCGTCGCGCTGGCCGGCGGCGACCCGATCGGCGACGTCGAGGCGTGGCCGGGCGCCATCGAGCGCTTCATGGAGCTGGCCCGCGCGCACGCCTGGCTGCCGGCCGTCGTCGGGTGCAGCGAGACCGGCGGCGAGGTGTGGACCCGGCAGACCTGTCTGGACGCGCTGGAACTGGGCGACGAGGCCATCGTCAACGCCGCGGACTTCACCCTCGAAGGCCGCGCCATGCGCAATGTGCGGCAGATGGTCAAGCGCATCGAGCGGTCCGGCTACGTGTGCCGGGTCCGCCGGGTGCGGGAGCTGACCGAGGGCGAGAAGCAGAAGGTGCGGCTGGCCGCCGACGCCTGGCGCGGCACCGACACCGAGCGCGGCTTCTCGATGGCGCTCGGCCGCTTCGGCGAGGACCTGGACGGCGACTGCGTCGTCGTCACCGCCCACAAGGACCGCGAGCCCGGCGCCCCGCACCCCGAGCTGGGCGACCTGCGGGCCGTGCTGCACTTCGTGCCGTGGGGCCCCGACGGCATGTCGCTGGAGCTGATGCGCCGCGACCGCGCCGCCGACCCGGGGCTCAACGAGCTGCTGATCGTCGCCGCCCTCCAGCAGGCCCCGGCGCTCGGCGTGGTGCGGGTGTCGCTGAACTTCGCGATGTTCCGCTCCGCGCTGGCCCGCGGCGAGCGGATCGGCGCGGGCCCCGTGCTCCGCGGCTGGCGCGGGCTGCTGGTCTTCCTGTCCCGCTGGTTCCAGATCGAGTCGCTGTACAAGTTCAACGCGAAGTTCCAGCCCGAGTGGGTGCCGCGCTTCCTGGTCTTCCCCAACTCCCGTGACCTGCCCAGGATCGGCTTCGCGATCATGCAGGCCGAGGGCTTCGTCACCCTGTCGCTGCCGCTGCCCGCCGCCGTCCAGCGCTTCCTGCCCGGCCGGGCCGCCCGCCCCCCGCACCGGCACCGCACCGGTTACGCCGCCGCGCCCGGCGGCTCCGAGGCCTTGTCGCGGGACTCGGGCAAGCGGAGTGCGGTCGCCTGACCCGTACCGCCTACGCTGGGGCGCATGACAACCCAGCAGGGTCCCGGCGGACCCGTCGGACTACCGGAGTGGGACCGCTGCGCGGTCATGGGCGTGGTGAACGTCACGCCCGACTCGTTCTCCGACGGCGGGCGCTGGTTCGACCCGGACGTCGCCGTCAAGCACGGCCTCGACCTGGTCGCCGAGGGCGCCGACCTGGTCGACGTCGGCGGCGAGTCCACCCGGCCGGGGGCCGCCCGGGTGGACGAGGCCGAGGAACTGCGCCGGGTGCTCCCCGTGGTCCGCGAACTGGCCGCGGCCGGGGTGCTGGTCAGCGTCGACACCATGCGGGCGTCCGTCGCCGAGCAGGCCGTCACCGCCGGGGCCACGCTGGTCAACGACGTCAGCGGCGGCCAGGCCGACCCCGCGATGATCCCCGTGGTCGCCGCGGCCGGCGTGCCCTTCGTGGTGATGCACTGGCGCGGCCAGAGCATCGACATGAACAACCGCGCCGTCTACGGCGAGGTCCTCGCCGACGTCCTCGCCGAACTGCGGGTAGGCCTGGACCGGGCGGTGGCCGGCGGCATCGACCCGGCGCGGATCATCCTCGACCCGGGCCTGGGTTTCGCCAAGGACGCCGGGCACGACCTGACGCTGCTCGCCCACCTGCGCGCCCTGCGCGCGCTGGGCCGCCCGCTGCTGGTGGCCGCCTCCCGCAAACGCTTCCTCGGCCGCGTCCTGGCCGGCGCCGCGGGCGACCCGCCGCCGGCCCGCGAACGGGACGCGGCGACCGCCGCGGTGACCGCCATCGCCGCCCGCGAGGGCGCCTGGGCGGTACGGGTGCACGAGGTGCACGCCAGCGCCGACGCCGTACGGGTCGCGCACGCCATCGAGAGGGCCGCCGGAGCGCCCGCGACGGGGGAGGGCGCATGACGCCGCGCACCGCGGAGGCGCGGGCCGTGGAGCGGGCCAACCAGGCCTTCTACGACGCCGTGGAGAACTCCGACCTCGACGCGCTGGAGTCGGTCGTCCTCGACGGGCCGCTCGCCGAGTCCGTCGCCGTCGTCCACCCCGGCTGGCCGGTGCTGCGCGGCCGCCGCGAGGTGATGCGGTCCTTCGCGCTGATCATGGCCAACACCGACTACATCCAGTTCTTCCTCACCGACGTAGAGGTCGGCGTCGACGGCGACGCCGCCGTCGTCACCTGCACCGAGAACATCCTCACCGGCGGCCCCGCCGAGGACGACGGCTCGGCCGGCTCGCTGGTCGGCGGACTGGTGGTGGCCACCAACGTCTTCCGCCGCACCGCCGACGGCTGGCGGCTGTGGGTCCACCACGGCTCCCCGGTGCTGGCCGAGGAGGACGACGAGACCGAAGAAGCAGAACACGAGGAGTGACGGTGGACCGAGTCGCCCTGCGCGGCCTGAAGGTGCGCGGAAACCACGGGGTCTTCCAGCACGAGCGGGAGAACGGCCAGATCTTCGTGATCGACGTGGTGATGGGCCTGGACACCGCCCCCGCGGCGGCCGGTGACGACCTCCACAGGACCGTGCACTACGGTGTGGTCGCCGAGGAGGTCGCGGCCGTCGTCGCCGGCGAGCCCGTCGACCTGATCGAGACCCTTGCCCAGCGCATCGCCGACACCTGCCTGGGGCACGAGGCGGTGCAGGAGGTCGAGGTGACCGTGCACAAACCCGACGCTCCGGTCACCGTGCCCTTCGACGACGTGACCGTGACCATCACCCGGAGCCGCCCGTGACCGCCGAATGGCCGGAGCAGTCCGCCGACCCCACCGTGCAGCCGGTGCCGGCGTCCGTCGTCGCGGCGGTCGACGCGGCCGACAGCACCCTGCAGAACCCGAAGACCGCCGTCATCGCGCTCGGCGGCAACCTCGGCAACCGCCTGGAGAACCTGCAGGGCGCCGTGGACGCGCTCGAGGACACCCCCGGCGTCCGGGTCAAGGCCGTCTCCCCGGTCTACGAGACCGAGCCGTGGGGCGTCGACCCCCGCTCCCAGCCCGGCTACTTCAACGCCGTCGTCCTCATCCGCACCACCCTGCCGCCCGCCTCGCTGCTGGAGCGCGCCCACGCCATCGAGGAGGCCTACCTGCGCGTACGCGGCGAGCGCTGGGGCCCGCGCACCATCGACGTCGACATCGTCGCCTACCAGGGCGCCGTCTCCGACGACCCCGCCCTCACGCTGCCCCACCCCCGCGCCCACGAGCGCGCCTTCGTCCTCGTACCGTGGTACGACATCGACCCGGCCGCCGTCGTCCCCGGCCGCGGCCCGGTCGCCGAGCTGCTCGCGACCGTCGACCGGCAGGGCGTGCAGCGCCGAGACGACGTGGAACTACGGCTGCCCGAGTAATCGTTGCGACCGGTAGACAACAACGATGGTGGAGGCGGGCACTCGGTGAGGACACTGCGGATCAGGATGCTGGCGGGACTCTTCGCGATCGCGTTGGTGATCGCCTGGTCCATCGCCCGGCTGTGGGACACGGTCGGCACGCTGCCCGGCGTCCCGCTGGCCGCGCCCATCGTTCTCGCCGTCATCGCGACGGCCCTCTTCGCGACGGCCCTCTCCCTGCGCTCCCGGCTCCGCGCCCAGCGCGAACGCCGTCCCGGCGCCAAGGGCGTCGACCCGCTGGCCGCCGCCCGGGCGGTGGTCTTCGCGCAGTCCAGCGCGCTGGTCGCCTCGCTGGTCGCGGGACTCTACGGGGGCGCGTGCGTCTACCTGATCATGTACAAGCTGGACATGGACCCGCGGCAGCAGCAGGCCGTCTACGCCGGCCTGGCGTTCCTCACCGGCGTGGCCGTGGTGGCCGCGGCCATATTCCTCGAGCGCATCTGCAAACTCCCCGACGACGAGGACACGCATCCCCCCGTCCCCACCCCCCACAGCCGCCACCACTAGCTTTCCCCGGGGTCCGCCCGCCCTCCCGGCCGCGCCCCTCCCACCACGGTGGCTGAGCGCTCCGTTCTCCCCCAGCGCTTCGCCCGGGGGTACCCCCACGCGCCCCCGGGTGATTGCCCCTTGCGCTGACGCCGCTGCTTTCCCGGCGCGGTGGCTGAGCCCGGGTGATTGCCCCTTGCGGTGGCCTGTCGCCTTTCCCGCCGTCCTGGCTGGTCGCGCAGTTCCCCGCGCCCCTTCGGGGCTCGGGTCCTCCTCCGCCCAGGGTCGGCCCCTGGCGGGGGGCTTGCCCTCTGCCGCAGAGGGAGAGCGTTTCCAGGGGCGCGTGGGGGTACCCCCACGCGGAGCGCCGGGGGAGAACGGAGCGACAAGCCGAGACGGCGCAGCCGACAAGCGCGCCACCGCAAGTGGCAGTCACCCCCGGGGCGCGGGCAGCGGAGCGCGCGGCGCGCCGGCAGGCGGGGGCTCACCGCAGGGTGGCGGGCACTCCCCCGGGAGCCGGGGGCGCACGCCCGGACGGGGCGGGGGTGAGTTGACCCGCGTGGGGGGTGCGTGGTTTGGTCGGATCGTGAACGTGTTCGCGGTCCGCCTTCACCGGAGGGTCCACCTGGACCTCCTCCGGTACGCGGGCTGCGTGTGTACGGCCGCGCGCTGACGCGCGCCTCCGGCCCTCCGTTCACCCCGCCGCGCGAAGCGTGATCCGCCGCGGCACACACCCCCAGGCTGGTAGACCTTGTCCACCTCACGTACCACCACCGCCCCCACCGCCACCGAACTGCTGGACTTCGCCAAGCGCACCGCCGCGGACACCGAGCTGGTGCGCGATCTCCCGCTCGACCCGGAGGGCCGCACCTGGGTGCGGCTGGAAGGCCCCGGCGGGGCCGAGGCGTGGCTGATCGGGTGGCCACCCGGCGCCGAGACCGGCTGGCACGACCACGGCGGCTCGTACGGCGTGTTCGTGACCGCCGCCGGTGAGCTGACCGAGCAGTCGCTGGCGGTCCCGCTGCCCTCGGAGGGCTGGCGTTCGCTGGAACTGGCCGAGGGCCTGGACCGCGACCGGGTGCTGCCGGAAGGCGAGGGGCGCGCGTTCGGGCGGCACCACGTGCACCAGGTGGAGAACCGTTCGCAGACCACCCATGCCGTCTCGGTGCACGCCTACTACCCGCCGCTGCCGCTGATCCGCCGCTACAGCCGCAAGGGCAGCACCTTCCGGCTCGAACTGGTCGAGCGCCCCGAGGAGTGGTGATGGCCGCGTCCCTGGACGAGCAACTGGCCGCGCTGCGGACGACGTACCACCGCCTGGAGCCCGCGGAGGCGGCCGGGGCGGCCCGGGAGGGCGCGTTGCTGGTCGACATCCGCTACGCGGCCCTGCGGGACCGCGACGGCACGATACCGGGCGCCGCGATCGTCGAGCGCAACGAGCTGGAGTGGCGGCTCGACCCGGCCGGCACGCACCGGCTGCCGCAGGCGGTGTCGTACGACCTGCCGGTGGTGGTGATCTGCAACGAGGGCTACGCCTCCACCCTGGCCGCGGCCTCCCTGCACACGCTGGGCCTGAGCCGGGCCACCGACCTGGCGGGCGGTTTCCAGGCGTGGCGGGCGGCGGGCCTCCCGGTCACCCCGCCGGACGGCACCCCGACCCGCCCGACGCCCTCGGTCGCGGCACCGGACGCGGCCGGCTAAAGGCCGTACGCCGTAGGCCGGTTCGACGTTCCAGCGGAATATGCCGCCGCTTTTCGATCTTGCCGCACCCGCACTCAAGATCGAATTTGCCGGGCCGAAGCGGACCGGCGGTATCGGCGCCGACCGGGCCGGGCCGAGGCCGTCGGGGCCGCCCGGCCCAAGCGGCCGTCGGGGGCGATGCCCGACATTCGCCCCGTCGCAAAAGGGGCACAACGGGCCGCGCCGAATGCCCTCCGTATTCGGCCGCCATTAGTTACCGGAATCGGACAGAAAAAGTGTGACCCGCCGCCCCACGCGCCCGTCACGCACGCTAAATTTCTGGCCATGCCCCGTGGACGTCACCGCCATTCCCAGCCACTGCACCGCATGCTGCCGCCGCTGAGCATCGCCGGCGGCGCCGCGGTGCTCGCCGCCGCTTCACTGATGGCCGCGGATACGGGCGTGATACGGGTCCTCACGGCTGCCACCGCGCTCACCGCGATAGCCGGCGCCGCCCTCGCCCGGGCCTGGGACCGGTCCGCGGGACGCGAGGTCGCCGAGCTTGAGGCCGCCCGGGTGCGCGAGGAATGGCGTACGGACGAGCGGGTCGCCGAGCTGGAGACCGACCTGGAGGAGTCCCGCGAGCTGCGCGGCCGGCTGGAGAAGAAGCTGCGCGCCAAGCGCACGGAACTGGCCAGGCTCCGCACCGAGCACGCCGACCTGTTGCGGCGGTACGCCACCGCCGAGGCCGAGCGGGCGCGGGCGCTGGAGAAGAACCGCCAGCTGCGGGTCGGCGACGTGCCCCACCAGCTGGCCCTCACCAGCGGCACCTCCGCGATCGGCCCGGCGGCCTTCCTCAAGGCCGAGCAGGCGCTGCGCGACCTGTCCCGCAACGCCGCGGGCCAGCAGGCGCAGGCCACCGTCGAGGAGGCCAGGCGCCGCGAGGCAGCGGCGCCCGCGGAGGAGGAGCCGCAGGGGCGGCACACCGCGGAGTCCCACGCGCGCACCTCCGCGGCGGGCCTGCCGGTGCGCGAGCACCGGCTCGTCCCCGCGGTGGCCGCGGCCGTCCTGCCCTACGCCCAGCCGTCCACCTCGTCGGGCGGTTCCGCGCAGCGGACGATCGGCGGCTTCGACTTCTTCGGTACGCAGAAGGAGCTGCCGGCCCCCGACGCGGACGCCGCCGGCGCCGAGGACGCGCACTCCGCCGGCGAGCACACCCAGGCCGCGGACCCGGAAACCGAGGTCATCGACCTCACCGCCCACGACGAGACCGAGCAGCTCGACATGTCGGGCCTGCGCGCCCAGGCCTGAGGCCGGCCTCAGGCCAGCGGCTGCACCGTCAGGGTGGCCAGCACCGACGGGGACGTGACGACCTCGATCGTACGGACCCGGCCCCCGGCGATCGTGAAGGTGAGCACCCGGTGGTCCGGCGTCCCGGCGGACGCCACGACGCCCACGGCGCCGTCCACCAGGGCCAGCCGGGCGTCGCGCACCATCGCCGCGGTCCTGATCGCGTTCCTGGCCACCGTCGCCGCCCCCCGGGACACCGGCACGGCGGGGGCGTCGGAGCGTACGACCGCGTCCGGGTCGAGTACGGCCACCAGCGCCTCGAAGTCGCCGTCCCGCGAGGCGGCGAGGAAGGCGCCGACCACCTGCCGCTGCAACGCGAGATCGGGTTCGGCCGCGACGGGCGCGCCCTGGATCCGCCGCCTGGCCCGGCTGGCCAGCTGGCGCGCGGCGGCCGGCGTCCGGTCCACGATCGGCGCGATGTCGTCGAACGGCACCGCGAACATGTCGTGCAGCACGAAGGCCAGCCGCTCCGCGGGCTCCAGCGTCTCCAGGACCACCAGCAGCGCGACCCCCACCGAGTCGGCCAGCACCGCCTCCTGCTCGGGGTCGGCGGCCCCCGGCTCCGGAACGGCGCCGAGCGGCTCCTCCCTGCGTGTCCTGCGCGACCGCAGCATGTCGAGGCAGACCCGGCCGACGACGGTGGTGAGCCAGCCGGCGAGGTTGGCGACCTCGCCGCCGCCGGAACGGCTGAGCCGCAGCCACGCCTCCTGGACGGCGTCGTCCGCCTCGGTCGCCGAGCCCAGCATGCGGTAGGCCACCGCCCGCAGGCGGCTGCGATTGGCCTCGAATCGTTCGGCGAGCAGCTCGTCGTCCATCGGTCACATTCCTCCGTCGCGGTCCGTCACCGCTTTGACGAGCGGCGGGGCCGGGATGTGACGGGGCGCGGCGCCGGTGCAGGCGCCGCGGGCCGCGCTACTTGTCGACGTCGCCGACCACGAAGAACATCGAGCCGAGGATCGCCACCATGTCCGCCACCAGGGTGCCGGGCAGCAGCACGGTCAGCGCCTGGATGTTGTTGAACGACGCCGAGCGCAGCTTGAGGCGGTACGGGGTCTTCTCGCCCTTCGACACCAGGTAGTAGCCGTTCAGGCCGAGCGGATTCTCCGTCCAGGCGTAGGTGTGCCCCTCCGGGGCCTTGACCACCTTGGGCAGCCGCTGGTTGATCGGCCCCGGCGGCAGCTCAGCCAGCCGGTCCAGGCACGCGTCGGCCAGGTCGAGCGCCACATGCGTCTGCTCGAGCAGCACCTCGAAGCGGGCCAGGCAGTCGCCCTCGGTCCTGGTCACCACCCGCATCGTGCCGGCCAGCTCCCCGTACGCCAGATACGGCTCGTCCCTGCGCAGGTCGAAGTCCACCCCCGAGGCCCGGGCGATCGGCCCGCTCACCCCGAAGCCGTGCACGTCCTGCCGCGACAGCACGCCGACCCCGCGGGTCCTGCCGCGGAAGATCTCGTTGCCGAGCACGAGGTCGTCGATCCGCGCCATCCGCGCCCGCACCGCCGCGACCGTCGCCCGCGCCCGCCCGGTCCAGCCGTTCGGCAGATCCTCCTTGAGGCCGCCGACCCGGTTGAACATGTAGTGCATCCGGCCGCCGGAGACCTCCTCCATGACCTGCTGCAGCTCCTCGCGCTCGGTGAACGCGTAGAAGATCGGCGTGATCCCGCCCAGCTCCAGCGGATACGACCCGAGGAACATCAGGTGGTTCAGCACCCGGTTCAACTCGGCGAGCAGCGTCCGCGTCCACACGGCACGCTCCGGCACCTCCATGCCGAGCATCCGCTCGACGGCGAGGACGACGCCGAGCTCGTTGGCGAACGCGGAGAGCCAGTCGTGGCGGTTGGCCAGCATGATGATCTGCCGGTAGTCCCGCGCCTCGAACAGCTTCTCCGCGCCGCGGTGCATGTACCCCACGATCGGCTCCGCCGTCCGGATCCGCTCCCCGTCCAGCACGAGCCGCAGCCGCAGCACTCCGTGCGTGGAGGGGTGCTGGGGGCCGATGTTCAGCACCATGTCGGTGCCCTCGGCCGCCCCGCCGATACCGATCGTGGTCTCCGTCATCCCCCCATCCTCTCAGCCCCCCCGCCCACCCTGACCCGGCGCCCCGCGGGTGGTCGCCACGTGCGGTGGCGCTCGCAGTGCCGCTGCGTCGTGGCTGGTCGCGCAGTTCCCCGCGCCCCTGAAAAACGCTCACCCTCTGCGGTAGCGGCCCCTGCCGGGGATCCAACGCCCGACGGCGGAAGACGCAGGCCTCAAGGGGCGCGGGGAACTGCGCGACAAGCCCCCACGGCGGGAAAGGAGCAACGCCACAGCAAGTGGCACTCACCCCGGGGCGCGGGGAACTGCGCGTCGTCAAAGCCCGCCCGGCAAGGGGCTCGTGTTCGCTCATGGCGTCCCGCCCGGACGCCACAAAAGGCCTGGCACGAGCCATCGTGGGGCGATGAGATTGCTGATGCTGGGCGGAACAGGATTCCTCGGGAGAACCGCGGCCGAGGCCGCGGTACGGCGCGGGTGGGAAGTGACCGTCTTCCACCGGGGCCGGGGCCGCGCCCCGGACGGCGTGGCAGCCGTCGTGGTGGGGGACCGCCAGGGCGACCTCGCCGAACTGCGTGGCGCGGCCGAATGGGACGCCGTCCTGGACACCTGGTCCGCGTCTCCCTCCGTCGTGGAGACCTCGGCCCGCGCCCTGAAAGGCCGCGTCGGCCGCTACGCGTACGTATCGAGCAGGTCCGTCTACACCTACCCCCCGGCCGCCGGGGCGGACGAGAGCGCCCCGCTGGTGGCCGGCGGCGAAGCCGACTACGCGGCGAGCAAGCGCGGCGGCGAGCTGGCCGCGCAGGAGGCGTTCGGCGACGCCGCCCTGCTGGTGCGGGCCGGCCTGATCCTCGGGCCGTACGAGGACATCGGCCGCCTCCCGTGGTGGCTGAACCGCACCGCGCGCGGCGGCCGCGTCCTGGCCCCGGGCCCGCGGGACCTCCCGTTGCAGTACGTCGACGCCCGCGACCTGGCGCGGTGGACGCTGGACGCGCTGGAGGCCGGGCTGGGCGGGCCCTACGACCTGGTCAGCCCGTCCGGCCACGCCACCATGGGTTCGCTCCTGGACGCCTGCGTCCAGGAGACCGGCGGGGGAGCCGAGCTCGTCTGGGCCGAGCCGGAGACGGTCACCGCGGCCGGCATCGAGCCCTGGACGGACCTGCCGGTGTGGCTGCCGCCGGGTCCCGACCACGACGGCATGCACCGCTCGGACGTCGGCAAGGCGCTGCGTTCCGGGCTGGTCTGCCGGGACGTCACGGAGACCGTCGCGGACACCTGGGCCTGGCTCCGTTCGCTGCCCGGCCCGCCTCCGCAGCGCCCCGACCGGCCGGTGCTCGGCCTGGACCCGGCGGTCGAGCAGCGAGTGCTCGCCGGGCTCGGCTGACGGAGGCGGACCGCAGCGGACCGCAGCCGAACCGGCGCCGACCGGCGCAGACGCGCCTGCTAGCGTCCCCCGCTATGGGAGCGAGAGCCAACTACGTGGTGATGCAGGGCGGTTCGTGGACCCTGCACACCTCGCGCTGGGGCGCGGCCGGGATGGCCACCGACCTGGCGTACGGGCCGGCGGCAGCGATCCGCTGCTTCCGGGCGAATCCGCAGGTGCCGGCCGAGCAGCGGACCGCCCCTGGCGGGTGGCTGGACGACGTGTGGTGCGAGGGCGCGGCACTGGTGGACGCCGACCGCCGGGTGCTGCTGTGGTTCAGCGGCGAGGCGAACCACTGGGTGGAGCAGGCCGCCCACCGGGCCGTACTGGAGCGGGCCTGGGCCGGCTGGGAGGTGCGCTGGGCCTTCGACGGGATCGGCGACCTGCACGCGTATCTCGGCCTCGGCCGCGCCTTCGTCCGCGAGCCCGGCTTCCGCGAGACGGGTTCGTCGTTCTGGGAGCCGCCGGAGGGCAGGATCGACACCCTGGTCACGGTGACCGGCCAGGACGGTGTGACCGGCGCCTGGGGGTCGATCTACGACGTGGACGAGGAGCTGTGCGGCGGCCCCGGGCTGCCCGGCCACCTGCCGGCCGGCATACCGCCGCCGGAACTGCCGGTCATGCCGACGGGCGGCCTGCACTTCGACCTGCCCACCCGCACCCTCGGCATCTGGACGGTGGGGATCGTGCCGGGGATCCACGACTGGCCCTTGCCGGGCTGGGAGGACTGGCGGCTGGACTTCTGGGGCGCGGACCACCGCGAGCAGCTGGCCCGGTCGGGCGGCAGCGCCCGCTTCCCCGAAGTCGACCTGCGGCCCGAGCTGGCCGCCTGGCGCGACCGTATCGGCGACCCGCCCCTGGACCCCGCGGCGCTGCTCGCCCTGGCCGTGCGGGCGCCGCACGGGCGCGACGACACCGTCGCCGTCGTCGACCCCCGGGCGACCGTGAAGCACGAGGCCCCCGACCCCACGGACGAGGAGCGTGCGGCGCTGGCGGCGGTCTTCGCGACCCTGGTGGCCTGACCCCGTCCGCGCTCAGCCCAGCCCGGCGGCGACCCCGGCGCAGGCGGCCGTCACCGGGGTCAGCGCCCAGGTGAAGTCGCCGAGCCCGCCGCGCGCGGTCAGCGCGGCGGCCTCACCGGAGGCGGCAAGGGCGCGGACGTACGCGGCCGGTTCGGCCGTCGCGAGGGCGAGCGGGGGCCGGGCCGCCGCCAGGCCCAGGGCGCGCAGGGCGGTGCGCTGGGGCACGGGCGTGGCGCCCGGCAGGGAGTCCGCGGCCACATGCGCGGTCAGGTCGCAGCTGCCGTCGGGTACGGGCGGGACCTGGCGCCCGGCACGGTAACCGGTGAGGGTGCCGTACGGGGGCCGCTCGGCCAGCACGTGGCAGTAGTCGACGGCCACCGCGAGCCCCGCCGCCAGCGAGCCGGCCGCCGCGGCCCACGCCTCGTCCCGGGAGCGCCCGATCTCGGCCCTGGCGCCGGGCTCCAGCGGCCACCAGCGGCGCAGCCACGCCAGGTCCGCGCCGCCGACCTCGGCGCCGAGCCGTTCCTCCCCGTCGGCCGGGCGGACCTCGACGTAGCGGACGGCGCCGTCCTCGTCCGCCTCCGCCACCGCCGGCGGCACGTTGTCGAGCCATTCGTTGGCGAAGAGCAGGCCGTGCGCGTCGGGTGGCGGCTCCGCGGCCCAGGTGATCCGCGGGTCGAGCCCGGCGGGGCGCGGGGCGAGGTCGACGGCGTAGGGGCGTACCCGCGCGGCGACCGCGGCCGGAAGCGCGTCGAGCACGCCGGCGCAAAGCTCCCCGCCCCCCGCGGCCATGTCGGTGAAGGCCAGCTCCGCGGGGTGGCCGAGCGCGGTGTCGACCCGGCACAGCAGCTCGGCCACGGCGTCGGCGTAAAGTCGCGAGACGTGCACCGAGGTGCGGAAATGCCCGGCGGGCCGCTCGCGCAGGAAGAACCCGCCGGGACCGTACAGCGCCCGCTCCATCGCCGTCCGCCACGGCAGCCACTGCGGGGTGGGGCTGGTCACACGGGAACCTTCCTGACCTGGAGTTGCGTCGTAGGGCTGGGCGGCTTGCCGCCCGGGGCCGGTAGGGTTCCGGAATACCACAGTGCCGATGGCGCCGATGCGGGTGGCGGCGGATGTGCGGTAAGGCAGTACGAGGGAGTGGACAGCGGATGACGGCCGGACACGACGGCACGCCGGAGAACGACGACCCGTTCGGGTACCTCTATCGGGCCGAGGACGGCACCGAGCAGCCGGCGGCGCCACGCAGCTCGTACAACCAGGTGCAGCGCGTCGGCGAGCGGCGCAGCCCGCAGCAGCAGGGCGGGTACGGCTACCCGCAGCAGGCGCAGCCGCAGCAGACCGGCGGCTACGGGTACCCGCAGCCGCAGCAGCAGCCGTACGGCTACGACCAGCCCCAGGGCGGCCAAGCGGCAGGCCGGCAGCAGTACACGCGGCAGCAGCCGCAGCACGCCCCCGCCCAGCCGGGTGACGGCGGCGGGCGCCGGGGCGCGGGCCAGGGCCACGGCGGCGGCACCCCGCCCAACCGCAAGGGCCTGCTCATCGGGGCGATCGCAGTGGTGGCCGCGGTGGCGATCGGCATCGCCTTCGCCATGAGCCAGAGCGACGGCAAGGACGACACGGCCGGCGACAAGCCGAGCAGCGCGCCCTCCGCCACTTCCGCGCCCACGACGCAGCCGACGACGCCTTCCGCGGCGCCTACGAAGTTCGCGTCGGACAAGGTCGACGCGGCGACCCTCGCCCTGGCCGGCGGGGCGGTCACCAGCACCCAGTGGCCGGGTGCGAACGCCGCGAACGGCATGTACGTCGACCACATGAACGCGGTGGGTGCCAGCGCCACCTGGACGGTGACGGTGCCGGAGGACGGCGACTACACCCTCTTCGTCGACTACGGCAACGCCGGTCCCGACGCGACGCTCTCGCTCGCCGTCAACGGCAAGATGCGCAGCACGCCGGTCAACCTCAAGAACTGGGGCGCGTCCACCGACTGGTCCAAGGCGTGGAACAACACCACCTACGCCTATGTCACCCTCAAGAAGGGCGCGAACACGCTCGCGCTGTCCTTCCAGCAGGGCAACACCGGTGCGGTCAACCTGGACCAGACGTGGCTCAAGCAGGGCAAGGTCAAGAAGTAGCCGGTACGACCTGGACGCGGGGCAGCAGCTCGTCGTAGGCCGCCCGGTCGTACTCGCCGGCCCCGGGCGCCAGGACGGTCGCCGCCGACAGGGCGACCGCGCGGGCCAGCCTGGCCGGCCACGGCAGGCCTTCGGCGAGCCCGGAGAGCAGGCCGGCGACGGCGGAGTCGCCGGCGCCGGTGGGGTTGCCGGTCAGCCGGACCGGCGCTGCGGCCCGCCAGCCGCCGTCCTCCTCGGCGAGCACCAGCATGCCGTCCGCGCCCAGCGACGCCGCGACCGCCCGCGCCCCGCGCCTGCGGGCGTCCCTGGCGGCCCTGACCGGCTCGGCGAAGCCGGTGAGGCCGGCCAGTTCGTCGGCGTTCGGCTTGATCAGGTCCGGCCTGGCGGCCAGGCCGCGCCGCAGCGCGGGGCCGTCCGCGTCGAGCAGCACGTAGACGCCGGCCGCGCGGGCCTCCCTGATCAGCTCGGCGTACGCCCCGACCGGCACGCCCGGCGGCAGGCTGCCGCACAGCGCCACGGCGTCCGCGCCCGCCGCCAGCGCTTCGCGGTACACCCCCAGCAGGGCCTCCCACTCGGCGGGGCTGACGGTGGGGCCGGGCTCGTTGAACAGCGTCGCCCCGCCGCTGGCCTCGTCCACGACGCCGACGGTACGGCGGGTCCGCCCGGCGATCGGCACGAGCGCGTCGTGGAGCCGGCCGGCATGCGGGTCCGCGGCGAGCCGCCGCCGCACCTCGCCCCCGGCGCTCCCCCCGGCGAACCCGGTCACCACGACGGAGTGCCCGAGCGCGGCCAACACCCGCGCGACGTTCACCCCTTTCCCCCCGGCCCGCTCAACAGCCTCCGCCACCCGATGAGATGCCTGCGGCAGCAGGGCGGGTACGCGGTAGGTGACGTCGAGTGCGACGTTCACGGTGACAGTAATGATCACCCGAAAATAGTCCCAGCCCACCCTCAGCCCCCGACCACCGGGGCGCGGCTGCCCTCCCGGCCCACCGGCCGGTGATGGGCTGAGCGCGCAGTTCCCCGCGCCCCTGGGGTGGTTGCCCTCTGCGGCAGGCGGCGCCTATCAGGGGCGCGGGGAACTGCGCGACCAGCCCCCGGAGGGGGTGGGCGGACCACCGGCCCGTGGGGGTCAGGGGTGGCGGAGCCATTCGCCTTGGCGCATCACCGCGACCACGTCGTAGGCCTCGTCCAGGACGACGAGATCCGCGTACTTGCCCGGCTCAAGGGAGCCGACCTGGTCGGCGAGGCCGATCAAGCGCGCCGGGTTCGTGGAAACCGCGCGCACCGTGTCGGGCAGCGACAGGCCGTCCAGGGTGACCGCGCGCTTGAAGGCCGTGTCCATCGTCAGGGTGGAGCCGGCGATCGAGCCGCCCTCGACCAGGCGGGCGACGCCCTCCACCACCTGGACCTTGAGCGGACCGAGGTCGTAGAGGCCGTCGCCGAAGCCGGCCGCGTCCATCGCGTCGGTGATGAAGGCGACCCGGCCGGCACCCGCCGTGCCGAAGGCGAGTTCGAGCACCGACGGGTGCAAGTGCGTGCCGTCGTTGATGAGTTCGACGGTGACCCGCTCGTCCTCCAGGAGCGCCGCGATCGGCCCGGGCGCCCGGTGGCCGAGCGGCGGCATCGCGTTGAACAGGTGGGTGGCGACCGTCGCCCCCGCGTCGATGGCCTCGACCGTCTGCTCGTACGAGGCGTCGGTGTGCCCGATCGCCGCGATGACGCCGAGGTCGGCGAGCAGGCGTACCGACTCGATGCCGCCGGGCAGCTCCGCCGCCAGGGTGACCATCTTGGCGGTGCCCCGCGCGGCCTCGACGAGCTTGCGCACGTCGGCCGGGTCGGGGTGGCGCAGCAGCCCCTCGTCGTGGGCGCCCTTGCGGCAGGGCGAGATGAACGGGCCCTCGTAGTGGATGCCGGCGATGTCGCCCTGCTCCACGATCTCCGACAGCAGCCCGGCCTGCCGGACCAGCGCGTCCATCGTCTCGGTGACGGTCGACACGACGAGCGTGGTCGTCCCGTGCTCGCGGTGGGCGCGCGCGCCGGTCAGCACCTCCTCGGCGGTGCCGGAGGTGAAGGACGCGCCGCCGCCGCCGTGGTTGTGGATGTCCACGAAGCCGGGCACGACGGTGTGCCCGGCGGCCAGGTCGACCACCACGTCGTCCGGCAGCGGACCGGTGTCGGCGGCGATGCGCGAGCCCTCGACCGTGATCCGGCCGCCTTCCACCACTCCCGAGGGCAGGACCACACGGGCACCCGCCAGCACCGAGCGCTGCGTCGTCGTTACGGGGGCCATCAGGCGGATACCTCCACGGAGAGTAGATCCCAGGCGAGCAGGCCGGCGCCCAGGCATCCAGCGGTGTCCCCGAGGGCGGCGGGGACGATGAGGGGGAGTTTCTGGAAGGTCACGCGCGCCTCGACCGCCGCCCGCAGCGGGCCGAAGAGGGTGTCGCCGGCTTCCGCGAGGCCGCCGCCGATGATCAGCACCCGCGGGTCGAGCAGGGTGATCCCGGTGACCAGGCCGGCGGCCAGCGCGTCGACGGCGTCCCGCCAGACCTCGATGGCGCGCGGGTCGCCGGCATCGACGGCGCGGGCGCAGTCCGCCGCGTCCGCGCCGGGGTCGCCGGCGGCCGCGGCCCAGGCGCGGGAGACGGCGGCGGCCGAGGCCAGCACCTCCATGCAGCCGCGCTGGCCGCAGCCGCACTCGGGTCCCCCGGGCCGTACGACGACGTGCCCGAGCTCACCGGCGCAGCCGTGCGCGCCCGTCTCGATCCGCCCGTCGATGCCGATGGCGCCGGCGATGCCGGTGCCCAGGGCCAGGAAGAGGAAGCGGTCGGTGCCGCGGCCGGCGCCGAGCCTGCCCTCGGCGAGCCCGCCGGTGCGTACGTCGTGGCCCAGGGCGACGGGGACGCCGTCGAGTCGCTGCGACAGCAGCGCCCGCAGGGGCACGTCCGTCCAGCCGAGGTTGGCGGCGTAGGCGGCGATGCCGTTGACGTCGTCCACGATGCCGGGTACGGCGACGCCGGCCGCGGCGGCGGGCCCGCCGTACTCGCGTATGCCGTGCGCGCGCAGGTCGGCGGCGAAGTCCAGGATCGCGGTCACGACGGCGTCCGGGCCGCGCTCCCTGCCGGTGGCCCTGCGGTCCTCGTGCAGCAGGGTGCCGTCGGCTGCGACCAAGGCGGCCTTCATCCCGGTGCCGCCCACATCAAGGGCGATGACATGTCTCACGGGGGACAGTCTCGCGGGTAACCCCACTAAAGGTCTAGTCCACTCGTCGAGGAAGATCCGTCGCGCCGCCCGGCCACCCGTACGGCGGGCCCACAGCCCGGACGATTCGCTGAAGGTCCTGGAAGGGTACGGTTTGCTCCCGGTGACCACCTCCGCCTCCCCGGCGATGGAGCACGACCCGAAGGACGCGGACATGCTGCAGTTCCCCGACCGGCTGCCCGAGGCCGTCTTCCAGCCCGTCGGCAAGGCGTCCTGGGGGCCCGTCAGCGACCGGGTCGAGAAGGCGACCGGCTCCGCCGTGGACGGCGACCCCCGCCAGGTGCCCGGCGCACCGCAGCGGTTCGCCGTGGCGCGAGCCGGGGAATAGGGCTGTCGTGAGCGGGGCGGAGCTGTCGCAGCGGGACCTGGCCGTCCTGGACTTCGCGTCCAGGACGTGGGCCGGCACGGGGGCGCGCGACCGCGCGATACGCGAGCAGCTGGGGATGTCGCCGACGGCCTACCTCCAGCTGCTCAACGCCCTCCTCGACGACCCCCGAGCCCTCGCCCACGCCCCGGTCACCGTCAACCGCCTCCGCGCCAGCCGCGCGGACCGCCGCCGGCAACGCTGAGGGCTCACACCCGGCGGCCGGAACCGGCAGCCCGGGCGGATCCCCGGCGGTAGGGTCGAAGGCATGGCCGAGATCCCGACTCCCACCACCCCCGAGGGCAAAGAAGGCCTCGCCGCCCTGCTGGCGCAGCCGAACCGCGCGGTCGTCGCCCTCGACTTCGACGGCACGCTCGCCCAGATCGTGCCCGACCCCGAGCAGGCCCGCGCCCACCCCGGCGCGGTCCCGGCGCTGGCCCGCCTGGCGCCGCACGTGGCGGCCGTGGCGGTCGTCACCGGCCGCCCGGCCGGCGTGGCGGTCCGCTACGGCGGCTTCGCCGGTGTCGCCGCCCTCGACCACCTGGTCGTCCTCGGCCACTACGGCGCCGAGCGCTGGGACGCGCACACCGCCGGGATGCACAACGCCGGCGCGCATCCCGGCGTGACGGCGGTCCGCGCGGAGCTGCCCGGCTTCCTGGACCGCAACGGCGCCTGGCAGGGCACCTGGATCGAGGACAAGGGCGGCAGGGCGGTCGCCGTCCACACCCGCCGCACCGAGGACCCGGACGCCGCGTTCGAGGCGCTGCGCGCCCCGCTGTCCGAACTCGCCACCCACCACGGCCTGGTGGTCGAGCCCGGCAGGTACGTACTCGAACTGCGCCCGCCCGGCGTGGACAAGGGCGTGGCCCTGGCGGCGTATCTGCGCGAGGTGGACGCGGGCTGCGTCCTCTACGGCGGCGACGACCTCGGCGACCTCGCCGCCTTCGCCGCGGTGCACGAGCTGCGCGAACAGGGCCTGCCCGGCCTGCTGGTGGCCAGCGCGGGCGCCCCCGAGTCCCCGAAGGAACTGACCTCCCAGGCCGACCTGGTGGTGCCGGGCCCGGCAGGCGTGGTGGCGCTGCTCGACGCGCTGGCCGACGCGATCACCCGGCCCTAGCTCGCGTCGCCGTCCTCGGCCCGGGTCTCCTCGGCCCCGGTGTCCTCGGCCAGCGCGGTGACCTGGTCCAGAAACCACTGGGTCGGCGGCAGCGCGGTGGCCGCCGCCGCGAGCCGCTTGGTGCGGTCCGCGCGCTCGGCGTCCGGCAGGGTCAGCGCCGTGTTCAGCGCCTCGGCGGTGGCCCGGACGTCGTAGGGGTTGACGACGATCGCGTCGTCGCCCAGTTCGGCGTAGGCGCCCGCCTCGCGGGACAGCACCAGGGCGACGCCGTTGTCGGAGACGACCGGCATCTCCTTGGCGACCAGGTTCATCCCGTCCCTGATCGGGTTGACCAGCGCCACGTCCGCCAGGCGGTAGGCCGCGAGCGAGCGCGCGAAGTCGTCGTCGACCTTGAGCAGCACCGGCTGCCAGTCGGCCGTGCCGAACTCCGCGTTGATCTCCGCCGCGACCCGGCCCACCTCCTCGGTGTACTCCCGGTAGACCGTCAGGTCCTGGCGCGACGGGTAGGCGAACGCCACATGCACCACCCGGCTGCGCCAGCCCGGATGGTCGGCCAGCAGCCTGCGGTACGCGTACAGGCCGCGCACGATGTTCTTCGACAGCTCGGTGCGGTCCACCCGGACGATCAGCCGCCGGCCGGGCCCGGTCTCGGCCCGCAGCGCCGTCATCCGCTCGGCCACGTCGTCGCGGTGCGCGCGCTCACGCAGGAAGTCGCCGTCCGCGCCGAGGCCGTGCACGCCCAGCCTGGTCGTACGCCCGCGGTGCGTCACCGAGCGGCCGTCGTCCGACACCGTCGCGCCCAGGATGTCGGCGCAGCACGCGGCGAAGGCGTCGGCCCACCGCCGGGTCAGGAACGCCGCCCGGTCCGCGCCCAGCACGCCTTCGAGCACGGCGGCCGCGATGTCGTCCGGCAGCAGCCGGAAGTAGTCGGGCGGGGCCCACGGGGTGTGCGAGAAGTGCCCGATCCGCAGGTCGGGGCGGCGCTCCCGGAGCAGCGAGGGGACCAGCACCAGGTGGTAGTCCTGCACCAGTACCGAAGCCCCCGGCGCGGCCTCCTCAGCCAGAGCGTCGGCGAAGGCGGCGTTGTACGCCTCGTAGGCCGCCCACTGGGTGCGGAAGTCGTCGTCGAAGGCGGGTTCGAGCGGGGTCTGGTAGAGCATGTGGTGCACGAACCACAGCACCGAATTGGCGACGTCGTTGTAGGCCGCATGGAAGACGTCGGGGTCGACGGCGATCATCCGCGAGCCGGGCTCGCCGACACCGCGCCGCACCGCCTCCCGGTCGCCTTCGGTGAGAGCCGCGCACACCCACAGCGAGGCGCTGTCCGACTCGATGGCGCTCAGCCCGGACACGACGCCGCCGCCCCCGCGTCTGCTGCGGAGCTCGCCGTCGTCCCCGACGCTGTAAGCCACCGGGCCGCGGTTGGACGCGACCAGGATTCGGGCAGCCCGCGATGATCCGTCCATACGCCGAACCTTGCCACCCTGCGCCCGCCTCAAACCTCCCGGGGCGCCCGCGACCAGCCATCATCCCCGCCATCCGGGAAGGATCCGCGCCCTGGTGCCTGCGCTAGGCCGCCGGGCGGCGGAGGTATTCCGGGATGTGGCGCATCGGGGGGCGCTCCTCCGTGTCGACCGGGTACGTCGACGCCACGAAGCCCGACGACGCCCGGTCGTACTGCGTGAGCCGCGGGCGCACGAGGTGGCCGCGGGCCAGCCGAAGATGGGCGGTGCGGTAGATGGCCGCGGCCATCCGGCCGAGTGCCTGCTCGTCCTGGTGCCGGTGGTGGCGCACCCCGACGTCCACCTGCCCGAGCGCGTCGAGCCCGACAAGCTCCAGGGAGTCGACGAGCATCCCGAGCTCGACCCCGTATCCGACCGGGAAGGGCAACTGCTCCAGCAGCGAGCGCCGGGCGGCGTACTCACCCCCGAGCGGCTGCACGAAACCGGCCAGCCGCGGCCAGTGCAGGTTGAGCAGCGGGCGCGCGACGAGTTCGGTGACGCGGCCGCCGCCCGCCGCGACGACGCCGCCGCCGGTCTCAAGCGGCCGGTCGTACATCGCCTTGACCAGGTGCAGGGACGGATCGGTGAGCAGCGGCCCGACGATCCCCGACACGAAGCGGGAGTCGAACTCCCGCAGGTCCGCGTCCACGAAGCACACGATCTCCCCGCTGGTGACCAGCAGCGACCGCCACAGCACCTCGCCCTTGCCGGCCACCGCCGGCATCCGCGGCAGGATGGCGTCCCGCGACACCACCGTGGCGCCGGCGTCCGCGGCGACCCGGGCGGTGGCGTCCCTCGACCCGGAGTCGACGACGACGACCTCGTCCACCAGCGGCACGTCCGCCGTCATCAGGTCGCGGCGGATCACGCCGACGATCTCCCCGACCGTGGCTTCCTCGTCGAGCGCGGGCAGTACCACACTGACCGTCCCCGCGGAACCCGCTGCCCGTTTTGCGGCCAGCAGCAGGTCAAGCGGCCGGTCGGCGGCCGACCAGGACCGGGTGGTCAGCCAGCGCTCCACCTCATCCAGCACGTGCGCGTCTCCCGTGTGATCCATCTCGCGGTTCGGACGACTATCTCAACAGCCGCCCTCGTCCGTTACAGTCTTGAACAACGCCTGTGCGCCCCGCATGCCGGGGTGCCACGGCAGGACAAACGCCCGGACCCCGCCGTCCGGTGCCATACCGCTCATCCAGAGGGGCAGAGGGAACGGCCCGTTGAAGCCCCGGCAACCCTCCCGCCGACCGCGAGGTCATGGTGGGGAAGGTGCCAATTCCGTCTTGTGGCGATTCCGCCGCGAGGAAGATGAGGAGAAAGGGCCTCGCCATCATGGCTGTGCAGACCGACGCCGGCACCACCACCACTACCGACTCCGCCGCCCCGGAGACCCCCGCCCCGTTCGGCCCCGCCGCCGCACTGTCCTGCCGTGAGTGCGGCACCCGCTTCCCGCTGAGCCCGGTGTTCGCCTGCCAGGAGTGTTTCGGGCCGCTGGAGGTGGCCTACGACCTGCCGCTGGGCGACCCCGAGGGCCTGCGCAAGCGGATTGAGGCGGGCCCCGCGAACATCTGGCGCTACGCCCCGCTGCTGCCGGTGCCCGCCGACGTCACCGAGAAGCAGAATCTCAACCCCGGCTGGACCAAGCTGGTCAAGGCCGACAACCTGGCGCGCGAGCTGGGCGTCACCGGCGGCCTGTACGTCAAGGACGACACCGGCAACCCGACGCACTCCTTCAAGGACCGGGTCGTCGCGATCGCCCTGGAGGCGGCCCGCACCTTCGGCCTGACCACGCTGTCCTGCTCCTCCACCGGCAACCTGGCAGGCGCGGTCGGCGCCGCGGCGGCCAGGGCGGGCTTCCGCTCGTGCGTGTTCATCCCGCACGACCTGGAGCAGGGCAAGGTCGTGATGGCTGCGGTCTACGGTGGCGAAGTGGTCGCGATCGAGGGCTCGTACGACGACGTGAACCGCTTCTGCTCCGAGCTCATCGGCGACCCGATCGGCGAGGACTGGGGCTTCGTCAACGTCAACCTGCGGCCGTACTACGGCGAGGGCTCCAAGACGCTGGCGTACGAGATCGCCGAGCAGCTCGGCTGGCGGCTGCCGGACCAGCTGGTCATCCCGATCGCCTCCGGCTCCCAGCTCACCAAGATCGACAAGGGCCTCCAGGAGCTGATCAAGCTCGGCCTGGTCGAGGACAAGCCCTACAGGATCTACGGCGCCCAGGCCGAGGGCTGCTCGCCGGTCTCCGCGGCATTCAAGGCCGGCCACGACGTCGTACGCCCGGTCAAGCCGGACACCATCGCCAAGTCGCTGGCCATCGGCAACCCGGCGGACGGCCCCTACGTGCTGGACATCACCCGGCGCACCGGCGGCGCGGTCGAGGACGTCACCGACGAGCAGGTCGTCGACGCCATCAAGCTGCTGGCCCGCACCGAGGGCATCTTCGCCGAGACGGCCGGCGGGGTGACCGTCGGCGTGCTCAGGAAGCTGATCGAGTCCGGGCAGCTCGACCCGGCCGCCGAGACCGTCGTGCTGAACACCGGCGACGGCCTGAAGACCCTGGACGCGGTGTCCCCGACCACCGGGCCGACCGCGACCATCCGTCCCACCGTTGCCGCTTTCCGAGAGGCTGGCCTCGCATGAGTGCTTCCGTCCGTATCCCCACCATTCTCCGCACCTACACCGGCGGCCAGGCCGAGGTCCAGGCCGAGGGCGCGACGCTGGCCGCGGTGATCGAGTCGCTGGAAAAGAATCATGCGGGTATTTCCGCGCGGGTTCTCGACGACACCGGAAAACTCCGTCGTTTCGTGAACGTGTATGTCAACGATGACGATGTCCGCTTTTCCGAGGGTCTTGCCACGGTGGTCCCCGAGGGTGCCAGCGTCTCGATCATTCCCGCCGTCGCGGGCGGCTGAGCCGGCACCGTACCCGATCTGACGGGAATCCGCAGAGGCTCCGACGTTTAACTTGCGCCCCACCCGGGAACTGCTTTCGTCCCCGGGTGGGGCGCCCGCATGTGGGGCGGTAGTTGAACCGCTGTACAGTTGCCAGGGGCATGTGGCAACTCCCGGACACCGGTGTGCAGCGGTTGCGGCGATTTATCGCCAAAGTCGCCGGCGAAAAGCCCGCAACACCCTTTATGTCCGGTCCGAGTTGCCCTGCATTATCATTTTTTCCTAGGGTATTTCGGATCGGTCGCACCCAGAATTCTCGTCCAATTGACCTGTTGCAGACGGCATCCGTGCAGATACATTCAGCGGCGGTCGACGCGTTCCGGCGCACACCCCCTGCGGGGGTGAGGTCTGACCCGGGCCCGCGGAGCGCGGGGCCGCGATAGGGCCAGTAATAGGGGAGTTAGGAATGGCTCAGGGCACCGTCAAGTGGTTCAACGCGGAGAAGGGCTACGGCTTCATCGCGGTCGACGGTGGTGCGGATGTCTTCGTCCACTACAGCGCGATACAGATGGACGGATACCGCACCCTCGAAGAAGGCCAGCGAGTCGAGTTCGAGATCTCGCAGGGTCAGAAGGGGCCGCAGGCGGACATGGTCCGGCTGGCCGGCTGATCGGCTCGGGCGCGTTCGGCCACCGACGCGACGCCACCACGAAGGGCCACCCCACCAGGGGTGGCCCTTCACCTTTCCCCGGGCACCCCTCCCGACCTCCCCGCCGCCCCCGGGCTCCCCTGCGCGGGAGCTGGCCCCTCAGGGGCGCGGGGAACTGCGCGACCAGCCCCCACCGGGGGCGCGGGTCGTCACCGCCCCAAAGGGGCTGTTGCTGTCGAAGACGGACCACCGGCCGGTGGTCGGCTGAGCGCGCAGTTCCCCCGCCCCTGTCGGGCACCCCCTTGCCGAAGGGGTACCGCACAGCCCCCGCGGCCAGCGGATGCACCCCTCGCCGAGAGGGAAGCGCGCAACCCCCCGCGCCTCGGGGGAGGGCAACCCCCTGCCGAGGGGGCGGTGTCGGAACCTCCGCGCCCGGGGGTCAGGGACCCCGAGGCGCTTGCACTCGCAGAGGGTGAGTGCTAATCATTGGCGTTAGCACTCTACGAGTGAGAGTGCCACTTGGACCGGGTCGGTGAGGCCCGCCCGGACGTCGGGAAGGAACCGGCGGCCGGCAGGCCGTCCGTCGCGGGCGCCAACACGGTCCGATCCACCGCCCCCCGCCTCGGTGGGGGAACCCCCAGTCCGCGGAGGACACTTCACATGGCTAAGATCATCGCGTTCGATGAGGAGGCGCGGCGCGGCCTTGAGCGCGGGATGAACCAGCTCGCCGACGCCGTTAAGGTCACCCTCGGTCCCAAGGGCCGGAACGTCGTCCTTGAGAAGAAGTGGGGCGCCCCCACGATCACCAACGATGGTGTCTCCATCGCCAAGGAGATCGAGCTGGAGGACCCGTACGAGAAGATCGGCGCCGAGCTGGTCAAGGAAGTCGCGAAGAAGACGGACGACGTCGCCGGTGACGGCACGACGACCGCGACGGTCCTGGCCCAGGCCCTGGTCAAGGAAGGCCTGCGCAACGTCGCCGCCGGCGCCAACCCGATGGCCCTCAAGCGCGGCATCGAGAAGGCCGTCGAGGCCGTGTCCGCCGCCCTGCTCGAGCAGGCCAAGGACGTGGAGACCAAGGAGCAGATCGCTTCGACCGCCTCCATCTCCGCCGCCGACACGCAGATCGGCGAGCTCATCGCCGAGGCGATGGACAAGGTCGGCAAGGAAGGCGTCATCACCGTCGAGGAGTCGCAGACCTTCGGTCTCGAACTCGAGCTCACCGAGGGCATGCGCTTCGACAAGGGCTTCATCTCGGCGTACTTCGCCACCGACCTGGAGCGTATGGAGGCGTCGCTCGACGACCCGTACATCCTGATCGTCAACTCCAAGGTCTCCGCGGTGAAGGACCTGCTCCCGCTGCTGGAGAAGGTCATGCAGTCGGGCAAGCCGCTGCTGATCATCGCCGAGGACGTCGAGGGCGAGGCGCTGTCGACGCTGGTCGTCAACAAGATCCGCGGCACCTTCAAGTCCGTCGCCGTCAAGGCCCCGGGCTTCGGCGACCGCCGCAAGGCCATGCTCGGTGACATCGCCATCCTCACCGGTGGCACGGTCATCTCCGAGGAGGTCGGCCTCAAGCTGGAGAACGCCGGGCTCGACCTGCTCGGCCGCGCCCGCAAGGTCGTCATCACCAAGGACGAGACGACCATCGTGGACGGCTCGGGCGACACCGACCAGGTCGCCGGCCGGGTCAACCAGATCCGTGCCGAGATCGACAACAGCGACTCGGACTACGACCGCGAGAAGCTCCAGGAGCGTCTGGCGAAGCTGGCCGGCGGCGTGGCCGTCATCAAGGCCGGTGCCGCCACCGAGGTCGAGCTCAAGGAGCGCAAGCACCGCATCGAGGACGCGGTGCGCAACGCGAAGGCCGCCGTCGAGGAGGGCATCGTCGCCGGTGGTGGCGTGGCCCTGCTGCAGGCCTCCGCGGTGTTCGAGAAGCTGGAGCTCGAAGGCGACGAGGCGACCGGTGCCAACGCCGTGAAGCTCGCGCTGGAGGCCCCGCTCAAGCAGATCGCCATCAACGGCGGTCTCGAGGGCGGCGTCATCGTCGAGAAGGTGCGCAACCTGCCGATCGGCCACGGCCTGAACGCCGCGACCGGCGAGTACGTCGACATGATCGCCGAGGGCATCATCGACCCGGCGAAGGTCACCCGCTCGGCGCTGCAGAACGCGGCGTCCATCGCCGCGCTCTTCCTCACCACCGAGGCCGTCATCGCGGACAAGCCCGAGAAGGCGTCCGCTGCCGCCCCGGGTGGCATGCCCGGCGGTGACATGGACTTCTGATCCCGCCAGGGATCACCGTCCAGCACGCGAGGCGGCGCCCCCTTCCCCCTACCACGGGAAGGGGGCGCCGCCTTGTCGTGCCGCCGATCGTACGCCGCCCGGGTCAGCTGGCGGGCAGCGCGAGTGGCGCGGGGACGTGGTCCGGGTCGGTGACGCCGATGACGTCGTCCTCGGTCATCACCGCGAGCGCCGGGTCGACCCCGGCGACCGGGTAGACGTTCACGTCCGTCCGGTTCTCCGGCCCGCCGCCGTCCTGGCAGCCCTCGAAGTAGCCCGTCCCGAGCGGGCTGCCGTGGTGCGGCACGGTCTTGGCCGCGGCGTCGCCCGGCGCCCGCAGGTACAGCGCCCCGCCGTAGTGCAGCTCCCAGGCGCAGTCCGCGCCCGCCCCCGCCCCCGCGGCGCCCGAGCAGCCGCCCAGCGCCAGCAGCAGCGCCGGCAGCAGTACGGCGGCCGTCGCGGCCGCTCTTCGCCGTCGTGTCACGTTCACGGCTGGTCCCCCCTCGTCCGGTGTGGCCGTTGGACGCACGACCGGCGGAGGGGGTTCCTCGCCCGGACGGGGGGTCAGCTCCCGGTGGACTCCAGGGCCTTGCGGAGGTGGCCGCCGGACTCGGTCAGCAGCCGGGCCGCGGTCGGGGCGTCGACCTCGGCCAGCAGGGTGAGGATGGCCGGCTTGACCTCGCCGTCGGTGGCGGTCAGCGCCCGCTCGATGGCCAGCTCGTCCGCGCCGGTGGCCAGCGACACGATCCGCCGCGAGCGGGCCCGCAGCTTCTCGTTGGACGCCCGCACGTCCACCATCAGATTCCCGTAGGTCTTGCCGAGCCGGATCATGGTGATGGTCGAGAGCATGTTGAGCACCAGCTTCTGCGCGGTGCCCGCCTTGAGCCGGGTGGACCCGACGACCAGCTCGGGGCCGACGACGACCTCGATGCCGTGGTCGGCGGCGGCGGCCAGCGGCGAGTCGGCGTTGCAGGACAGCCCCACGGTCAGCGCCCCCAGCGCACGGGCGTGCTCGACGGCGCCGACGGCGTAAGGGGTCCGCCCCGACGCGGAGACGCCGACAACGGTGTCGGCGTCGGTCAGCCCGAGCGCGTCCAGGTCCTCGGCGGCCAGCTCCTTGCTGTCCTCGGCGCCCTCGATCGAGGTGATCATCGCGGTCGGCCCGCCCGCGATCAGGCCGACGACCTCCCGCCCCGGCGTGGTGTTGAAGGTCGGCGGGCACTCGCTGGCATCCAGCACGCCGAGCCGGCCCGCCGTGCCGGCACCCGCGTAGACGAGCCGGCCGCCGCGGGCCATCCGGTCGGCGATGCCGTCGATCGCGGCGGCGATCCGGGGCAGTTGGGCGGCGACGGCGGCGGGAACGGTGGCGTCCTCACCGTTCATCGTGCGCGCGATCTCCAGGGTGGGCATCCGGTCGATCTCGGCGAGCTCCGGCCGGAACGCCTCGGTGGTCAACGTGTCGAGCTCGCGGCGCAGCTCGGTGTACTGGGGCATATGCGGCTCGTTCATCCTTCTCGCAGTGGTCAGGTGCGGGCATGGGGGGATGGGCCGGCCAGGCGTCCTCCTGGCCGGTGAGCGGTGGGGACTCAGAGGCGGGTGGTGGCGGTGGGGTCGCGGAAAATGGGTTCAGCGCATTATCTCAGGGCGAATATCAGCCACGAGCGGCGCGGGGCCGGTGGCGGTGTGCCAGAGCCTCGTACGACGCCGCCAGCGCCGGTGCGGTGGACTCGTACGTGCGCTGCGCGACCCCCACGAACAGGCAGTCCACCAGCAGCAACTGGCTGGTCCTGCTCGACATCGCGGCCGGCCGCAGCTCGCTCTCCCGCGAGCTCGACGTCGTCAGCACGATGTCCGCCCACTGGGTGACGGGGCCGTCGGGACGGCCGGTCAGCGCGATGGTCGTCGCCCCGCGGTCGAAGGCGGCCCGCAGTGGCTCGATCACGTCGTGCGTGTTGCCCGAGTGGGTGATCGCGACGGCGACATCGCCGGGCCGCAGCTGCACGGCGTTGGTCACCGCCAGGTGCGGGTCCGCGTGCGCGTGCGCGATCAGCCCGATCCGCAGCAGCTTCTGCGCCAGGTCCTGGCCGACGAGCCCGGACGCGGCGATCCCGTACACATCCGTGCGGCGCGCCACCGCCAGCGCGGCCACCGCCGCCTCCAGCTGCGCCATGTCCAGCTGCGCGGCGGTGTCGGCGAGGGTCTGCTGCTCCTCCAGTGCGAGCTTGGCGACGACGTCGGCGAGCGGATCGTCCACGGCGATGTCCGCGGTGACCGCCGGCGGCACCCCGGCCGCCTGCTGCGCGGCGAGCGCGGCCAGCGCGAGCCGCAGGTCCCGATACCCGGGATACCCCAGCAGCCGCGCGGTCCTGACGACGGTGGCCTCACTCGTGCCGGTCCGTATCGCCAGCGCAGTCACGGTCTGCTGCGCGCACCCCGCCGGATCCCCGGCGACTGTTTCCGCGACGCGCTGCATCGACCGCGTCATGGACGGCGCGAGCGTCCGCACCTTCGCGGCGAGTGCCCCGGGGTCGGGGGGCGTGACAGGTATGACGGGCGCGTCCGCGGCGCCGCGGAGGGGGCGGACGCTCGGGGGGAAATTTTCCTTCACGCTGTGGGTCACCCGATGAAAGGTATTTTCACCCCTGCCCACCGTCAAGGCACTTTCCAGCACCACCGGCCTCCGGCCCGGACTGAGGAATCAACCCCCGCCCCCGGGAGGGTGGCGGCTCCGGCCCGGGGGGCGACCTCGCGCCCCGCGAGGGGGCCTCGGCTCCGAGGGTGCAGCTGCCGCTGGGGGTGCCCATCAGGGGCGCGGGGAACTGCGCGCTCAGCCGACCACCGGCTGGTGGTCCGTCTTCGACAGCAATTGCCCCTTTGGGTCGGTGACGACCCGCGCGCCCGGTGGGGGCTGAGCGCTCCGTTCTCCCCCAGCGCTTCGCCTGGGGGTACCCCCACGCGCCCCTGGGGGGTGGCGTCGCACGCGACGGCGGGGGCTGGGGACAGCCGCCTGGCGCGGTCTGGGGGCGGCCCCCGGGCCTGGTGCGGGTGCTGGGGTCCGGGGCCCCCGGCGCGGGGGGAGCCCTGGGACAATGGGTCACATGGAAGACCCCGCAGAGGCGGTGCTGCACAGCGCCCGCGCCCTCGTACTCGCCGACCTGACCGCCCGCGACATCGCGGGCCCCGCCGTCGTGTCCCTCGTGGAGGACGCCGTCGCGGAACGCCGCTGGTGGCTCGACCAGTGGCCGGACGGCGCCGCCTTCGTCCCCGGGCTCGTCGCGCAGGACGTCCAGGACGCCCTGCTGGAGACCTACGGCCGCTGGCCGCTGTGCCCGCACTGCGAGGACGACCACGCGCTGGCCGTCGAGCCAGAACTCGGCGAGGACCCGCACTGGGTCTGCGAGGCGCGCGGCGAGGCCGTCGCCCCGGTCGGCGCGCTGGGGTCGTCCCGATGAGCGTCTACGTCGACCCGCCGACGTGGCCGGGCCACGGCCGCCTGTGGTCCCACCTGGTCTCGGACACGTCCTACGCGGAGCTCCACGCCTTCGCCGCCGACCTCGGCGCCCCGCCCCGCGCCTTCGAGCGCGACCACTACGACATCCCGTCCGAGCGCTACGCCGACGCGGTGCGCCTCGGCGCCCTGCCCGTCGGCAGCAAGGAGCTCGTCCACCGCCTCACCGAGGCCGGCCTGCGCCGCCGCAAACACGCCCCGGGCGCCGGCTGACCCCCGGCATCGGAGGCGCGCACCTCAGTGGCGGCTACGCGCCGGTGTGCCGTCCGTGCTCTTTCCCGGCCGGGAGGCGCTGGATCGCCAGGAGGGCGACGTCATCGCCTGGTTCCTTTCCCACGTGGCTGATCAGGTCGCTCTGGATCTCCCGCAGCAGGGTGTCGGGGGTGGACCCGGAGAAGGAGTCCAGGCGCTCGGCGAGAGGGTAGAACTGCCCGCTCGGCGAACGGGCCTCGATGACGCCGTCGGTGTAGAGCAGCAGGATGTCGCCCGGCACGAAGCCGATCGAGTCGATGTGCGGGCCCGCAGTGGGCAGCCCGACCATTCCCAGCGGTGGCGAGGAGTGCTCGAAGTCGACGGTGGTGACCTGGCTCCGACGGATCAGCAGGGGCGGCGGGTGCCCGCAGTTGATCACATCGGCGGAGTGGTCGTCATCGGGGATCTCCAGCATGAGCGCGGTGATGAAGTGCTCGCCGAGATCGACCTCGACATCGGCGACGTCCTCGATGTCCCGGCTGACGCTCTCCTCCATCGCCGCGACGAGATCAGGCAGGCTATGACAGCGGTGGGCGCCTTCCCTGAAGGCTCCCAGGACAACCGACACCTCACCTATCGCGCCCACCCCTTTCCCCCGGACGTCGCCCATGATCACCCGGGTGCAGGGATCGGGCCCTCGGGCGGTGGCGAAGAGATCGCCCCCGATCCTGGCCTCGTCCTCGGCGGCCAGATACAGCCATCCCAGCCGCAGCGGACCCATCTCATCCGGCGGAGGCCGCAGGATGCATCTCTGTGCCGCGTCGGCCACCGACCGCAAGCGGGTGAGCTGCCAGCTCCGGCGCTCCCGCACGTAACTGGTTGCGACCATCGCAGCACAGAGGCCTGCCAGGGCCGCGAACTGCGCCACGTGGTTGGCCATGCCCAGTCCGTTGAACCCGTCGACGAGTTCCTGGGCGCCGATCGCCACCAGCCCGATGAGCGCGGTCATCCGCGGCCCGGCGAAGGCGGCGGCGAGGGCAGGGGCCAGCGCGACGAGCGGTCCGAGGTGGATGGCCGTCGAGGACATCATGTCCACCACGCTGATCACCGCGATGATCGCAAGCGGTATCGTTACTGTTGCGCGGCCCCATGGCCTCGTAACAACGTGGTCCCACTCAGTACGCCAGGCACCCACAATTCAAGTATTGCGCCGAGCCATGCCGACGGCAGATCTTGTCCCCGCTGTGGCCTGCGCCGGCCTGATCGCCACCGGGCGGTTCCCGAGGCGGTCTCAGGCGGTGGGGAATTCGCCCCTGGCGGCGGCATCCACGAACGCGGTCCACGCGGCGGGCGTGAAGGCCAGGGCGGGACCCTGGGGGTCCTTGCTGTCCCTGACGGGGATGACGCCGGGGAGGTTGGCGGCGACCTCGACGCAGTTGCCGCCGTCGCCGCCGCTGTAAGTGCTCTTGCGCCAACTGGCGCTGGTCAGGCTGTCGCTGGCCTCGATGCATTCCCCGCCGCTGCCGCCGCTGTACGTGCTCTTACGCCATGTGACCGCCGCCAGCCTGTACTTCGGGTCCATGCTCGTACTCCTCGGCTACCGCTTCGATGAAAGTCAGGGAAGCTTCCGGCGGCAGGGCCGCCGCTCCGAGCAGATCGTATGCCAGGGAGAGGCGTTTGACGGTTGCCGGATCGTCCACGAGCATGCCGGTTTCCGCGCCGGGGAGGTATGCCATCGGGGCGTCGTCCTCGAACGCCATCAGCTTGAGCGGGCCGTCCATTCCTGGATGCGCGCCCGCACTGAACGGCAGGACCTGGAAGATGATCCGGTTGCGGTGGATCATCGCGGCAACGTGACGGAGCTGTGCGGCCATGACGGCTTGGCCGCCCACCGGGCAGCGGATCGCAGCCTCGTCCACGATGGCCCAGTAGAGCGGTCGGGTCGCGCTGTCGAAGATGCGTGCCCTGACCAGCCGGGCAGCCAGCCTCTCCTGTACCAACTCGTGGGCGAGTACCGGGTCGTAGGCGCGGATGACGGCCATCGCGTAGGCCTCGGTCTGGAGCAGGCCGGGGACCAGCAGGGGCTCCCATTGCCGGATGCCCGTCGTGTCGGCCTCCAACTCGACTACGTCGGCGAAGTGTTCGGGATACGGCGTGGCCCGGGCAGCGGCCATGTTCCGCACGAAGAAACCTCCCGCGTCCAGGACGCGGTCAAGCTGCTCCGCCATGTCCGGCTGGACGCGCCGCTCGCCGGATTCCATCTTCGCGATCAGCGAGTGCCCCACGAACAGCTTCTCGCCCAGGGCGGCCTGGCTGAGCCCGGCGCGCTCGCGCTGGTAGCGCAACTCGGCGCCGTACATGGCGCGCGGCGACTGTGCGGGGTCGAGCTTCTTCGCAGAGGAAGGCTTGCGTTCGGCCATCTCGTGACTCCCGTGCGTTCAAGGGGCGTGGGGGACCCGCACCCTGGCCGACAGTAGCGCGTACTACGCAATGTGTGGCGTGAATGGGTGAATACGTCCCCCGCCCGCGCCCCGGCGGCTACGCCTCCAGCAGTTCCAGCTCGGTCGTGAGGTTGCGGCGGGCGGTGCGTTCCCAGTGCTCCTGGCCGTACGGAGTGCGGAACAGCTCGGGCAGGTCGAGGAGTTGGCGCAGGACGGCCGCGCGGCCGTCGCGGAAGTCGGCGTCGGGGACGAAGGCGTATTCGGCGCGGACGGCGGCGGCGTAGGAGGCATAGGAGGACGGGTCGCCGGCGAGGACGGCGAGGTCGGCGTCGCAGAGCACCTCGCCGTTGGCGTCGCCGAGGGCGGGGTCGTGGGTGATGGTGAGGCGCACCAGGCGGACGACCTCGGACGCGCGGTCGTCAGGGACGCCGGCCTCGGACAGGGCGCGGCGGGCGAGGTCGGCGCTGCGCTCTTCGTTCTCGCTGCGGTCGGGGCGGTAGACGGCGTCGTGGAACCAGACGGCGAGCGCGACCGTGTCGGGGTCGTCGGCGTAGGCGGTCAGTTCGGTGGCGCGGGCCAGGACGTCCACCAGGTGGTCGACGGTGTGGTAGCGCCGCTGCGGCTCGCTCCACCGTTCCAGCAGCTCACGCCCGTACGGCTCAGGGTCGGGGCCGTCGTCGTCGGTGGCGGCCTGGCAGCGGCGCAGCAGGTGGTTCCACTCGGCGAGCAGTGCGTCGTAGCGGGGGTGGGCGGCGGCCCTGGTGTGCGGCATGCGGGCCATTGTGGCGGAATGGTGAACGTGGTGCCGGTGGGGGTACCTGGCGTGGCGTGACCACGCGAGGTGGCGACGGCTCGGCCGGATCCCACGTGCGCCGCCGGAACGGCGACGCACGTCGACACAGGCGCCGGAAGCGGCGGGGACCACGGCACGCCCCGGGCACGGCTACGGCACGAGCGTGCGCTCAAGCCGACGCAAGGCGACCGCCAGGGCGACCGCCCCGAAAACCAGCAGATACAGCGCGGCGAGGCCGACCCCGGCGTTCATGACGCCGAGGGACGGCTCCCGGATCAGCTCGATGCTCTGGTAGAGCGGCAGGCACTCGACCGCGACCTGCACCGGGCGGGCGTACACGCCGAGCGGGTAGAAGGTCGTCGCGAAGAGGAACATCGGCAGCATCACCAGCTGGACCAGCTGGAAGTCCTGCCAGCTGCGGATGTAGGTGACGACTGCCAGCCCCGTCGCGGCGAAGGCGAAGGCGATCAGCAGCGCGCCCGGCAGGATCAGCAGCGCCCAGACCGAGTGCACCAGCCCGAACGCGGCGATGGCCGCGCCGAAGACGACGGTGACGGCGGTGCCGCGCAGCAGCGCCCACGCGACCTCGCCGAGCGCCACATCGCGGATCCGCAGCGGGGTGGCGAGGATCGAGTCGTAGGTGTGCAGCATCTTGAGCTTGCCGTAGATGTTGAACGTCGTCTCGTTCATCGCCCCGTTCATCGCCGCCGTGGCCAGCAGCGCGGGCGCGACGAAGTCGACGTAGCCGACGGACGGGTCGCCGAGGCCCGGGACATGGCCGACGAGCGCACCGATGCCGACGCCCATCGACAGCAGGTACAGCACCGGTTCGAAGATCTCGGCCAGCAGCAGATACCAGGTGTGGCGGTAGATGACGAGGTTGCGTTCGACCAGGGCGACGGGGCCCGCCACGGCCGGTGACCTCCACAACGCGCTGAGCACGGCGGTCCTTTCAGCGGTTCAGCCGGCGGGCGTAGGCCCGGCGGGCCGCCCAGACTCCGGCGGCGGTGAGTGCGAGCAGGTAGCCGATGTGCACGGCGGTGGCACCGGTATGTGCGTGGCCGAGGGCGGCCGCGCGGGTCAGCTGCACGCCCTGGTAGAGCGGCGTGCAGGCGGCCACCGACCGCAGCCAGTGCGGGAGTTGGCTCACCGGGAAGAACGTGCCGGAGAACATGTAGAGCGGCATCACCACGAAGCGGTAGAGCCCGTTGAGGCGGCTCTGCCGTTCCACGGCCACCGCCCAGGCCATCAGCGGCGCGGCGAAGGCCATCCCGGTGAGCAGCACTGGGCCGGCGGTGAGCAGCGCGCGGAGCGGGCCGACGACCCCGAAGGCGACGACCACCGCCAGGAAGAGCAGCCCGCTGAGCAGCACCCGGAAGGCCACGAAGAGCAGGTGCCCCGCGAGGATGTCGGCGGGTCGCATCGGAGTGGCCGCGGCCGCCGGGTAGTTGCCGCGGGCGCGGGACGACTGGAAGACGGGGAAGGCGCCTTCGATGAAGCCGTTCTGCATCGCGGAGGCGGCGAGCAGGCCGGGGGCGAGGAAGTCGAGATAGGGCGTACCCGCCAGGTAGCCGCTGTGGTTGGCGTCCACCAGCTTGCCCAGGCCCGCGCCCATCGCGGCCAGGAAGAGCAGCGGGTTGGCCACGCTCATCACGACGGTGCCGCGCCATATGCGGCGGTAGCGGCGCATCCAGTAGCCGAACTCGCGCAGCGCGGGGACCCGGGCGACCAGGGAGTCGAGCAAGTCGGCGGCCGGCGGGGCGGTTTCCGTGGTGGTGGTCATCTCAGTCCACCAGCGTCCGGCCGGTGAGGGTGAGGAAGACGTCTTCGAGCCCGGCCCGCCGCACCAGCGCGGTCAGCGGCTCGACTCCCGCACGGTGCACGGCCGCGAGCGCGTCCTCACCGTCGTCGGCGTAGACCAGCAGCCGGTCGGGCAGCACTTCGACGCGGTCACCGATGCCGTCGAGCAGGCCGGTGACCTCCTGCTGCCGGTCCGGCGGGAAGCGCAACTCCAGCACCTCGCGGGTGCAATGGCGGGCGATCAGTTCGAGCGGGCTGCCCTCGGCGACGATCCGGCCGTGGTCCATCACCACGATCCGGTCGCACAACTGCTCGGCCTCGTCCATGTAGTGCGTGGTCAGCAGCAGCGTCACGCCCTGCTGCTTGAGCCGGAACAGCCGCTCCCAGAGCAGATGCCTGGCCTGCGGGTCGAGGCCGGTCGTCGGCTCGTCGAGCAGCAGGATCTCCGGCCGGTTGATCAGCGAGCGGGCGATCGTCAGCCGCCGCCGCATCCCGCCGGACAGCGCCTCCACCTGCTCGTCCGCCTTGTCCGCGAGCCGCGCGAAGTCCAGCAGCTGGGCGGCGCGTTCACGGATCACCGCGCGTGGCAGGCCGAAGTAGCGCCCGTAGACGAGCAGGTTCTCCCGCACGGTCAACTCGGTGTCGAGCGTGTCGTCCTGCGGTACGGACCCGAGCCGGGCGCGGATGGCCGGGCCCTGGGTCGCCGGGTCCATCCCCAGCACGCGCAGCCGGCCGCCCGATACCGGCGAGACGGCGGCGATCATGCGCATCGTCGTGGACTTGCCCGCGCCGTTCGGCCCGAGAAAGCCGAACGCCTCGCCGCGCCGCACGGTGAAGTCGATCCCCGCCACCGCCTCGGTCGGCGCGCCCTCCCCGCGCGGGCTGTGCACCTTGCGCAGCCCTGCCGCCTCGATCAACGCCACGGTCGCGGTCTCGGGCGGTGCCTCCGCCTGCGGTCCTTCTGCCGTGCCCTGCTCGGCCACTGTCGCCCTCCCGTACGTGCCCGCTGCCCGCTCGGGCGGGCGGCCGGGACATCCCACCAGAGGGGTGCCGCAAAATCAACGAGTTTTTCCGCAAGAACGCGACTCGGGGCAGTAATCTGTACGCAGCTGGGCCGGCTTTGGTGCAGCCCGTCACGGCTGACAGCTGAGTGCCGCCTGCGCGTCGTGCAGCTTCTGCCGCAGCGGCCCCAGCGCGGCGGGATCCAGCGCCAGCACGGTGTCGAGCTCGGCCAGATCGTCCAGCGCGTCGCGGATGTGCCAGACGCGCGGCCCGCACGCCAGGAACCGGTCCAGCTCGGCAGCGGCCTCGTTCCACTCGCCCAGGGCGCAGTGGACCGCCATCAACTGCGCCCGCACCCGGCCCCCCGGGGAGTCTCCGGCCGATGCCTCAGCGGCAAGCAGCTCCCTTGCCGTTCGCCAGTGATCGGGCTCTTCCGGCCTGCCGAGCAGGTGCAGGATGAGCGCCATATCCGCGTGGTACGCAGCGTCGCCGGCGTCGAGCTCGATGGCCCGGCTGAGCTCGGCGAAGGCCTCCTCGTAGCGTCCGACGGCGCGGCAGGTCCGCCCGCGGCTGGCGATATTCCAGTCGCTGGCGGGGTTGAGTTGGATGGCGCGGTCGAAGTCGGTGAGGGCGTCGTCGTAGTTTCCGGCGAGGCGGTGGGTCTCGCCTCGGCTGCCGATCATCCACTTGGCGTTGGGGTTGAGTTCGATGGCGCGGTTGAAGTCGGTGAGGGCGTCGTCGTACCGCTGCAGCGCGCGGTAGGTCTGTCCTCGGCTGGCGATGGTCCAGTCGCTGGCGGGGTTGAGTTGGATGGCGCGGTTGAAGTCGGTGAGGGCGTCGTCGTAGTTTCCGGCGAGGCGGTGGGTCTCGCCTCGGGCAGCGACGATCCAGTCGCTGGCGGGGTCGAGTTGGATGGCGCGGTCGTGGTCGGTGAGGGCGTCCTCGTAGCGACCCAGCGCGCGGTGGGTCTGTCCTCGGCTGGCGATGGCCCAGGCGTATAGGGGGGCGATCTCGATGGCGCGGTTGAAGTCGGTGAGGGCGTCGTCGTAGTTTCCGGCGAGGCGGTGGGCCTCACCTCGGTTGGCGACGAGCCAGTCGCTGATGTGGTGGAGTTGGATTGCGGCGGTGAAGTCGGTGAGGGCGTCGTCGTAGCGCTCCAGAGCGCAGTAGGTCAGCCCTCGGCAGGCTATGTTCACGGCCTCGTCGGGTTCGAGTTCGACTGCCCGGGTGAGGCTGGCGAGGGCCTGGTCGTACTGGCCGGCCAGGCGGTGGGTCTCGCCGCGGCCGTAGTGGGCGCGGGGTAGGTCGGGGGCGAGGGCGAGGGCTGCCGCGTAGTCGGTGAGGGCCAGGTCGTAGCGGGTCGCCATGCGGTGGTCGCGGCCGCGCAGGGTGTGGGCCAGGGCGCGGGCGGCCGGGGTCAGTTCGGGGGCCGCCAGCAGGTGGGTGAGGGCGGTGACCGTGCCGTTCGCCTCGTCGCCGGCGGCCACTTGCAGGCGGTTGCCCCAACTGGTCAGCGCGGCGGACGGGCTGTCGTGGCCGGCCTGGGTGAGGATCTGGGCCCAGCGGCGCAGGACCGGGATGCCCTGGTCGCAGGCTGCCACGAGGTGCGGGAGGGCGGCGGGCCAGCCGGTGGCCGGGTTGGCGCACAGGCGATGGTAGGCCTCGCTGAGCCGGTGCTCCTGGCCCTCCGGGTCGTCCCCGGGTTCGCGCTCCTCCCGCCAGCGGCGGTACGCGTCCGCCAGACGCAGGTGCTGCTGCTGCCACCGGGCGGCAGAACGGCCGCGCTGCAGGCGGAGCATGGGGGTGCGGACCACGTCGTGGTAGCGGGCGCGGCCCTCCCGGCCGGTCACGAAGGGCAGCCCGCGCAGCCACGTGTACTGCTCGGCGGCCGCCTCGGGGACGGCGGCGCGGTAGACGTCCTCGTCGAGGTGCAGCGGCAGCGCGCAGGCGAGGGCGGCGTCGCGGCGCGCCGGGTCGGTGATCCACTTCAGGAAGCGGTCGACGGCCGTGTCGGCGGGGTCCTCGACGTCGGTCGGATCCTGCGGGCGGGTCTGCGCGAGCAGATCGACCAGCACCGGCAGCCGGCCGGTCAGCCGCACGATGACCTCGACGACCTGCTCGTCCACGATGCCGTGGGCGGCCAGCAGTTCGCGGGCCTCCGCATGGGTGAAGACCTCCAGCGGCACGTCCCAGATGAGCCGCTGGTGGTCGGCCCAGTGGCGGGCGTCGAGCCGGCCCTGGCCGGAGAGCACCGCGATCACGTTCAGCGGCAGCGTCCCGTACTCCTCGCCGACCAGCACGTCCGACAGCCACTCGTTCAGCAGCGGCCCGGTGCGCTCGAAGACGTCGAAGAAGAACACCACCCACGGCCGCCGCTCCGCCGCCTTGCCCAGATCCTGGAGGAACACCGGAGTCAGCACCCGTAGGGGCGAGATGACGAGCTGGACGTCGTCGTGGCTGCGCAGCCGGGAGGCGACCATCGCCCGGAGCCGGTCCGCGCTGTGGTCCAGGCTCTGCGCGACCTGCTGCGGATCCAGCACGCCGGCCAGCGCCCCCGCGCCGGGCACCGGCAGCATGGACAGGCCGAGAACTCCCGCTTGGGCCACGACGGTTCCGGTCACCGACGCCTGGCCCGGCACGCTCGGATCGGCCGCGCCGAGCGCCTGGGGAGCGGTCTCCGCCTCGTGGCGGCGCAGCCGGTAGGTGGCCAGCAGATCCTGGAAGGCCCGCAGCGGCAGCCCCTGGCGCTCCATCTGGACGCCGATCGCCTCCATCGCCTCCAGCGGGCCGTGCACGTCGTCGTCGAGGTAGACCGTCTGCGCCTCCCGCGCCTGCGCGGCGTTCTCCCACTGCCGGACCAGCGACGTCTTTCCCACACCTGCGTTGCCGTGCACGTGGAAGAGGTACTGGAAGTCCTCGTCCTGCGGATTGCGCCCGAGGTTGTCGCGGAACATCGTCAGTTTCTCGGTCCGGCCGACGAAACCGCGGGCGGACTTCCGCCGGTTCAGCTCCTGCCGGGTCACCCGCTGCCTGGCCATCCCGCTGCTCCCTTGCCGTCGGCGCCCGCACGCCGGGCTGCTCCGCTCCCGCGCCGCCATTGTCCAGCGCCCCAACGCCCGCCGCCCGTACTTCACTTGACCCGGCCCGTTCTACGCCACCGGCCCGGTGCCGGATGGGGTCCCTGGGAGGGGGTAGGCGAGCGGGGCGACGCTGGGCGGGCCGGCGCGCTGCCTGAGGAGAGTCAGCGGATGGAGTTCGACGACAATGCCGGCCTGGACACCTCCGAGGTCCAGGACAACAGGGGCGGCGGGGCGCTGGGCGGGATCCCCGGTGGCGGGAGGACCGTGGGCGGTGGGGTGGTCGGGCTGCTGGTGGTGATCGCCTCGGTGGTCTTCGGGGTGAACCCGGGCGTGTTCAGCTCCGACAGCAGCAGCAGCAGCAGCAGCGGTACCGGTACGGGCGCCGGCGCCACCGGTTCCGGCGACCTCGCGGCGAACTGCCGCACCGGCGCGGACGCCAACACCAAGGACGAGTGCCGCGTCGTCGCCGTGGTCGACAGCGTGCAGGAGTTCTGGAAGGACACCGAGGAGGCCGGCGGGAAGTCGTACACCCAGGCCCCGACCCTGCTGTTCACCGGCAGCGTGAACACCGGCTGCGGGAACGCGACGTCCGACGTCGGGCCCTTCTACTGCTCCGCCGACGACAAGGTCTACCTGGACCTCGGCTTCTTCGACGAGCTCACCAGCAAATTCGGCGCCAAGGGCGGCCCCTTCGCCGAGGCCTACGTCATCGCGCACGAATACGGGCACCACATCCAGGACTTGAGCGGCACCATCTCCCGGGGCAGCGGCGAGGGCCAGAACAGCGGCTCGGTGAAACTGGAGCTCCAGGCCGACTGCTACGCCGGGGTGTGGGCCCACCACGCCACCACCACCCCGGATCCCAAGAGCGGAAAGCCGCTGATCACCGAACTGACCCAGGCCGACATCAACCTGGGCCTGGACGCGGCCGCCGCCGTGGGGGACGACCGCATCCAGCAGAAGTACCAGGGCAAGGTCACCCCGGACACCTGGACCCACGGCTCCGCGGCACAGCGCCAGCAGTGGTTCAGCACGGGGTACAGGTCGGGCAAGGCCGCGAGTTGCGACACCTTCGGCCAGTGACCGTGTCCTAGGCGTCCGGGCAGACCGGGACGGGGCCGAGGTTGTCGATGTAGCGTGCGGTGGCCCAGCCGGCCGGGTCCTGATCGAGGCGGTACCAGAGGGAGTTGCCCTCGACGTCCTCGCCGGTGGTCTTGCAGGTGAGGGCGACGGTCCGGCCGGGCCGGAGGCTGCCGACCGCGGCGGACCGGGTGGTCGGCGCGCCGCGTGCGCATGCCACCGCAAGTGGCAGTCACCTGGGGGCGCGGGGAACTGCGCGCTCAGCCGTCCACCGGCCGGTGGTCCGGATGCGACAGCAACAGCCCCTTTCGCCCGGTGGCGACGTGCACCCCGTCGACGGCCGGTCGCTCCGTTCTCCCCCAGCGCTTCGCCTGGGGGTACCGCCACGCGCGGGCACCCCCTTCCCGAAGGGGCACCGCACAGCCGCCGCGCCCAGCGGATGGGCACCCCTCGCCGAGAGGGAGCCGCCCAACCCCGGCCCAGGGGTGGGCAGCCCCTGCCGAAGGGGGACGTGGGGGGCAAGGGGCACCCGGGGGTCGCGTGCCGCGTAGGCATGTGGCAAGGTGGCCATATGTCTAGACCAATCTTCGAGGTGATCGCCCTCGGCCCGGACGACGCCGTCGCAGCCCAAACCGGCGGAGCCGACCGCCTCGAACTGGTCACCGATATGGCCGCGGACGGCCTCACCCCTTCCCGCGCGACCTTCGGCACGATCCGCGCCGCCGTCGACATCCCGCTCCGCGTGATGCTGCGGCTCTCGGACGGCTTCAGCGCCGGCGGCCCGAGCCGGCTGGACGACCTGTGCGAGGCCGCCCAGGGCCTGCGCGCCGAGGGCGCCGAGGAGTTCGTGCTCGGCTTCCTCGACCCGCTCGGGGCCGCCGACCTCGACGCCGTCCACGCGCTGGTGGACGTGCTCGACGGCTGCCGGTGGACCTTCCACCGGGCCATCGACCGCGCCACCGACCGGGACGCCGTACGGCTCCAGCTCGCCGGGCTGCCCGGCCTCGACACGTATCTGACCGCCGGGTCCGCGGACGGCGTGGCCGCCGGGATGGACGTGCTGTGCGCGGAGGCCGCGCGCGGCGGCGAGCCGGGGTACGAGCCGCGGCTGCTGGTCGGCGGCGGGCTGCTGCTCGACCACGTGCCGGAGCTGCGGGCGGCCGGCCTGGACGCCTTCCACGTCGGCGGCGCGGTCAGGGCCGGCGGCTGGGCGGGCCCGGTGGACGCCGACGCCGTACGGACCTGGCGCACCGTCCTGGACACCCCCGTCGCCGTGGGCTGACGGGCTCGCCCGCGTCAGCGTCCGTAAACGGTCCCGGACGCCGGCCGGCGGCTCCACCTACGGAACCGCCGGGACACCGCCCAGGTCAGGGCGGCGTCGCGTTCAGTCCGCGAGCGCCGCGGGCAGCGGCTGCGCGTGCAGGACGGACAGGCCGGACACCGCGCGGGTCAGGGCGACGTAGAGGCGGCGCAGCCCGGTGCGCGCGTCGGGCTCGGCGGCCACGATCCGCGCGGGCTCGTCGAGCACGACGTAGTCGTATTCCAGGCCCTTCGCGAGCGACGCCGGCACCAGCGTCAGCCGCGCCTCCGCGGAGGTCTCGGCTCCCGGCGGGAGATACGCCAGCCCGGCCTCGGCCAGCGCCGCGCCCAGTGCCGCGATCCGCGGGTCCGCCGCGATCAGGCCGATCGACCCCTCGTGCCGCAGTGCGTCCTGGCACGCGGCCACCACCGCCGCCTCCAACTCGCCCTCCGGCACCGCCCGTACGCCGAAGTCGCCGCCTGCCTCGCGTACCGAGGACGCCGGGGCCAGGTCGGGGGCGATCTGCGGCAGCAGCCGGGAGGCGTACGCGATGACCTCGCGCGGCACGCGGAAGCCGCGGGTCAACTCCTCGACCCTCGCGTCCGGTTTGCCGAGGTGGCGCAGCGCCTCCGCCCAACTGGCCGTCGCCCAGGGCGTGGTGCCCTGCGCGATGTCACCCAGGACGGTCGCAGAGCCGGTCGAGCAGCGCCGCCCGACCGCCCGGTACTGCATCGGTGACAGGTCCTGCGCCTCGTCCAGCACCACATGGCCGAGCGAGGCCGTGCGCTGCACCAGGTCCCGTGCCTCGTCGACCAGCACGGCGTCGGCCGCCGACCACTTCGCCGACGCGAGGCCCCGCGCGGGCTTCTCCCACAGGATCGCCTTCTGCTCGTCCGCGTCGAGCAGCCCGTCGGCCGCTTCGGCCAGGAACTCCGGGTCCGACAGCAGCCGCAGCACCAGCTTCGCCGGATCGACCGGCGGCCAGCACGCCTTGACCGCCCCCTTGACCGCCGCGTTGCGTGCCACCGCGTCCTGCACACGGTCGTCGGGCGCCTCGCCCGCCCGCTCCATCTGCACCAGCACCGCATGCGCGATCCGCTGCGGCAGCGCGTCGTGCGCGGCGCCGTAGCGGATGTCGCGCTCGGCCATCTCCTGGACGATCTCCGCCAGTTCGTAGGCCGGCACCCGCCAGCGCCGGGACCCCCGGACCACCATCACCGGCTCGGTGGGCATCCTGATGCCGGAGCGCACCGCCCGGCGCAGCACCTCCGCCATCCGGGCGTCGCCCTTGACGCGGGCGGTCCCCGCCGAGTCGGCGCCCCGCAGCGGCACATGGGCCACCAGGTCGTCCACCGTGGCCTGCTTGACCTGGAGTTCGCCCAGAGCGGGCAGCACCTGCTCGATGTACTGCAGGAAGGAGGCGTTCGGCCCGATCACCAACGTGCCCGTACGGGCCAGGCGTTCACGGTGCGCGTACAGCAGGTACGCCACCCGGTGCAGGCCCACCGCCGTCTTCCCGGTGCCGGGCGCACCCTGCACGCAGACCGTGCCGCCGACCCCGGCACGGACGATCTCGTCCTGCTCGGGCTGGATCGTCGCCACGATGTCCCGCATCGGGCCGACGCGGGGCCGTTCGATCTCCGACTGCAGCAGCTTGCTCGCCGTGTCGGCCTCCGCCGGGTCCGTCAGGTGCTCGTCCTCGTAGGCGGTCAGCTCCCCGCCGGTGTAGCCGAAGCGGCGGCGCAGCCGCACGTCCATCGGCTCGGCGCGCGAGGCGCGGTAGAACGGCTGCGAGACCGGGGCGCGCCAGTCGATCACCATGGGATCGCCCTCGGCGTCGTGCACATGGCGGCGCCCGATGTAGAAGCTCTCCCCTTCCGCGCCCTCGGCCAGCTCCGTGCCGGGCGCGTGGCCGTAGTCGAGGCGGCCGAAGAACAGCGGGGTGTGGACCAGGTCGGCGAGCGCCTTGATACGGACCTCGATCTCGCCGGCGAGGATCCTGGCGTTCACCCAGTTGCCGGTGACATCGGTGATGTCGAGCGCCTCGACGTCCTCCCGCATGGCCCGCAGTGCGGCCCGGGACGACGACAGGTGGTCGCGCTCGCGCTGGAGGGGATCGGGGGTGTGGGCGTGGATCGGGGCGTGCGAGGGCACGGCTTCGCCTCCGGCGGGGGTACGTGTACGCGAGGAGGCCGACCGGTTTCCGTCCGGCCGGCGGCACTCCCGTCCGGGAGGCGTCCGGGAGGCGGCAAGACCGGAGATGTTACGCCCCGGCGGCGGGGGACGCGAACGGTTATCCGCGCCCCGGCGCAGCGACGCGCCCCGGCCCGGCGACGCGGCGCGGACCTGCCGCTACGCGTCCGGGGGGAGACTCAGGGACGACCCTGAGACCGGGGTAGGGGTCGGAGGTCCGACCGGGGGGTGATCTCCGGGGGCGAGATTTACGCCCTCAGTCCGACGCGGCGGGGGTGTCCGATTTCGTACCGTTGAGACATGGCCTCCACCACCCTCACCCCAGGTCCGGCCGTGCACGGTGCCACCGTGCACGACACCATTCCCGAACACCCACGGCACCGGATCGGCAACGCCTTGCATGCGCTCCGCGTCTTCGCCGTCGCCGCGGCGGAGGTGGTGCTGCTCGGCAAGGAAAGCTACTGAACCCACCCCGCGCGGGCCGCCCACCCGCACGCCGACCTCGCGCGGACCGCCTCAGCTGTCCTCGTCCGCGCCCGTCAGAAGATCGTCCGCGTCCACGATCCGGTACGCGTAGCCCTGCTCTGCCAGGAACCGCTGGCGGTGGGCGGCGAAGTCCTGGTCGATGGTGTCCCGCGCGACCACCGAGTAGAAGCGGGCCTCGTGCCCGTCCGCCTTGGGCCGCAGCACCCGGCCGAGCCGCTGCGCCTCCTCCTGGCGGGACCCGAAAGTGCCCGAGACCTGGATCGCGACCGTCGCCTCGGGCAGGTCGATCGAGAAGTTGGCCACCTTCGACACCACCAGCACCGACAACTCGCCCTGCCGGAAGGCCTCGAAAAGCTTCTCGCGCTGCGCGTTCGGCGTCTCGCCCTTGATCACCGGGGCGTTCAGATGCTCGCCCAGCTCGTCCAGCTGGTCGATGTACTGCCCGATGACCAGCGTCTGCTGCCCCGCGTGCTTGGCCACCAGCGCCTCGGTGACCTTGCGCTTGGTCTCGGTCGTCGCGCAGTAGCGGTACTTCTCCTCGGTCTCGGCCGTGGCGTAGGCCAGCCGCTCCGCGTCGGTGAGGTTGACCCGCACCTCGACGCAGTCGGCGGGCGCGATGTAGCCCTGCGCCTCGATCTCCTTCCAGGGCGCGTCGAAGCGCTTCGGGCCGATGAGCGAGAAGACGTCCGACTCGCGGCCGTCCTCCCGCACCAGCGTCGCGGTCAGCCCCAGCCGCCGGCGCGCCTGGAGGTCCGCGGTGAACTTGAAGACCGGCGCGGGCAGCAGGTGCACCTCGTCGTAGACGATCAGGCCCCAGTCGCGGGAGTCGAACAGCTCCAGGTGCGGATAGACGCCCTTACGCCGGGTCGTCAGCACCTGGTAGGTGGCGATGGTCACCGGGCGGATCTCCTTGCGCGTACCGCTGTACTCGCCGATCTCCTCCTCGGTGAGCGAGGTCCGCTTGACCAGCTCGTGCTTCCACTGGCGGGCCGAGACCGTGTTCGTCACCAGGATCAGCGTGGTCGCCTTCGCCTCGGCCATCGCGCCGGCCCCGACCAGCGTCTTGCCCGCGCCGCACGGCAGCACGACGACACCGGAGCCGCCGTGCCAGAAGCCCTCCACGGCCTGCTTCTGGTAGGGCCGCAGCGCCCAGCCGTCCTCGGCCAGCTCGATCGGGTGCGCCTCGCCGTCCACGTAGCCGGCGAAGTCCTCGGCCGGCCAGCCCAGCTTGAGCAGCACCTGCTTGATCTGCCCGCGCTCGGACGGATGCACGGCGACGGTGTCCTGGTCGATCCGCGCGCCGACCAGCGGCTGGACCCGCTTGGAGCGCAGGATCTCCTCAAGCACCGGCCGGTCGGTGCTGGTCAGCACCAGCCCGTGCGCCGGGTCCTTGCTGAGCCGCAGCCGCCCGTAGCGGTCCATGGTCTCGGCGACGTCGACGAGCAGCGCGTGCGGCACCGGGTAGCGGGAGTATTCGACGAGCGCGTCGACGACCTGCTCGGCGTCGTGCCCCGCGGCCCGGGCGTTCCACAGCCCGAGCGGGGTGAGGCGGTAGGTGTGGATGTGCTCGGGTGCGCGCTCCAGCTCGGCGAACGGGGCGATGGCTCGGCGGCAGGCGTCGGCCTGCTCGTGGTCGACCTCGAGCAGGAGGGTCTTGTCACTCTGGACGATCAGGCAGGACACGCGTGGTACCTCCGGACGGGCCGGGTGGAGGGCGAACTTACGATTGTACGCGGCCCGGCCTTCCCCGCGGCGCCCGCAGCCCGGGGGCCTTGTGCAGCCCGGTCGGGGCGCGGGGCGCTCCCCAGTGCCCCGGGTGCCGCAGGGCGGCGGCGCCATCCGTGGGAATTGGCCCGCTCTTACCCGTGGCTTACATCGGGATTAGTCGTATTTGATGTTTTCTGCCCCCATGGATCATCAGCAGACGCATCCCTCCACCGGGCCGCGCCGGCGGGGGACGTTCCGCGCGCTCGCGGCCTCCTCGGCTGTCGTCGTCGCGGGAGTCATGGCCGCGGCCGGCCTGCTGCTCCCCGCCTCCGCCTCCGCATCCGCCGGCGCCGGCGGCAGTGGGCCGGGCGACGGGTGGCCGTCCTCCGGCTTCGGGCACTCCCAGCCCTCCGATCAGACCACCGGTCCTGACACCTCATGGCCAGGCACCGCCCCGGACGCCTCGTGGCAGGACGCCGGCCCGGACACCTCGTGGCCGGACCAGACGACCAGCTGTCCGCCCACCACCCCGCCGACGTACGCCCCGCCGACCCATCACCACCCGCACCACCCTTCGCATCACCACCCACACCAGCCGCCACCCCACCACCCCTCGCATCACCCGTCCCACCACCCGTCGCACCCGCCGGCGACCCCCCCGACAACGCCGCCGACGCACCACCCGTCCCACCCGCCGCACCACCCGCCGGGTCACCACCACCCGTCGCACCCGCCGACGCACCACCCGAGCCACCCGCCGACGCATCACCCGTCGCACCCGCCGACGACGCCGCCGACGCACCACCCGTCCCACCCGCCGCACCACCCGCCGCACCACCCGCCGCACCACCCGCCAGGTCACCACCACCCGTCGCACCCGCCGACGCACCACCCGAGCCACCCGCCGACGACGCCCCCGACGACGCCTCCCACGACGCCGCCGACGCACCACCCGAGCCACCCGCCCACGCACCACCCGTCGCACCCGCCGACGCACCACCCGAGCCACCCGCCGACGACGCCGCCCACCAGCACGCCGCCGACGACCCCGCCGGGTCACCACCACCCCTCGCACCCGCCCACCACACCCCCGGGACTGCCGCACACCGGTGCCGACGGGGTGGAGTGGATCGCCGCCTCGGCGGTCGCGGTGCTCGGGGCCGGCGGAACGCTGATCTTCATGGCGCGACGCCGCCGCGGGCAGCACGGCTGACGCTGCCACCGCAGTAACACCCGGTAACCATCGCGGCCACCCCCTCGCGATGGGGAGACGGTTTCCGGCCGCCTACGCCGTCACCCGGCGTACGGCGGCCGGACCCGGGTAAGCGGCGCCTTGAAGGCGTTCACTGAGGGGGGTACGGCAATGGCGACCCGAGTCGCACTGTTCGACCGGATGCGCAGGCCGAAGCCCGAGGACCCGCCCGCCCCCAAGGCGGAGCCGAAGCCGAGGGCGGTTGCCAAGCCCCGGCCGAAGTCCCAGCCGAAGGCCCGGGCAACCCCGAAGCCGACGCCGACGGCACGACCGCGACCGCGGCCCCGCGAACGTAAGACCCCGCCGCCGGTGCTGCAACGCCGCACCCTCGGCCCGACGCTCGCGCGAGCCGCGGTCCTGGCCGTGGCCATCGTCTGCATGGTCGCGTTCGCGGTGGCGCTGGCGAAGGTCACGCTGGTGCCGTCACCGGCCTCCGACGCGCTCATCCACACCAACCTGCGGCCCGGCGCGTCCATCCGCGCCTACCTCGACCAGCCCGCCCTGCGCGACACGGTCAAGCAGATCGGCGGCAACGTCCTGCTCGGCGTCCCTTTCGGCGTCCTGCTCCCGATGCTCTTCCCCCGCGCCCGCGGCTTTGTCCGGGTCGCCGTCGTCACCGCGCTGGTGATGGTCCTCATCGAGGCGACGCAGGGTGCGCTGGTGGAGGGCCGGGCGTTCGACATCGACGACGTCATCCTCAACACGCTGGGCGCGCTGATCGGCTACGTCCTCCTGGGCCGCCGCCTGGGCTCCGCCCTCCACCCCCACCGCACCCACTGGTGGCAACGCTCCCGCAACGATCCGCCGCGCTAGCCCTTTCGCCCTGTGCGGAGGACCCGAGCCCACAGGGGCGCGAGGAACTGCGCGACAAGCCCCCCACTTGCCGCAGTGTGGCGACGGACCGCCACCACCCCAGGGGCGCGGGGAACTGCGCGACCAGCCCCCACCGGGGCGAGGTTCGTCACCGGCCCGAAGGGGCTGTTCGGTCCGCTCCGGACCATCGGCGGGTGGTGGGTTGCGCGGGCGGTTCCTCGCGCCCCTTGGGGGTTGCCCTCCGCGGCCAGGCGGCGCCCGTCAGGGGCGGGGGGAACGGGCGGCAGCCCGGTGCGGGGCGGCCCACCGGCCGAGGGGTGGGGTAAGGCCCGGCATGGGCCAAGGTCAGGCCGGGTCTTCGGCGAGTTCCGCCACACCCGTGATGCGATGGATCGCGAACGTACGGACCTCGTCGGCCGTGTGGTCGTACGCGGTGACGTAACCGGCTTCGACCCGCACCGGTGCGATGACGCGCTGCGTGGCGTTGCCCTCCGCGTTGACGTACCCGATCCAGAGCGACTCCCCGGTCAGCACCGCGGACTGCATCGTCGCCAGCGTGTCCGCCGCCGGCGTGCGGGGGAGGCCGGCGGGCGGGTCGGAGGGGGCGCGGTGGACCGCGGTCACCGCACGGTCGCCGGCCCTGATGGCCTTGACCGCGAGCCCGAGCAGCGCCGGGTCGGGGACGGGCGGCCCGTCCGGCACGGGGAGGGGCGCGCTGCGCGGCGGCGTACGGCGGGCGTCGGGCCGGGTGATCAGCACGTCCCCCTCGGCGGACTCCGCCGCCGGCGCAAGCCCCATCGCCCGCAGCCGCTCCAGCAGCGTCGACGGGTCGGTC